>CAYYDH010000001.1:0-39050 GCA_964470615.1 uncultured Candidatus Saccharibacteria bacterium
GTGAAGAACAGGTTGTTGGGCGCCCACCAGAAATACACTAGCAGGAACCCGGCTACAGGCGTCAGGATGACAACGATAACGCCCAGGGCATCAGCCAATAAGGCAATCACTGTCAACATCGAGCCTCGACCAAGTAAAAGGGTCGAGGACAAGTAGAGGATGGCTATCCCGCCCGCAAGCATTGATGCTTCGAGCAAGATAGACCAAAACAGAATCCAGCCTCTATTCGGAGGCCCCTGCTCTGCTTCTTGTGTTTTCTTTCTCCAGAACATGGCTTACCCTTTCTATAGGTATCATTGTCTCTTGGTTAACAAAGAACAGTTGCCAAGAACCATTCTTGACGCTTAAATTATAGCATCTTTTATTTATTTTGTCAATAACAAAAGGGGCTCTGGCCCCCCTTGTCTTTCTTAAAGATAAAAGGTCGTATTATGTCGCTTTTATCGGCATTACCACATAAAGATAACTTTGGTCGCCTACTGGCCTCAACACACCTGGTCCAGAAGAACCGTTTAATTCAAGATTTATCTCCGCGCTCTTTATGTTTGCTAACCCGTCTAAAAGAAACTTATGGTTGAAAGAAACTTCTATCGCGCTGCCCTTTATTTTTGCTGCCAAAGAAGACCTGTATTCTCCAGATTCAGGATTCTGGCTGAAAATCTCTATTTCTCCCTTCTTAGGTTCGGCTTTAATCTTCACTTCGTTTATTTTCCCGCTGAATAAGCTAGCAGACTTAATTTGGTTTAAAAACTCTGGTCTTGAGCAAGAAATCTGGGTTGTGAATTTCTTGGGGATAATTTCTCTGTAATTAGGGTATTCTCCTTCTATCAGCCGAGAAACTAACTGAGCTTGAGCGTGCTGGGTTTCTGCCATTGGAAGTTCAAACATCACTTGGTTTGAAGAGAAATAAATTTTAAGTTCGCTACTTTTTGCTCCGAAAATGTTTATTATCTCCTTAGCTGCTTTCTGGGGAATAATTAAAGAGTAATCTTTTTTAAGGTCAGAGTGGTTCTTTAAAAATATCTTTTTCTCGCCTAGCCTGAAACTATCGGTGGCGGTAACGGTAATTAAATCTTTTTGGAACAGGAGATAGATGCCAGAAATCTCTGGCTTGGTGGTAGAAAGAGCGGCAATATCTACTACCTGGTTAAGACTTTGGCAAAAAGTAGCACTGTTTACTAGAATAAACTCTCCTTCGGTCACTTTGGGGATAATGGGAAATTCTTCGGCTGGGAAACCCTTGATCTGGGTTTTGTAGTTTTCGCATTCAAGAAAAACAGTATTGTTTTTTACCTCCACGCCTATTTTCTTGTTGGGAAGCAAATTAATAAAACTGGAAAAAAGGCGAGAGGGAATAGCTAAACTTCCTTCTTTTTCTGTTTTAGTTAAAATCCACCAATTAACCCCTATTTCTAGGTCGGTAGCAGCCAGGTTTAAAAAGTTCTTTTCGCTGGAAATTAAAACATTATTTAAAATAGGTAAAGTCAAAGATTTAGACGATATCCTTTCGATCATTCCCAGCCCCTCTTTTAGTTTTTCTTGAAGAATTGTTAATTTCATATCTTTAATAAGTATTTAAATATCTTATTGTTATTATTATAGAAAGGATTATTTCAACTTTTTAACTTCATTCTTAGTGGGGACAAAGAACATTTAGTTTGGGGAGTTTTTAATAATAATCTGTGGATTGTTTTTTATCTTTATTTTTCCTATTTTTCCCCCGCTTGTCTCCCCATTCTTTTTAACAAGAGAGTTCCCAGGTTATTAACATTCCCTAACTGCTTAAAACCCGCTCTTTTATCATTCCTATTTCTTCCTCCAGTTGTTTGTCTTTAGCGACCTCGTTTAAAATCTTTTTATAAGAATGGATAGCTGTGGTATGGTCTTTTCCGTTGAACTTTCTGCCGATAAAAGGGAAAGAGCTTTTTAATTCCTCTCTTAACAAATACATGGCTATCTGACGTGGCCTCACAATTTCCCTTTTTCGGGAAGGGCTTATAATGTCTTTTTCCTTTAGGTCGTAGAATTCAGCCACAGTCTGGATTATTTTTTTGAAAGAAAGAAAGTTTGTCGGCGAAGAAAGGAGATTTTTAAGAAGATTTTTGGCGACCTCAACGTCGGGTTGGTGCCCGTTTATCTTTTGGTAAACCGCTAAGCGGTTTAGGGCGCCCTCAAGCTCTCTGATGTTTCTTGTTATGGAATTAGCGAGGTATTCGTAAATTTCTTCGCTGAAATCCACGCCTTTGCTTTGTGCCTTGGTTTTTAAAATGGCCACCCTGGTTTCGAAATCCGGGCTGCTTATATCCGCTATCATGCCGCCCTCAAACCTTGATCTTAGTCTTTCAGCTAAAGACTGGATAGCTTTGGGCGGTCTGTCTGAAGAGATGATAATCTGCCTGTTAGCTTCGTAAAGAACATTAAAAATATGGAAAAACTCTTCCTGGGTTTTTTCTTTGCCAGCTAGAAACTGAACGTCATCAATAATTAAAACATCAATTGCCCGGTATTTTGTCTTGAGCAGTTCCATGCTGTGGTTTTTGATAGCTGAAACTACCTCTGAGGCAAACTTTTCAGTGGAAAGATAGCGGACCTTCTTTTTCGGAAAGCTTTTAACGATTTCGTTGCCCGTAGATTGCAATAGATGGGTTTTGCCAAGCCCTACTCCGCCGTATATGAACAAGGGGTTATAAACAGAACCAGGGCTTTTGGCTACAGCTGTGGCGGCAGCATGGGGCAGTTCGTTGAACGGTCCCACTACAAAAGATTCGAAAGTATAACGAGGGTTAAGATTAGTTTCTTTGTTTACCCTGAGCTCTAAAAACTCCAGCTGGTCGGTTTCTTCTGGCAAAGAGACAGCCGCTTTTTTAGTAGCTTTCGGGGTTGTTTTGCCGACAATATAATCTATTTCTTTAATATCGTCGCTCAAGCTGTGGAGAATTTTGAATATCGGCTTGTTAAACTTATCTTCCAGCCAGCCTTTAACAAAAACATTCGGGACAGAAATGGTAACCCGTCCTTCTTTTTGGTTTGTGATTTCAGTATTTTTAAACCAAGTAGCAAAATTGGCCTGAGAAATATTTAATTGCATCTGGGCGAGAACTGCCTGCCAGAGTTCTTGGTTGATCATATTAGTTTAAAATAAAAAGGCATTATCATTTTGGCGGATTTTAAAGCTATAGTCAATTATAACACAGGCAAGGACGGCTGAAAGTAAATACAAAACACCGTGCTCTGTTAACAAGCTGTGGATAATTTGTGGATTAACGATTTCAGAGAATTTTTAAAAAAAGCAGAAGTTGACCTCGCTTCTTTTTTTAGCTATAGTGGGATATTGTAAATAATAATATAAAAACATGTCGCTAACGTACAAACCAAAGAAAAAAAAGAGAAAAAAAACCCATGGTTTTCGCTCCAGATCAAAAACCAATAAAGGAAAGCAGGTTTTGGCCAGAAGGAGAACCAAGGGGAGATGGAGAATAGCCGTCTAAAAGCTTAAATTATGCTCCCAGAGAAGAATCGACTTAAGAAAAAAAAGGACTTTGAAAGGGTTTTTAAAGAAGGAAATGGTTTTAAGGAAGATTTCTTGTATCTTAAAATCATAAGGAACGGCTTAAAATCCTCGCGGTTTGGTTTCGCAATCAGCAAAAAGTTTTCCAAGAAAGCAACCACAAGAAACCAAATAAAAAGAAGGATCCGAGAACTGGTGAAAGCAAAATTGCCCCTGATGAAAAGAAATATAGACGGAGTAATAGTGGTTATCCCGGGCCTGGAGAAAAAAGACTTTTGGGAACTAGAGGAAGTAATTAATAAGCTTTTTTTAAAAGCAGGTTTAACAGAAATAAAAGATTAAATTCCCCCTATGAGTTTCTTAAGCGGCCTTTTCTACGCAATTTTATACAAGCCAATTTTTAACCTCCTGATTTTATTCTACAAATACCTGCCTGGTAATGATTTTGGCGTGGCTATAATTATTTTGACCATTCTGATTAAGGCAGTTCTTTATCCGTTAGGAAGCAAGGCGATCAGATCTCAAAGGGCGCTTTCTGAACTGCAGCCAAAGATGAAAGAAATCCAGGAGAAGTATAAAAATGATAAGGAAAAACAGGTTAAAGCCATGATGGAGCTTTATCAGAAGGAAAAAATTAACCCCTTTTCTGGCTTTCTGCCTATTTTGATCCAACTGCCTATTTTGTTTGCTCTCTACCGGGTTTTTTGGAAGGGAATGGAGCCAGAAGTTTTATCCTCTTTTCTATACAATAACCCGATTTTTCATATTGATAAGATAAACCAGTCTTTCTTAGGGGCGATAAATCTTGGCCACTCTACTTCATTCGGCGGCCAATTAGTTTGGGCCAATGTTATTTTAGTTATTTTAGTCGGTATATCGCAGTTTATCCAGATGAAAATGGTGATGCCGAAAATAAAGAAAACATCTCGGACAAAGGGCGATAGCTTGGGTCAGGTTTCTAATGTGATGCAGAAGCAGATGGTATACTTCCTCCCGATTTTTACCGTTTTTATTCTTTGGAGATTGCCAGCTGCCCTGGGTCTTTATTGGCTGGTGACAAATCTGTTCTCCATTATCCAGCAATATTTCATCTTTAAAAAAAGAGCAGCCCAGAATTAATCATGATAAGTCCAACAGAACTAGAAGAAATAAGAAAAACAATAAAGGATTTTTTTCAAAGAACAGGGCTTGATTTAGAAGTAGAAATCCACTCCTTAGACGAGGAAGTGCTTCCTATAAAGATAAAAACAAAAGAGCCGAAGATTTTAATCGGTCACTCAGGCCAAACTTTGTTTGATATCCAGCATCTCTTGAATATTATTTCCCGACGGAAAACTACGGCCGTTGATTTTCATGTCGACCTAGATATTAATGATTATAAGGAGAAAAAAATAGAATACCTGCGAGAAATGGCTAGGTCGTTAGCCGATGAAGTGATGCTGACTAGAAAAGAAAAAGAGCTGGCCCCGATGCCAGCTTACGAAAGACGGATTATTCACATTGAACTATCTAAAAGGGAGGGTGTGGAAACTGAAAGTCTTGGCGAAGGCCTAGAAAGAAGGATAGTAATCAAACTTTCTACATGCTTATAAGCCCAGCGCTCAGAATTTTCATAGACCTGGCGCAAGGATAGGGTTTTGAAGCTGTCCCGCACCAATCTTTGAAAGGAGCGTTGTCGTTTAAATTACTGTCGCTTCTCGCCATTACATAAAGCTCGGTTTCCGGGCCCCAGTCTCCGCTGCACGTTTCTCTAAAAAACACAACCAGAAAAGGACCTTCTATTTTAACGGACAGAAATTGATGCGGGGGGAAAATATCAGTTCCGGCAGCTGCGCCATCTCTTCCCCCCAAAGTAGTTGCGCCGATCGGGAAATCGGCTGTAAGGTCAATGCAATTAGAGTCCTTAAGATCGGTAGTATATTTCTTTTCTTTGGCAGCTGTTTCTGCTCCACCACGGTTATAATCTTGTATCTCAAATAGCTGGACATACCAGTCGCTGTTAGGGTTGTTGTCGCTCAAAACAAAAACCTTTACCGAAGATGGTTTTATCGAGACATTAAAAGTTCCGACAAGGGTGCCAAGGGCCTCCTCAAACTTGTAAACAATTTGGTTTTTTCCTCCGTAATTACTCTCTTCGTAAAGTATGGCGCCATATTTTTGGTTGTTAAAGGGCACAACATTAACTTCAACGATTTTGTCCGTGAGTTCGTTGGGTACTGCTTCGCTGATTGCAGCCAACCAGCAACTTTCATTGATTTCCTTTAATCTGTTATCTAAATCAATTTTTGCAGCCTCTTTTTGTTCTGGGGGCAGATTTAAGGCTGCTTGCCTTGCAGTATCAAATCCCCTGGCGTCAACTGGTTTTGTGCAAAGCAAAACACCGGGCGAGAGATGAGGAAGAATTGGTCCTGTTGGAAGTTCCTGGAGGTTGAGGAGTTGAGGGTTAATGGTATTGAAGATGAGCCAGGCGCAGAATAAAATAACCAGGCCTAATATCACGGCTGTGATCTGATTCTTGGCATCATTTCTTTGTTCCGGCCGGCCAGCTGACGATAGATACCAAAAGCCAGCTTTTATTATGGCGCCCAAAGCGATTAGTCCGCTGATCCCAATTGCAAAATAAAAAACATACAGGACGTATTCATGGAATTGGACGTCGGTTGTTGTCGGTGGCGCACTTCCGGGCACTGTTATATAGTCAACCTCTAAGGGAGTTGCAGATTGGATTGAACAGGGAGTTAAAAAAAACAAAACAGCTATAGAGAGAATTGTTGCTGCAAAAAGATTTTTCATATTATTTTATTTGGCCGATTATGTTTATTATTTGGTCGCAAATTCCCATTATTTCACCTGGCAGAGAGTTAATTTGGCTAGCCTGATTTTGAATTTCCGATACCGGGCAAGGATTGCCGCCGGAGCATTTATCTGGTTGGCAGCCGCACAATTTATCGTGGCAACCGTATCTGGCGCCCGTGAGACAGCTTGGTTGGCATTTTGCCCCGACGTCAGAAAAACATTGATCTGGCAATTTAGCTATCTCGGTTGTCGGTGCTTCTACTTTAGTTAAAGCAGTGGCTAGATCTTTAAGCTTCTGGATGAGCTGTGTTTTGTATTGCTTTTCTTGCTCTATTTTTTGTAATTCTCGTTCAAGCTGGTTAGTTGTTGCCGGCGACGCTACTTCATTCGCTTTTTCACGAGAGATTAAGGCGTTATAAAAAGCTATTTTTTTGTCTAGAACTAAAGTGACGTTTAAGTTTAAGTCTTTTGCTTCAGCTAAAGCCCTGGTCTTATAGTAAAGCATAATATCTCTCCAGCCGACAATCTCTTTTTGTAAAGCTCCTATTCTGACTGCGTCCGGACATGGGTGAGCACCTTTTGGATATTGACCGCCGCAAAGATTCGGATCGTTTCCTGCATCTGGCCCGGCATAACACCATTTAGCTTCGCAAGAAGCGTTAGCCTCCCCTCCATTGCACAAACAAAGAGAACGAGTTCGATCGCAGTCACATTTGTCAGTGAGGGATTTTATATCCTCGGCGTTTCCTTTAGCTTTGTCAGGCAGGGTCTTTACTATATCAGCCATATCTTTTATTCTTCTTAAAAGATCAGAAGACGGAAGGTCGGGATCCGGGTAAGAAGTAGGGCTGACTTGCGGGAGGTTAATGTTAGTCAGGCTGAGCGAGATCAACTGGGGGTTGATGTTTACTAATATCAAGTAAGAGGCGAGCAAAAGTATAATGCCCCAAAAGACAGCGACAATTTTATCTCTCGCTGCCTTAATTTTTTCTGGGTTTCCAGCCGATGTTAAAAGAATAATGCCGCCCTGGGTTAAGTTCCAAAGAGCAGTAATACCAGCCCCGGCAATAAAGAAACCGTAGATATACTTAATAAAAAGAGGTACATCTACATCGTCTAAGTTTTGCGTGTCTAGCCCGCGATAATCAACCTCTAAGCTTCTGGCAGCAAGGGCAAAACCGAATATCAAAAACAGGCTGATAGTTGCTAGAAAAAAGACAGCGATTTTTAAAGGCTTTTTATTCATGGGCTATTTCCCGCAGCAGTAAAAGTTTATTTGATGCTTGCACTTTTGGGTTTCTCCGCCGGCAGCGTTTAAACAGTTATTCAAACACGTCTTATATTTTCCATTCAGGGCGACAGCATAAGGGGAAGCATCTCTCTGGATATCAGCTTGGGTCATATTGGTTTCTAAATAACATTGGTATAAACAATTCTGATAGTCTGTTTCTTCTAGACAGCACTTTTCAATGTCAGTTACCTCGCCGAGCGACCCAATTGCTTCTATGCAACTTGGGAGTACCAGCTGTGGCTGATTTGGGTCTTCAACTAGTTTCTCAGGAGGAACGTCTGTGATGCAAGTTTTCATTTCAAAACGAATAATTCTGTCTAGGTCGGCTAAAAGGTAAGGGACGACTTCGTCAACTATCGTTACAATCCCAATTCTTTCTTTTGGATCATTTTGCGGGCTAGCGCTATTTTGCCCTGAGTTGTTGCCTTGTTGTTTCGGTGCGCTGACCACGCCAACTATTCCCTCTTGGTAGTTGCTATTATTTTGTTGGCCTTTGCCGTCAAATATCTCAACTATTTTTTGGAGCTGGTTTTTGATTTCGGTCTTCGGACAAGCGCCTTCAGGATATTGCCAGCTATTATCACCGCAACGTTTGGTGCACTGACAGCAGCAATCGCCGGCCGGCCCGCAGTCGCAGCAAACTTCATCGCAAGGTTGGCAATCGCAGAAAGAATAACATCTCTGGGAGCTACACTGGCTAACTAAGACATGAAGATAATCAACTGCATTGTGTTCCTGCTCTCCTAAATTAATTAGTTTTTCTAACCTCTCAACAATTTTATTACCAAGCTTTTCAGACCGGTCAATAATTTCTCCGATTGCTACTTCGGTGCAGTGCTCTTTCTCTCCTTGCGTTATGCCTTCGCCGAAATCAGGAGGGAGAAGAGACAGCTCTTCGGGCAAGATTCCTGGTTGTTCTCCCAAGATGCTGCCGCTAATCGGGCAGTAGAGAGTGGCCCATTCTTGTAGCGGGTTTATCTTTTCCCAGAAACTAATATCTGCGAATTGCCAGCCGTAAAAGTCGTAAAAATCTTTATTAAACAGAGTTTCGGCCAGAGAACTTAGCAGGTTCAACGGGCATTCCAGCATAAACTGCTTTGCTTCCTCTAGTTTCTTTATCTCTTCTTTTATCAAGCGTATTTCCTCATTAGCCTTTGTCAGTTCTTGGACTAAGCTAGTTTTGATAGTCGTTTGTTTGTTATCTTTGTCTTGTATCGTAATATTGGTGCCGAGAAAAAGAGCTTCTAGGTTTTTTTGTTCAAGCTCTTGGATTTTATCTCTGACCATATAGCAAGGATCGCTGGTGCAGCCAGGTTTGTCCCGGCAAACATTGTCTATACATCCTTCTCCGGGGTTATCCAGCCAGCAGCAGGGTTTAGGCTCTTTGCTCATATCAGAATTGTTGCAAGTGCACTGTTCAGTAAGTTTTTGGAGTTCTGTACTTTGATCTTTTAACAGTTGGCTAAGCGCCTTAACGCTGCTAGCAATATCCCGGATTCTTTCCATTCTGGGCTTTCTTTTGCCTATTTCTGCTTGAGGCACCTGGCTTTCAAAAATACCCTTCTCGATTATTGTACCGAATGGGACCCTGGCGTCTATTACTGAACGAACATTTGTCTGGGGAGGGTCAGGAAGCGGGATCGGGCTGGCAGTTGGACTTGGCGCCTCAATGGTTGGTATGGTCAAATTTGGGATGCTGGGGTTGATTACCCTTAGCACTAAGACAGAACTGAATAGGATCAATAAGCCGAAAAAGACAGCAAAAAACTGATCTTTGGCTGATTTCATTTCCTCAGCCTTTCCAGAAGAAATGAGATAGCGGACGCCGGCAATAGTCAGCATTACCAAGGCTATTACTCCTGAAACCCAGATTAATAAGACAAAAATGTATTTTACAAAAGAATAAAGAATTTCTCCTTCGCTGACGCCTGTTTTTAAAAAGTCTTGAGGGGGGTCAGCGCCGAGAACACGTGGATAAGTTACTTCCAAGGCCAAAGCAAAATGAGTGGCAAAAAGCAAAAAGATAAGAAAAACAGAAAGAAATAGGATTTGTTTTTTGTGGCCTGCCTTCATTTTTATAAAAAGTGTATCTAAGTAGATTCTTCTGGTTCTGGGGTACTTTCTCCCCCGCTTTCAAAAACCATCTGGAAAATGACATCAAAGATCATAAACCCGCCGATAAAAACTAACCCGACGGCGTCAGCAATCCAAAAATCATCTAATCCAAAACAGAGGAGAATTAGCCCCACCAAATCCAGAATCAGCGCCAAGGGGAATATTATTAAACCAACTGGGTTGGTAAAACCACCCGGGGTGCTGTTTAAATGATAGTAGACAGCGATTGTCCAGGCCGGGGCAACGCCTCCCAAATAAGGGACTATTTCTGCTAAAAGTCCGAGCCCAAGCCTTTTGAGGAGCTTTGTTAAGAGTTTTTTAGCGCTTTTGGTTAAAACAACTTTGCCCCTGCCCTTTTTTTCTTCCTGTTCTGGACCGGCCTCAGGGGACGTTTCAGCAGCACTTTGCGAAGTTTTTTCTTCTTTGTCGTCGGGCATAGAGCTTATAACCCGCCCTCAAACTCCCTTTTTGCTTCTTTTATTCTGGCTACTTCTTCGGGGGCGGTAGTAATGAGCTGATTCTCTGCGTAAGAAGCCACTACTTCAATTAACACTCTTTTCGGCCCTGCGATAAAGATCCCTTCACCCACCGGCGATTCTAAAAGTAAGAGTTTTTCTTCTTCGGTCAAGTTGAAGGCGCTTTTAACAGTATCAATGGTAGCAGTGCTTTGTTTCATCAAAAGTTTCAGCTCTGAATTATTTATGATTGGTTGGCCGTATTCAGATTTCATAAAGTCATTGACATCTTGAGTGACAGTGGTGACTCCCAGCCAATATTTTCTAGCTCTTTTCACTGTGCCGAAGAGAAAAGAGGCGCCATCCACGTTTTTTATCAGCCACCAGGCTTCGTCGATTATCAGCATCCTTCTTTTCATTTTCGAGGTAATGGTTTTCCAGATGTATCTTAAAACCATGAAAAGGGCCATTGGTCTAAGCTCGTCTTCCATGTCGCGGATGCCAAAAACAACAAAGCGGTTCTCAATGTTGATATTAGAGGGCTGGTTGAAAAAACCAGAATACACTCCTTTAGTAAATCTTTGGATTCTTCTTACCAGAGAGTCTGTTCCTTCCATTGCAGAAAGGACTTCTTCTAAGTCGCTCATCGTTGGGAAGGGAAGCCCTTCTTTTTTGCCCCAGGTTGCAGGATCGGAATCTGGCGTTATATCCCTGGCTGCGTAAGTTTCAGTGATAGCAGTATCAATCATGCTGTCTTCTTCTGGTGTCAGCCCGCTTAACATTACTCGGATTAAACCTATCAGATTAACGATATTTGTTCTCAGGACGTCCTGAGGCATTTCCCCTTCTTTGGGCTGGGGTAGGTCGAAGGGATTAATATGGTTCGGCGATGAAAGAGAAATATTAAAGAAAGACCCTCCGACTGCATCAGAAAGGAACTTGTATTCATTTTCCGGATCAATTACCACCACATCAGTTCCCATCATCAAATACCTTAATATCTCCAACTTTATAGCATAGCTTTTGCCTCCGCCTGAAACTCCGAAAATAACCGAATTGGCATTGGCTAATGAGAATCGGTCAAAAAGCACGAGAGAGTTGTTATGGCGGTTGATTCCGTAGAGAATTCCTTCGTTGGAGCTTAGGTCAAAGGATACAAAAGGAAAGGAAGCAGAAAGCGGACTGGTATTCATTAAGGTGGTTACCATCAAGAGATCTAAAGCATAGGGGGAAGAACAGGTAAATCCTTCTTTTTGCTGGTAAAGAGCGGGCTTAATGTATATTAGGCGAGATTCAAAGATTGAGCGTAGATTTGTTTCTACGTCTCTCAATTCTTCTTCATTGTCTCCGTAGACAGTAATGTACAAGCTGAAGCGGAACATTCTTTCTTGAGCGGTTTGAAGCTTGTCGCGCAGGTCTTCCAAATCCTGGTAAGCAACCTCTAGAGATGGGTCGCGAATCAATCCTTTTTCTTCCCTTTCTATTAGCTCAGCCTGGATCTCAGTAACCTTTTTACGGAGGTTTTTCAAAACCCTTTCGCTTTCAACCGGATGAAAGTGGAAAGAAATGTCTAAAGGCACATTCATGTTTATCAAGGGAGACAGCCAACCGGTATTCAAATATCGGGGATAGGAGAAAATAAAATAGGTTCGGGCCATTCTTTCACCCAGTTTCAGATAGTTTTGTTTCGCTTCAATAAAAGAAGGCGCGATAATATCGTTAATATTCAAGGGTTCTTCACTGGGAAGCGCCTCGTCGGCTCGTTTTGTTTTTGATAAAAAAGGAATCTTAAACATAATTTTACTATTCAATTAATTCAGTTGGTATTTCTGGGTAATAACCTCTTTCTGCTTCAGTAGGATGGTATAGACTCCAGAACAATTCAATCAATTCTGGATTGTTCAAGGGAGCAGACCCTAAACCGCAGTTTCTTAAACCATGCATGACAAATTCGACCCTTTGCATTAATTGGATTTTGGCGCGGGAGAAGCTTTCCTCGGTCAGAGCGGTTTTAACAAACCTTTTGGTCAGGTTGATGCCCTGGGTTTCAGTAAGGAAAAAGGGCACAATGACATAAAAGGTTTTTTGCATAATCGTTCCTTCCTCTAATATTCCTTCTACGAAGTTATGATACTCGGATATTTGGAGCTTCAGCAAATCGTTATTTTCCCGACCTTCAATTTCTTTAAGCTTTGCTAGATACCCAGTCATATTAAGGCGCCTGGACTGGACAAGAATCTGGCAGGGAAAATCTAGCGAGTTCAGAAAGTTTTGGAATTGATAAATAATAGCATTTTGCTCGTCCTCTGATTTTAAGGCAAAGTTTAAAGACGGAACTCCGATTACGGTCCTTAAGCTTTTGTCTTTTAAAATCAAAACTCCTTCTTTGATTTGCTCTATTTCTAAAAAGTCTTGGGTTGAAAGATTGGCCATGCTATTTTTTTCTTGTTTCTAAGCGGGTGAACAGGTCGCCCAGCCGGCTTTTTTTAGAAACTCTTAAAGACGACTCTGCTGTTTGTATTTCTTCTGGTACTGGTGGCTTTTCGATAATAATCGGCGGAACATTTTTCTTTTTCCATAGGTAAACCTTTGGCTTAAAAAGAAAAAAGAACATATTTTTTATAAAAATCGGCAGTGGTATTTTTTCTACCTTCAAAAAGGCCAGGGCGCAGGCTATTCCCATGATAAAAATTGTTATGGCAATAAAAACCTGGAGAGATGGGATCATGAAATAAAGGAAAAGGCAAAACCCGCCAGCGCTTCCTACAAAGACAAACTGTTTAAAAGTTAATGGGCCGACTATTTTTCCCTCTTTTTCTATAAATTGGGGGACAGTGAAGTTCATATTTATTCTATTGGTTCTCGATACGGATCATTTTTTGTTATTGTTTCTTTGGGCGGTTCAGGTTTTTCCTCTTGGCCCGTTGGCTTTATTTCAATTTCTGGAATTTCGCTTATTTTTGTTTGGTAAAGCGCCTCCAGACTTTCTCTAACTGGTAAGAAGATAGAATTGTTGATTCTCGCCGACAGTTGTTCAGCAACGTTTTTTTCCAGAATTAATTCCTTTTCAAAAACTTCGGCTAGTTCGCTTGGTAAGAGCAACCCCAGCAGGACATAGCCTGTTTGCTTGCTTACTTCGAACATTACTTTCCCGTCGGTAATACCGACTTGGTTGCAGGCAGCGCCGATACTGACGCCTGATTTTTCAGCAAAGAGCACTTCCTGGAGATCCTTAGGGAGCTTATTGTATAAAATCCGAAGCTGTTCTTTAGGATAATTTGGCATTGCGGAAAACTAAAACAAGAAATGAAATAATTCGTTCCTTTATTTTATCATAAACAAAAAAAGGCAACAAACTATTGACAATCCTTCTTGGGGGGTTAAAGTGAAAGCAGAGACACCAACATGGCAGATCAAGCAAGAAAAATCTATAGCATCGCCATTTTTAGGACTATTATTCTTAATGGTGTGTTTTGCATCATCAGTGTAAAACCATCAATCCTATTAAGCGGGGAGGTCTCATTACCAAATATTAGTTAACATCTTAAGTCTAATTTGGAACCCGAGAGCCTCCCCAAAAGGGAGGCTCTTAGTTCTAATAAAAACATGGACACAAAAAAAGCAGTTGAAGAAAATAAGGCGGACGGAAAGAGGTTTTATCTCACCAAGCAAGGTCTGGAGAAAATGAAAAAAGAGTATCAAAAGCTCCTGGCTTTGAAGAACCTAAAAACAAGAAGCGGGGCTCCGGCTATCTTTCATTCTGAAGAGCTGGATCCTGAATACATGGCTTATTTCGAAGATATTGATTTACTGAAAGTGAAAATTGCTGATTTGGATTATATAATAAAGAATGTCCAGATAATTAAAGCGCCCAATAAGAAAAGCCAGACTGAGATTAGTTTAGGAGCCAAAGTTTTAGTTCAAATAGACGGAGAGAATAACGATGAATTTGAAATTGTCGGTACGTTGGAAGCAAACCCGGCGCTAGGCAGAATTTCTAACGAATCCCCAGTGGGCCGGACCTTTTTAGGTCATAAAGCTGGAGATCAGTTTGTAATTTCTTCTCCTATCAAGACGACTTATAAGATAAAGAAGATTATTTATCCTAAAGAAATCTAACCTATGATTAGAAGGATTTTTGGTGGCCAGGAGATTGTAATAAGAAAAATCTCAAAAAAAGATCTTGGCAAAGCGAAGGAGTTCTCGGATTTTATCAACTCTTTTGTAAAGGAAGATGCTAAAGTTTTGATAAACAAAAAGCAAACCTTAGCTGAAGAAAAAAGCTGGTTAAAAAGCAACCTTAAGGATCAGAACTCAAAAAGAGTTAACTTAGTAGCTGAGCATAAAGACAAAATTGTCGGCAGCGCTCGCGTAGAATCTGGCCGCTGGCGTAAATCTCACGTCGGAGAGTTCGGGATAACCATTAGAAGCGGCTACCGCGGTATTGGGCTAGGAAAGTACTTGGCTTCAGAAACTATTAAGCTAGCCAGGAAAGAATTAGGCGTGAAAATTATCAGGCTTTGCGTTTACTCTGATAACAAACCGGCCATTTCCCTTTATAAAAAACTCGGCTTCAAAAAAGTAGCCGAAATACCAGAACAAATTCAATATAAAGGAAAATTAATAAGCGAGCTGATAATGCTTTTGTTTTAATTTTGTTCTTAGGCGGCAGGGGTTTCCCCTGTTTTTTGTTTGAAAAAGAACGGATAAGTGGTAATATTTTAGTATGGAAGAGCAAAGAAAAATGAAAGGCGCTGAACCGATTTTTATCGATAAAAAAGCCAAAATGGGCGTTTTAATGCTGCATGGCTTTACCAGCACGCCCTATCAGTTTCGAGAAATGGCAAAATACATGGCTGACAAAGGGCTAACTGTTTATGCTCCCTTGATTGCCGGGCATGGAACCTCGCCTGCCGATTTGAAAAATACTACACCGGATGACTGGAAGAAATCAGTCAAAGTCGCTTATCTTAAATTGAAAAGCAAAACCGGCAAAATTGTTATCGTCGGCAACTCTTTTGGCGGGAATCTGGCTTTCTGGTTAGCTAAGCATTTTAATAACTCGGTTACCGGAGTGGTTTCTTTGGGTACGCCGATTACTTTAAGATATCAATGGATTATCAAGGCAAGATATTATCTTTACGGTTGGGCCAAGGAGTACTATCAGAAGCCCAAAAGAATCTACAAAACAGATTATACCGATATGGTTGATGAAATAACGTATCCGGCAATTCCCATTAAAAGCGTAAAAGAGTTCTTAGATTTTTTGAAAAACGAAACAATTCCTAATCTGAAGAAAATCACTGTCCCCACTTTTATTATCCATGCTAACGTCGATCCAGTGGTAAATCCGGAAAGCGCAGCCTATATCCACCAGCACTTGGGCTCAACCCATAAAATGATTTATTTCTTTGATAGTGACCAACACGTTGTTTTTAACGATAAGCGCAAGGAAGAATTATTTCACAGAATTTATAATTTCATTAAGGAAGTAACATGATCGAAAAAACGATCCCAGAACTATTTTTTGAGACAGTAAGCAAATACTCTGCTAAAGCCTCTCTTTTGTATAAGAAAGATGGCGTTTACTTTCCTATCACCTATCAAGAACTGTCAGAAAAGGTTAAAACGCTGGCTGCGGGTCTCCAAAAGTTCGGCGTGAAAAAAGAAGATAAGATTGCCATTCTTTCAGAAAACAGGCCCGAGTGGGTAATCTGCGACTTGGCTGCGATGTTTGTCGGCGGAATCGTCGTTCCTCTGCATACAACTTTAAACCCAAAGATTGTCGCCAATATTTTAAACCACTCGCAGGCTAAAATTCTTTTTGTTTCTAATAGTGATTTGCTGAATAAGGTTTTGTTGGAAAAAGAGAACTTAGAACACCTGGAAAAGATTATTTTATTTGGCAAGCTGACTGACGCTCAGAAAGAAAGATTTAAAGGGAAAATATTCAGCTGGGAAAGCTTGTTTATAAGAAACCAGGCAATGTCCTGCGAGAAAGTATTTTCTGACCCGGACGACGTTTGCAGTATTATTTATACTTCCGGTACCACTGGTAACCCGAAGGGGGCTTTGCTTACTCATAAAAACTTTCTGAGTAATGTTGAAGCAGTTACCCAAGTAATACCGCTTAAAAAAAGCGATGTTTTTCTCTCTTTTCTTCCGCTTTCCCATGTTCTGGAAAGATTGGCTGGTTACTATGCTCCTCTTTTTTCCGGTTCTACGATCGCCTACGCTGAAGGTATTAAACAATTAGCAGTTAACTTGAAGGAAGTCAGGCCGACTATCTTGATTTCTGTTCCGCGGGTTTTTGAAAAGTTCCACGATACGATTTGGGATAAGATCAGAACCTCAAAATACAAGAATAGGTTTTTTGAGTGGGCGTTAAAACAGCGGAAAAAAAGCCTGAGGTACAAGATTGCTAACTTATTGGTTTTTAGGACAATAAGGGAACACTTAGGCGGCAGATTGCGCTTGGCAGTTTCTGGCGGAGCATCTTTAAATGAAAAAATAGGCCGCTTCTTTTTGAAAATAGGTGTTGTGGTGTTGGAGGGATACGGCTTGACCGAAACTTCTCCCGTGGTTGCAGTAAATCGGGAAAAAGATTTCAAGTTTGGCACAGTTGGTAAGCAACTTCCCGGGGTTAAGGTAAAGATTTCCAGCGATAAAGAGATTTTAGTTAAAGGTCCGAATGTAACCCAAGGTTATTTTAAAAACGAAGAAGTGACTAAAAGATCCTTTGGCAAAGATGGCTGGTTCTATACCGGCGACCTGGGGTTTCTTGACCGAGAAGGGTTTTTAACCGTTATCGGCCGCAAAAAAGAAATGATTGTGACTTCTGGCGGGAAGAATGTTTGGCCAGAGGTGATCGAGAACATTTTGAACAAAGACAGGTTTATTGTTAATTCAATGGTAATAGGTCATGGCCAGAAGTTTATATCCGCCCTGATTGTTCCTGACTGGGAAGAAGTCAGCTTGTTCTTAAAAGAGAAAAGCCTGGTAGCGCAGGAACCAGAAAAACTAGTAAATAGCCCTGAAATCCTGCGTGTTTTCCAGGAGAGAGTAGATCAAAAGATAAACCCAGGAGTTTCCGATTACGAAAGAATCAGGCGATTTAAACTAATTGCTCAGGATTTTTCTCATGAAAGAGAAGAATTGACCCCGACTTTAAAGTTGCGTCGCCATATAATAGAACAGCATTATAAGACAGAGATTGAAGAGATGTATTCTTGAGGATTATTGGTTCGGCCCATAAGAACATGGTAGATAAAATGGCTACTAATAATATAGTGGTTGCCGGAATTATTTTTCACGCCGGGAAGGTTTTAATTCTTCGGAGAAGTATCGACGAAGATATTTTTCCGGGGATGTGGGAACTTCCTAGCGGGAAGAAAAAGGCGTCAGAGAACATAACCGACTGTCTTTTTAGAGAGATATTAGAGGAAACAGGCCTAATGATTAAAATAATTCAGCTTGTTTCTTTTTTTGAGTATAAAATTACGAGAGATAAGAGAATAACAGAATCAATTCAGATAAATTACCTAGCAGAACCGGTTAATTTTAAGGAAGTGATTAAGTTAAGCGAAGAACATCAAAAATTTGCCTGGGTTGGAAAAAGAGAAATAAAAAAATACAATCTTTCGGCAGAAACAAGGAGCGTGGTTAGTCAGGCATTTGCCGTTGTTCCTAAAAAATGACTAAAGAATGTATTTATAAAATAAAATGATTCGAGAAATAGAGGCCAAGCTTAAGGTTACAGCTTCCAGATTGATCTGGGGGTTTTTCTTTTTAGGATTTTTTGTGAGTATATTTGCTGTTATTTTTACCATGTTTTTTAATCATTTTAATTATCTAGGTTTTGAGAAAATTTACTACTCAAATAATTTAAAAATTTTCCTCGCATTTTTATAGAAAACTTTTTTCCTTTCTTCTCCAGTAATGCTTAAAAGGTTTATTAGGTCAATATGTTTTTCAATATTACACATCGGCCAGTCGGTGCCAAAGATAACACTGGCGTCTCGGCGCTTGATTGTTTTAGTTAGAATCTTTTGGACTTTTTTAATGCCGCCGCTTGCTTTTATTACTTCTGGGTCTGCCAAAGCAGAAGTGTCAAAATAGATGTTTTCGAAACCGTTAGTAGTTTTAAAACAATAATCTAATTTAGGCCAAAAATAATGGGCGATAATAATCTTTAATTTTGGAAAACTTCGGGCAATTTTAGTTATGTATTTTGGATCATTGTATTTTGCGCATTTTCTGTCGTTCGGGTTGATTCCCGTATGAATAATTAACGGGTAATTATATCTTAGACATAGCTTATAAACGGGCATCCATCTTTTGTCGGTAGGGTATACTGGATCATGGCCAGGGAAGATTTTAAAACCCTTAATTATTTTCTTGCTGAATAGCTCTTCAATCTTTAACAAATTCTTTTTGTTAATTTCATTGACCTTAAGGGTCCCTACAGTGGATAACCGCGGTTCGTCCTTTATCAGGCGGGCTATAGTGTCTAGATCCGCGCAATTAGAGTTTTTCTGGTTATCAGGGATAATAATCGCGTGCTCGACTCCATTTTTATCCATATTTAAAAGCAGCTCTTTTTTTATTTCAGAAAAAGCTTTCTTGCCCTTGTCGTAAGATAGATGAGTATGAACGTCTATTATCATGTATTTTTAAGCTTATCACCAAAAATGAAAATTTAGAATATTGGCATAAGATAATAGTTAATGAAAACTTTGGTCCTAACGAGTCAGTAGAAAAAGATAGGTTGGCTTCTGCAAGGGGCGAGTTCTGCGTAGCAGGGAAATACTACTTTGTTATAGACACGGACAATAGTGTTTACCCTTGTACCTTTCTTTCTTCGCCGCAATTCAAGATCGGCGTATGGGAAAACGGCCAGATAAAGATTACAAGACCCGTTTCTCATGACGGCAGTTTTTGCGTGGCAGAAAGAGAGCTTATTACTAGCACGCTATCAGGCGTTGCTTAGGGCCGGCGCTTTGCGCTGGCTTTTTATATAATTTGACATTCTCCGTTTTAGTAGTTAGAATAAATTTAGTTCGCCGAGAACGGCCTGCGCTTAGCTTGCCGAAGCATTCTCGGCTTTAAAAACAGATAATCAGGAAGAGGGAGAGACAGATATGAACGGGAAACACGGGATCTGGCTGTTAGGACTGGTCACCTTTCTGGTTCTGGGCTCTGGAGCGGCAGCCGATGAAGCTACGGATGCTTTTGAGTCGCTTTATGGCGACGAAATGAAGCAAGTTTCATCTACGCCGTCGCCGGCAGACAACGTAGTTTTGGCAGCCAAACTTTTAGAGGCTGCCCGAGGAATTGCCGAACAACCAGCTTTTCTCACCGTGCTTTGCGAAAAGGTTTACGAGCTTGGCGCCGAGGATTTGACCGGGTATCCTGCTGCTGTATTTGCCATGGAGCTCCTGGCTGAAAAGGCGCCCGATAAGAAGGTAGAGTGTCTTCAGAAATGCGCTTCTCTTGTCCAGGGCGAGTACTCTAAGGTTCGCGACGAAGCGAAGAAAAGAACAGGCTGTTTGCTTGTTCTGGCGCTGAAGAACGTTGCTGATGCCCAGGTTTCTCTTGGTGACTTGGATAGTGCCACAGCGACGCTGAGACAAGCCATGGACGTAGCTTCCTCCGCCGGTTTTTCTTCGTCAGCCCTTCAAGCCAAGCTGACCACGCTTTTGCGGCAGCAGGCGGCAGAGAAACAAACTACTGCTTTAAAGGTTAAGCTTGTAGCCAACCCCAACGACACTGCTTCGCGCAAGAAACTGGTTCATCTGTATTTGGTAGAATTGGACAATGCGGCCGAAGCAGCTAACTTCCTTGGAGAGACCTTGGACGGAACGACGCGAAAGCATGTACCCGAAGCTAGCATGCCTATCGACGAAGTCCCGGAAACGGTTTGCCTGGGACTTGCCAAATGGTACGCTAGCTTAGCCGAAACACCGGTGATGACAAGCAGGGCTGCCATGCTTTGGCGAGCCAAAGCATACTATGAGAGATTTCTTGACCTTCATCGGGTGCAAGACCTTTCTAGGGCCGCTAATACTTTAGCCCTGAATAAGGTTGAGGAATCTTTGGCAAAACTCGGGCCAACGAGCCAGCAAAGCAATGGGTCAAGCTCTTGGATCGACTGCTTGAGGCTGGTCGAACTGCCAAGGCACGCAGTCAGCGGGAAGTGGGAGAGGAAAGGTACCCAGCTCTTCGTTGCCGAAGAGGGGAAAAGCTGTCTTGCCACTATTCCGCTTTCACCGGAATCAAGCTACCAACTGCAGGTTGTCTTCACGAAAGTATCGGGTAACGGTCAGGTTGGTGTTGCTCTGCCCATTAAGTCCGCGTCCTGCGACATTGTCCTGCAGCCTGATATTTTCGGACTCGAGAAGATAAAAGAGGAAAACGGCAAAGAGGGCGGGAAATGGGTTGGTTTCGGTCCAGTTGTCAGCGGACGGGACTACTGCCTGGATATCAAGGTTGAAATCCGCGGTAGCCAGGCTGCCATTGATACGGGCTTGGACGGCAAATGCCTTATTCAATGGCAAGGACCGTCTTCTTCGCTCCGAGCCACTCCAGGGTGGTCTTTGCCGGAAACCAAGTTCCTAAAGCTGCATGCCTGGAATGCTGCGGTCCTATTTCGCAGCGTACGTCTGAAGGCAGCTCCAGAGGAACCTAAGGTGCTCAGCCAAGCCTTGTTAGACTATATCAACAACAAGGCTGCGTTTTTCGGCGTAGCGCCTAAGAAGTGAGGAAACAAATTAAAGCGTGGTAGATGAAATCTTCTATCACGCTTTTTCTTTTTGCTAGAATGTCGTTCTGGGGCGGTAAAACAACCGCTTCAAGAGATAGGTAAAATTTGACTAAGATTTATGAATCTAGCATAATATAATAAGAAGCACGGTGCAGTTCTTTGAGAATTGAAAAACCAAACGGAAGGGAGAACCAAAATGATGCGCGCAAGAACGATGCTGGGTTTGCTGCTGGTTGCAGGGATGGTAGGATTTGTTGTCGCAACGGCGTCTGCTGAAGCCCCGCAACAGTTTTTCCCTGGCCAAGAAATCCAGGTGAAAGATCAAATGGTCGGTCCGACGAGGCACTATGTTGTGTACTTGCCCAGCGACTACGTAGCCGAACGCTCTTGGCCTGCTATTTTTTGCTACCACGGGAAAGGCGGCAGGCCGATAACGCTTCCCTACAAAGACTTTACCGACGGCAAGGGTTTTGTTCTTGTGGGTATGGACTATTTCTGGGACAGCATGAACGTCCACAGCGAAATCGGCCAGGATGTGCGGAATATCAAACGGCTTGTCCCGCAACTAGCCAAACAGTTGAACCTGGATCCCAACCAGTTGTTTATCGCCGGCAACAGCGCCGGCGGATTCGCGGCCAGCGGTATTGCCGAAGCCACGCCGTCTTTTTGGGCAGGCGTTATGATTTTAGGCGCTGGACGATATGAAAATCTTCATAAGCGTCCAGCTATTCTTCCTGGCACAGGTTCTTCTTTCCCGATCTCGGGATTTGGTGTCGCAATGCCGAAAAGGCCCAAAGACGCCAATTCGCTCGCAGGTAGAGGCATCTATTTGGGGGCGGGTGAGCGGGATACAAATCTTTGGTGGGCCGAAACAGCTAGAGATTATTACCAAAGTATCGGAGCCGATGTCACCTTCGAAACTTATAAAGGCGTCGGTCACGGAACTTATCCCGGTACAGAGGTAATAAAGAACTGGCTCTATTCAAACGGGCCCTTGAAACAAGCAGAAAGCGGGATAGGCAAAGCCCAGGCTATGCAAAACTCCGGAGAACTGGGAAAAGCCTACGAGCTGTTTGTTGCGCTAGCTTCATTGACAGGAAACAATGAGAAGCTGGCCGAGATTCTGGGCCAGGCTGCTAAAGCAGCCAATCAGCTGGCCGGCGACGCTGAGGCAAGGATTGGAGCAGCTGAAACCGCGGCGGCCGATGGTCGCTACGAAGAAGCGCTCAAGATTCTTTCTCGGGTTTCCGCTTCCTACAAGGGCTCTAGTTTCGGCGGACGAGCAAAAGTCCTTATACCCAAGATGCGGGGCGAGGCGAATGCTAGGAAAAACGCTGAACAGTCCCGGGCGCTTGAGCTTGAGGGCAAGGCCAGAGAAGCAGAGAAGGTCAAAGATTACCTTACCGCCTTCAAGCTCTACGAGCAGTATCTTACGCTGTTCAAAGGGATTGCTCGGTATGAGTTCGTTAAGAACCACTTTGAGTCGCTGAAAGCCGACCCAAAGATTCAGGACGTTCTCCACAAGCAGGAAGCTGATCGCGATTGCCCAGGATGGCTTAAGGAAGCAGACAGGCTTCTTGAAGAGGGCAAAAACGACGAGGCAAAGCGGCGCTTGCAGAGAATCTTAGATAAGTACGGAGATACGGATTGGGCCGGAAAAGCGAAAGAACGGCTCAAGAAATTGGACTAGCACTTTGAAGCGCTTCGACAACCGAAGCGCTTTTTATTATGCTAGCTAGCCTCGGCGCTTAGTGCTAGTTTTATTTTTGGGTGGAAATGTTAAAATTTGACTTTCTAGATTTATATTATATAAATAAGTATCAGATATGAATAAATATTTATCAGTCCTGAAAGGTAAAACTATAAGTATTCCCTATAATAATGACCCGAACTTGATTAAAGAGCTTGGGGAATTTTTGGTCGGCTCGCGGAATTTCGATATTTACATTTACTTCGCGCCCAGTCTCTTTATCACCAATGCGGGAAGAAAAATGCCAAACCTCAAAAGCTATATTCATAAAGGGAAGTTTAATACGAATAAATTTGACAAAGAACTTTCCGGCGCCTTGAAGCAGGCAAAAAAATATGGCTTCAAAACCAGCCTACTTTTGAATAATGTATTGCTCGGAATTCCCCACTCCAATAATGATATTAAAAAGACTATTCCTAAAATACAAAAATATTTAGAGCTATTGAATCACGATAAAATTTTAGATAGGGTGACCATATCAAATCCCTATCTTTTAGAGCTTATAAATTGGAAAAAGATGCCGAACGTTGAAATAAAAACTTCCGTTAACCTCCAAATTAAAAGCGCAAAATCCATAGAACTTTTGGATAATATTTCAAGGTTCTGGCTAAACAAAAAGGTTGATTCCATTGAGATTCAGAAAGATTTACTCAGGAATATTGAGATGCTGCGGGCGATAAGGAGAAGAGTCGGCGGGAAAACCAAGCTTTCAATAATTGTAAACGAGGGGTGTTTGATCGGTTGTCCCTATCAAATGGCCCACCAGCTTTATGCTTTTTCTTTCCCTTACGGCAATGGAAAAATTAAAAAAAATGATCTTTCCTTTAATATTGCAAAATGTAAATATATTACAAAGAAGGAGCCATGGCGCATTTTGGATTCAAATTGGATACTTCCCTCTTGGCTAAGACATTATTCAAAAATTGTAGACGAATTCAAGTTAACGGATAGAGATGCTTCTACTGAAAATATAATGTATATAGTAAAAGCTTATACTACCGGCATTTACGATAAGAAAAATTTATGCAGATTAATAAGCCTACTTAGCATGGAAAAATTTTCATTTCCTGAATCTGCCTTGCCAAAATATTTTTACAAGAAAATCTTGTCTGGAGCAGTAAAAAACAACAATTATTATAAAAAAATTTGGAAGAATATTTCTGCTTACAATAAATTGAAACCATCTATCGGTCTCAAAGGATTGCAAAAAGATAAACTATACCAATTTATAGGAAACAATTAATACCCTTAATTTTATAAAAATCTTTTTAGCGACAAGCGATCAAAAAGGGAAAGATATAAAATCCTTAATCAGGACGGGATTTTACGTGTCATTCTCTGAAGATGTTTTTGAAAACGGCGATAAATACAACGAGTTGCTCCGGGCAGTTCCTCAAAACAGATTGCTGATAAACAATAAGAAAGATTTTCTAATTAATGAGAATGAAAAATTAGATGCCTTTCATAAGATTGCTGAAAAAATATCTTCGGCAAGAAAAAACGCCAGTAAAGAAGATATTTTAAGAATAGCCTCTTATAATGCCGCAAAGGTTTTCGACATGCAAAATGAGCTCCCGGATAAATATATATATAAAATTAGAAACTCATTATATATAAACGTTACCAATCGTTGTACAAATAATTGTGATTTTTGTCCTCGTTTAATAGAGCCCGTGGTAAAAGGCCATTACCTAAAAATCAAAAAAGAGCCGGGCGCCAAAGATATTATAGACCGCATAAATGCGTTAGGAGACCCTAGAAAATTCGACGAGATTATTTTTTGCGGGTATGGAGAGCCTACTACTCGATTGGATGTCGTAAAAGGAATCGCTAAATGGCTAAAAGATAAAGGTTGCAAGACAAGAATAAATACAAACGGGCACGCAAATCTCATCGCCAAAAAAGATGTACTCACTGAATTAAATGGCTTGTTTGATATAATTTCCATAAGCCTCAATTTTCACTCATCAAAATTATATGATAAGCATTGCCATCCGGTCTTTAAAAATACATGGGATGGAATTTTAGATTTTGCAAAAAAAGCCAGGGAAGTTTCGCCGAAGGTTATTCTATCCGTTGTCAGCGGAGCAAAAGATGTTGATGTAGAAAAATGCCGAAAAATTGCAGAGAAAATCGGCGTAAATTTCAGAGAAAGGACTTATTATAAATAATATGCAAATCAATAAAGAAATAGAAATACCATTCGCGGCAATACAGCTTACAAACAGATGTAATTTGAACTGCCAATTTTGTTTTAGAAGAAGAGTCACCGAAGAATTGTTTCTGACTATAGAAAAAATCATAAAAAACCTTAAAGTATGCAACGTGAAATCCCTTGTCTTGTCGGGTGGGGAGCCGCTTTTAAGAAGCGACATTAAAGAAATATTGAAATTATGTAGGGAACTAAAAATAGGAAGTGTGCTTCAGTCGAACGGCGTTATTTTAGAAAAAAATCTGCCGGAAATTTTGCCATATATAGATTGGCTTTCAGTTTCATTAGATGGAGATACGGCAGAAAAAAATTCCTTAATGAGGAGCAGAGAGCAATTTAATGCAATCGTCAAAGTGCTCCCGCTTATTAAAAAAAATAATATAAACGTAAAGCTTGGGACGGTTGTCAGTAAAAAAAATTATGAAAATATCGAGGGCATTGGAAATTTAATAAAGCCGTACGTTACGATCTGGAAGTTGTACCAATTCTATCCCCGGTTCAATACTGCTGCCGGTGACAATCAGGAGCAGTTCATAATCGAAGATTACTTATTCAGAGAAGTGGCAGAAAAAATAAAGAAAAAATTTCCTGATATGCGTATCTCGACACACACAGTTGAAGAATTTAATAAAAGTCCCTGCTTGTTGATAGATCCGAATGGCAAAGTTTATGTCACTAAGGAGAATAAAGATTGCTTTATCGGTGACGTTCTAAACGATCCCGACGGCTTTATTAAAAATTATGAAAAAATGGGCATAGCTGAGGAAATACAAAAAAACTTTGAAAAAACATATAAAAATTAACCTATAAAAATATGAAAAACATAGGCCAATACGACGATGAATATTCTAAATGCCCTTGCTTTTGGGGTACGGAACCTGCGAAATATGTGAAACTAGTTCCAAAATATTTTTCTTCAGGTAGTGCATTAGATTTAGGAGCTGGAGAAGGGAAAAATAGCGCGTATCTCGCTTCTCTTGGTTTTAATGTTACGGCGATTGAAGTTTCGCTATATGCTGTTAGAAACTTTATCAGTTGGCTTTTAAAAAATAAGGAGAAGAGCGATTCTATTGCGGAAAAAATTGACATAATCTGCGCAGACGTAAGAAAACTGGACGGATTAATCAATAAAAAATATAATGTCGTAATTGCCTATGGGCTTTTGCATTGCTTCAAATCTAAAAGCGAGATAGCTGACTTTGTGAATAAAATGAAAGATAAAACTGCAAAAGGAGGCATAAATGTTATCAGTACATTCACAGACGAGGCGCCAATACCAGAAATTCAGGATTATTTAGTCCCTACCCTATTGTCCAAAAATGAGCTAAAAGACACATTCTACAAAGATTGGGAAATTCTTGATTATGAACATGGCTTTATTGAGCACACTCATCCTACTTCTCAAACAATGCACAAGCACGGCCTATGCAGAATGATTGCGAAAAAAAATAAGCCATAGACTAACTTGGAAAAAGATATTTTCAGCGAAAATAATTCTCGAATTTTGCGAAAATGGCTAATCGATAATGTAAAATTTACCGACAATAATTTGGCACTCAAAAAATCTTTTTACGCAGTGATGAACCCTATAAACTTTTGCCCAGTTGGATGTCCTCATTGCTTGTATTCATCCTTAAAACTTAAGAAACCTTTAGAACAGATAAACAGAAAAACAATGATGCAATTTATAAAAATTGCCAATCAGGCTAAGATAAAAATGCTTGTATTTTCTGGCGGCGGCGAGCCTTTCGAAAATTTATCTATAATACTGGATGGCGTAAAAAAAATTAAAACACTAGAAGATGTGGTTATAATAACGAGCGGCTATTTCGCAAAAGACAAAAAAACCGCAGAGCTAGTTCTCGAAAAAATTTATAAAGCCGCTAATTCAGATAGAAAAAAAATTGGATTAGAACCGCTTATAATAACTCTAAGGATAAGCCGAGATAATTCGCAATGCAAAACTGTTCCACTAGAGAACATCTTACATATTTTAAGGTATTTTATCAAAAAAAATGACTTTTTAAATTTTAGGGCGCTCATCAGGACGATATTGGACTATAATGAGAATAACGATGTTGAGTTGGCAAAAGATTTAAATTTAGAACTTCTACCCCCAAAAAATAATAAAAATCTCTATAAAAATCTGCCTATTATAGACGGGCTACCGGTAAGATGGATGATTGACAAAAATTATAATATTGAAATCCCCGTGATTTACAAACCCCTATATTTCGTTGGCAGAGTATCTAACACGAATTCAAAAAACATTCATTCTCTGTGGGGAATAGTAGAATCTGAAAAAAAATCAGGAACCCCTCTAAACCTTTGCACGCGAGGCCCAAAGGGCGAAGGGCATAACTATTACGAAACGCTTTTCAAAGGTTATAAAAACTGGAAAAAATCACCGCTACCCGTGCTAGACGTGCCCAAAAATAAGATTAAAAAAGAACTAGCCTTGTACGTTCCTGCGTCTGGTGATCTGCTTATCAATAACGGAGCTCCAGATATCGCACCTTCTTTAAATAAATTAAACAACTGGAACCAATTTTTAAAAATAATTTATTCAGATCCTGTAGAAAGGCTTTTAATCGAAAAAGGACCGTTTTTTGTCAAAAATATAGCAAAAGAGGTAGAAAAAGATATTGACGAAAAAATAGATAAAACCAACTTTGTTTTTTCTATATCTCTATTAAGTCTCGTTACCCCATCCTTGCGATTATATGCTACAATCAGAGCAATCCAATATTATCTGGATAGAAATAAACTAAGGCTGAAAAATCATCTTGTTAAAAAAATAACGGAACTAGACTGGATTGACCTGTATAGTCAACACAAACAAGGCCTTTTTACCAAGGGAAAAAAGAAAAAAAGATATATGGATCCAATAACAGGAGATGCACAAAATATTGTACTGGGATACGAATTTGATACCAACACTTCCATAAAAACGATAAATATGCTATTATCTCAATATAGTGGCTGAGACGCTGCTGACACAGCTGAGCCTAAGGAAGAAAGCCTAACGGCAAGTAGAACCTTACGGGAGTTCCCGTCATAGAACTAAATGAAGTTAAAAAGCGAGGTGGCACCGCGGAAAGACCGCCCTTGCAAGGTTATCAATTTTTGGTAACTTAGCAAGGGCAATTTTTATTAAAATTAAAAAAGAAAAACATGGAAAGAATATTAATAAATCAAATAGAAAAAAAAGAAGGACAGAAAATAACGATTAAGGGTCGCATTTTAAACATGAGAAATCTCGGCAATGTTGTGTTTTTAATCGTCCAAGACTATACCGGCACCATACAGGTTGTTTTCAATAAGAGCGTAGAAGTTAAGATTGGAGATTCTGTCGCCATAGAGGGTGTCGCAGAAAAAGAGCCAAGGTCTAAATACGGTTTTGAAATACAGGGTGGAACCATAGAGGTTGTTTCTTCTGTTGTTGAAGACCTTCCTTTTGATTTAGCAAAGAATGATTTAAATTTAAATTTATCCACCCTTTTGGATTATCGCACACTCTCCCTGAGGCATCCAAAAGTGCAGGCAATTTTTAAGCTTTATGACATCTTTTTAAAAGGATACGAAACCGTTATGCGCGAGGAAGGATTCACAGAAGTTAAAACTCCCAAAATTTTGGGAGTTGCAACAGAGGGCGGAGCAAACTTTTTCAAAGTTAAATACTTTGGTAAGGAAGCAACATTGGCTCAGAGTCCACAATTCTACAAGCAGATAATGGTTGGCGTTTTTGAAAGGGTTTTTGAGATCGGGTCCACCTTTCGTGCAGAGCCTCATTTTACTACAAGACACGTCAACGAATATATTAGTTTAGACGCTGAAATGGGATATATAAAAGATTTCTATGACGTTATAGAAATGCTTAACAAGGTTTTGAAGAAAATATTCTTGATGATTGAAAAAGAGGGAAAGCAATACCTAAATATGTACAACATTAAAATTTCAGAAGTTCCAGATAATATACCCATGGTAAAATTATCTGAGATAAGAAAAATTGTAAAAGAAAAATACAATTATTCAATTCCTGATGGTACAGATATTGATCCAGAAGGCGAAAGATTGGCTGGCAAATACACAAAGGAAGAATTCAATTCAGATTTCATATTCATTACCCATTATCCCTGGAAAGAAAAGCCATTTTATACAATGCAGAGCAAAGAAAATCCGGAGGAAACTTACGGCTTTGATTTGATATACAAAGGATTGGAAATAGTTACGGGCAGTCAGAGAATACATACCTACAAAGAGTTGATGGGGAACATGGGAAAGAAGAAAATAAAACCAGATGGAATGGAATTCTACCTAGAAACCTTTAAATATGCTATGCCTCCGCACGGCGGTTGGGGTTGGGGTTCAGAGAGAACCATTCAACAAATTTTAGAATTACCAAGCATAAAAGAAGCCATATTATTTCCGCGAGATGTAAAAAGGCTAGTGCCGTGAATAGAGCAAAGAAACAAAAATGAGCCCCTCTACGGCTCATTTTTTATTTTTTAACTTCTTCAACAACCGACGTCAGAATATCTCTTGCAAGCTGACTATTTATTCTTAATTTTGCAGCCAGCTTATCCGCTTTTCCCATTATTTCTGATTCCCTGTTTTTATCTTCTATCGGTAAACCTTTTTTCAATTTTAAGTTTTTTATCTTATTCGTAACCTTAAACCTTTTTGCTAATAACTTAATTAAGTCAGCATCAATTTTATCAATTTCCTTCCTAATTTTCCTAATCGTAAATTTTTCATATTTTATCTCTAATAAGATTATAACAATTCATTAAAAAACATTAAAGCGGTATTCTTTTGGCGGGGGTAAGTATTAGTTGAGAAGTGCTTTACGTGTCGTAAATGAGCCATGGGTTTTTTATTCCGAAAGTGGTAAAATAATACTATAATAAGAGAATAGTTGGCAGAAATAAGATGTCAGAAGAGGCTAAATTTAAAGAAACAATTTGGATAAAATTTTGGTATTCTTTAATAAAAACGGTGCTTGGGCCGTTTATTCGTTGGGTTTGGATAAAAAAAGTCGAAGGATTAAAAAATATCCCGGAGCAGAAACCTTGTATAATCGCCGCAAATCATTCTAGTTATTTTGATTTTTTGTCTTTGGCTGCGATATCAAAAAGAAGAATCTATTTTTTAGCCGCAGAGAAATTTTTTAAAGGAAAAATTTGGGGCCCTTTGGTCAGACTAACCGGACAAATAAAAGTTGAGAGAAAAAGTAAAGATAAGTCCCAAGTTTATAATCTAGTTTTATCTGCTATAAAGCAGGGTTATATAATTGGTGTTTTCCCCGAGGGCACGAGATCTCGAAACGGCGAAATTCATCAGGTTTATGGCGGTATAGCTAGGTTCGTTTTGGCCACAAGGGTTCCCGTAGTACCGGTTGGTATCTCTGGCGCCTTTGAAATTCTTCCCCCGCACAAAAAAATCCCCCAAATTAAAAAAAATATAGAAATTAAGATCGGTCAGTCGATGGAATTTGGAAAATATTATGATAAGGAACAATCCGAAAAAGTCCTTCAAGATATTTCTGACGAAATAATGCTTAAAATAGCAGAGCTATCCGGTAAAAAATATCAGAGATAAAAACATGAGAGAAACTGTGATAATTGATTTAGATGGGACCATAATAAAGGGCCAAAGCCAAAGACTTTTACTAGATTTTCTTTTTAAAAAAAGAATAATAAGCCCTTTCCAGTGCCTTAAAATTTATTTGTGGTTTATTTTTTATAAAACAGGGCTTGCTAAAAATCCCGAAAATATAATGCGCTATGCTTTTAGTTTTTTTGCGGGCAAGGCGGTCGGCGAAATTGACGAAATCATCGATGACTTCTTTGAAACAGTACTTAAAAAATTTATTTTCCAAGAAATGATTGATATAATAAATAAACATAGAAAAGAAAACAGAGAATTACTGATTGTTTCGAATGCGGCAGTGATTATTGTCCAGAAAATTGCACGTTTTTTAGACATTAAAAATTGTATAGGAACTAGATTGGAAATAGTTAATAATAAGTTTACTGGGAATATTCTAGGAGATATTGTTTACGGAAAAAATAAAATAAAATCTGCTGTAGGTTTTTTAACATCCCATAACTTATTAATAGAAGATTGTTGGGTCTACGCAGATCATATTTCTGATTTGCCATTATTGGAAATTGCGAATTGTCCGATTGTCGTCAATGCAGATGGTAAGTTATATAAAGAGGCAAAAAAAAGAAATTGGCAGACCTTAATTTTTAAAAAAACGATAAAAATATAATGAGTTTTACACCTTTTCAACTGTCTACTTTTATAACTGCCTTTGTTAGTTTCTTTTTAGGGATAAGCGTATATTCTCGAGAAAGAAAATCAAGGGTTAACCTTTTTTGGTTTCTGACATCACTTTCAATTAGTCTATGGAGCGTTGGTTTGTTTGGTGTAGTTTTTTCAAAAAATGAAGGCAATGCATGGTTTTGGCAGCATATTCTAGATATCGGAGGAATAATTATACCGATTTTTTATTTTAATTTTATTTTATATTTATTAAAAAAAGAGCTTTTTAGATTACGCATACTTACTGGAATTACTGGGCTAATTTTAGTAGCCTTAAGTTTTACAAGATTGTTTAAGATTGGAGTTTCGCTAAAATTCAATTTGAATTATTGGGTTGACCCAGGGAAACTATATTTTTTATTTCCCCTTACCTTCGTTCTTTTTGTGATAATCGCAACTGTTTTTATAATTAAGGAGTATCGTATATCTTCTAGCCCAGTTTTTAAAAAACAATTAAAAAACTTTTTATTTGCGCAGATTTTTGGTTTTGGAGGAGGTGTTACAAATTTTTTCCCTCAGTTTTTTAACTTATATCCCTTTGGTAATTATCTAGTTATTTTATATGTAATTTTTGTTAGCTACGCTGCAATTCGGCATCAACTTTTTAATATTCGTATCATAGCGACAGAAATGTTAGTTTTTGCTATTTGGGTTTTTTTGTTAGCAAGAACCGCTCTTTCCGAAAATTATAATGATCTTATTATAAATTTAGGATTGGTAGTCATGGTAATAACTTTTGGTATATTGCTTATTCGTAGCGTAAACAAAGAAGTCCGCCAGCGCGAAAAGATGGAACATATGGCTAAAGAGCTTGAGAGGGCTTACGAAGTAGAGAAAAATGCACGAGTTCAGATTCAAGAACTCAGCGAAGCAAAAACCCAGTTTATTATGGCCACCCAGCATCATTTAAGAACTCCTCTTACTTCAATGAGAGGATACGTAGATCTCATTCTGACCGGAAGCTATGGCAAGGTTCCGACGAAGATTAAAGAGGCCATTTCTAAGCTTCAAATTTCTACAGTAAGACTGCTTAGAGTCGTCAATGAGCTCTTAGATGTCTCTCAGTTTCAGCTTGGGAAAAAGGTGGTGACTTTGCAGCCAGGCGTAGAAATAGAGCCCATTCTAAAAGAAGTGGTAGAAGAGCTTCGCTTTACAGCCGAAAGCAAGGGCCTTTATCTCAAATTTAAAGAGCTAGAAGGGAAAATGCCTGCCATTCAAGCAGACGTGGAGAAGCTTAAGGTTGCCCTATTCAACCTTATTGATAACGGTATAAAGTATACTAGTAAAGGGGGGGTGACTGTCAGGGCAGAGGTTTCAGACAGCAAGGTACGGATTATGAGCAAAGATACTGGGATAGGAATTTCCAAAGAACGATTAGGCGCGCTGTTTGACAGCACTTTCGAAAGAGGGAAGGAGGCCAAAAAGGTTTTCTCAGCAGGCAGAGGAATAGGCCTTTATGTTTCCAGTCAGATTATCAGGGCGCATAACGGTAGAGTTTGGGCCGAGTCAGAGGGAGAGGGGAAAGGAACAACCTTTTGCCTAGAGTTGCCGATAAATTAAGGAAATAGTGGTATAATTACAATAAGGGCATGAAAAAGAATATTCTCCTTATTGAAGACGATCCCCAAATCATTGATGTCTATCAGATCGCACTGAAGGCCGCTGGTTTTAGAGTAGAGTCAATTGTCATGGGAGGGGAGGCGATAGAAAAGGTGAAAAAGGTAAAGAGCGGTCAGTTAAAAAAACCAGACCTAATATTACTTGACTTGATTCTGCCCGACATCAACGGCTTAGAAGTGTTGCAGGAGATCAGGAAATACGAAGAGACAAAAGACCTGTCCGTAGTTATTCTGAGCAATTATAATAGCGAGGGGTTGGAAAAGAATGGGTATGATTTAGGAAATGAACAGTACTTAGTAAAAGCCCAATACACCCCTACTCAATTAGTGGCTTTGATAAAAGGAATGTTGGAGTAGCTTTAAAGAAGAGATTTTTTCAGGAAAAGAATAAGACCGGCTGAAACAACTGCCAAGGGAATAGCAATTAAGAAAGGAAACCATTTTCTAGGGATATTAGTCGCCGCCGCAGCAACGGCGGCTGTTTCTTTTTCGCTGGAAAGGTCGATTACAAAAGTTTCGTCATTAGGAGAGGGCTTGGGAGTAACCTGTTTAGTTTCTTTTGTTGAAATAATGTTTAGGGCACCAGGAGTCAGTTTGCTGCTCCAAGTCCAACCTTTAGAAGTTAGATTATATGATTGACCTAGTGGGGCCTTTTCATAGGAAACAGCGTCTTTTTTCTCCTTGGATGGAGAGAAAAGATTCAAGCCGTCACCGTCATTGTTTAAAGTAATCTTTGTTTCAGGCCGTTTGAGCACTAAAAAACCGTTTTGAGGAATCTTTGTTCCGGCAGGAAAGAGATAGGGAGTGGTTTTTCCCGTTGTATCTTCAATCTTCCAGTCGGATAAATCTATTTCAAATCCATTTTGGTTATAGATTTCTATCCATTCTTCAGTTGTGTCAGAGCCTTCGGGTGAAGGAAGAATTTCATTGAAGACAACACCAGCAGGATAAGTTTCTTCTGGTATTACCTGCGGCGTTAACAGGGGTGATGGCGTGGTCAAAACCGGCACAGGAGTACTAGGTGAAGCTTGAGATCCAGAGCTGTTTCCGTTTTTAGGTGTACCGCCTGGGCTTTGACTAGTTTGCCAAGCTGAAGCGATTCGTTCCATTGTTTGTTTCGTAGTATTATCACCAGCTGGCCAACTATCTGAAAAGTTTGTTTCATCAATTAAATTGCCAGAACTGTCAAACAGCTTCAAATCTTCTCCGTTGTTTCCTAGGGCGCCTTTGTAAATAAGGTCAGCTGCAACGTCGGGTACAGTAGTATCGTCGGTTCTTTCCAAAAGAAAGAATCCGTTTGCCGGGATGCCACCAACCAATTTTATTTCTGGTGTCCCATCGCTGGCTTTTAAAACCCAGTCGTCAAGGTTTATTACGCTTGAAGTGTTGTTATAAAGTTCGATCCATTCATCGTTAGCTGAGCTTATCGTTCCCATCCAGGCAATTTCATTAATGGTTACGTCAAAAAAAGCGCCTTGGCTGATAAGAGGCGCCGTTAAAGATAATAATATGAGGAAATATTTTAACATCAAAGCAAGGGCTCTTGGCGGTCTTTGAACTTAAAACCCAAATGCTGATAAGCAATTTTAGTCGCCACCCGGCCGCGGGGAGTCCTTTCAATAAAACCAAGCTGCATTAAATAGGGCTCATAGATATCCAGAATGGTGTCTTCTTCTTCAGAGGTAGCTGCAGAAAGCGTTTGGAGTCCGACTGGTCCGCCATTAAACTTCTTTATAACCGCTTCTAAAATCTTTCGGTCTCCGGCTTCTAAACCCAATTCGTCAACTTCAAGAAAAGACAAGGCTTTTTCAGCCATTTCTTTGGTGATTACTCCTTTTCCTTCTACTTGGGCGAAATCTCGGGCGCGTTTTAATAAACGGTTTGCCACGCGAGGAGTAAAGCGGGAACATTTGGCGATTATTTCCAAGGCGTCAGGGTCAGATTTAATCCCTAGTAAGTCGCTGGAGCGTTGAAGGATTTTTCTAATGCTTTCTTCGTCGTAAAAGTTTAACTGGAAAGTAGCGCCAAAGCGTGATCTCAAAGGAGCGGAAAGCATGGCTACTCTGGTAGTGGCGCCGACAAAAGTGAATCGAGGCAGTTTGATTTCCATTGTCCTAGCCATAGGACCTTGGCCTAGAATTAAACTAAGTCGGAAATCTTCTAGCGCCGGATAAAGGAACTCTTCAATCATTTTATTCATCGCATGGCATTCATCGCAGAACAAAACATCACCTTCGTTCAGGTTGGTTAGGACAGCAGCCAAATCACCAGTTTTTTTAATAGCCGGTCCTGTCGTTGTTCTCATGTTTGTTCCTAATTCCTTGGCAATAAGGTAGGAAAGAGACGTTTTGCCTAAGCCGCTGTTGCCGTAGAATAAAATATGTTCACAAAAAGGCTCGTTGCGCTTTTTGGCAGCATCGATAATGATCTTGAGGTTCTTTTTAAGCTTGTCTTGGCCGATGAATTCATTCCAAACGCGAGGCCTTAAAGTCAAATCAAGGCCTTGGTCCTCTTCGGTCGGTCTCGGTGTCAGGGGTGATTTTTTCCCATCAGGGGTTGACAAATTTTCCATAATCTGCTACAATTGGAGGTTATAGGATTAAACTTGAGGCTGGGGGGCTTGGAGTTTTCCGCAGATGGATGATTTGGCGCGAGCGAAGTCAATCCTCGGGGAGGTTCTAAACTTTTGTACCACTTAAGTTAGACCCCCCAGCCTCAAGCTTAATTATGACCGGCCTCGCCTTTTGGCGGGGCCTTTTTATTCTTCACCTGTTACCCTGTCTATCTCTTCTACGGTAGTCACTCCTTCTAAGACCTTAATGTACCCATCCTGATGCATCAAAAGCATTCCTTTTTTAATTGCTAATTCTTTCATTGCTACGACTGAGGGGGAGGTTAAGATAAACTTTTCCATTTCATTGTCAACAATAAACGCCTCAAAAATACCGGTTCTTTCGTGATAGCCGGTAAAGTTACAGTCTTTGCAGCCCTTGGCTTTAGGAATCTTTATGCCAGGTTTCAAAGGCGGGATCTTAATTTTCTTTGAAAGACCCTTAAGCGCACCTTTCAACTTCTCCAATTCTTCAGGCGTTATTTCTTTTTTAGCCCCGCACTTTTTACAGACCTTTCTGACTAATCTTTGAGCCAGTGCCATGTTTATGGCTGGAGATATATTAACTGGTTTTTCTCCTAGCGCTTGGAGCCTGGCGATTGTGCCGGCAGCGTCGTTAGTATGGACTGTGGATAAAACTAAGTGGCCGGTTAGAGCAGCCTGGAGAGAAATTTGAGCTGTTTCCAAATCTCTGACTTCGCCAACCAATATTACGTCTGGGTCTTGCCTGACAATTGCTCGAAGTCCGTTGGCAAACGTATAGCCTTTAGAATTATCCACTTGGGTTTGGGAAACTCCTTTCAAATGATACTCAATAGGGTCTTCAATGGTAATAACTTTTATCTCTGGCGATTCGATTTCCTGTAAGAAAGCGTAAAGAGTCGTGGTTTTACCAGAACCAGTAGGACCGGTGGCAATAATCATTCCATTCGGCTTTTTTATTTCCTTCCTAAAAATTTCCATTAAGTCTGGCCGTAGACCTAGGTCATTCATCGTAACTACCCATTTCGGGTTTAAGATTCTGAGAACGATTGATTCTCCGTATTCTGCCGGCAGAACAGAGGTTCTGACTTCAATTGATACTCCCTCAATCAGAATAGAAAATCGGCCATCTTGCGATACGCGAGTTATATTCAACTTTATTTCCGAAAGCAGTTTTATTCTTGAGAGAAGAGATTTATATATCTTCAAATCAAAATACAGGATATCGTGCAAGACGCCGTCAATCCTTAATCTAAACTTTGCCTGTTCTTGCTCCGGCTCTATGTGGATATCTGACCCCTCAAGAAAAAAAGAACCCGTTAAAATTAATTCAACGAGGTCAGACGTTTTTTTCGTCATCCATTTTTCAACTTTTTTCTTAAAGTCAGAGATGTTTCTTATCTCTTTCTTGACGTCCTTCACCAAAAGCGGCTGGATTTCTACTTCACCGGTTATTTTTTTTACTTCATCTAGCATTGTTTTATGTTAAGATATAGTTGCTTCTTCCAAATTATCTTATTATCCTATATTAGTCAACTTATGAAAAGAAAGTTTCTGACAAAGAACTCGACCCAGACAAAAAAACTAGCGGAAAAACTGGCTATAAAGATTTTGCAAGAGAAAAAAAGAGAAAAAGCCTTTGTTATCGGTCTGGAAGGGGAGCTGGGCGCCGGCAAAACCACTTTCCTGCAAGGATTTGCTAAAGGATTGAGTATCAAAGAAAGAATTCTCAGTCCGACCTTTATTCTGATGCGTCGTTTTTCTTTGAAGGGCGGCCGGAACTTCTACCACCTTGATTGTTACCGTATTGCTAAAGCAAAAGAGGTGCTAGATCTTGGGTTTAAGGATATTATTCTAGGGCCGCAAAATATTGTGGCAGTTGAATGGGCTGGTAAGATAAAAGAGATATTGCCTAAAAACGCTTTGAGAATAAAAGTCAGAGTTATTGGTGATAAAGAGAGAGAAGTTTCTGTCAGCAGCTGGTGAGAACAGCTTTTTTATTAATTGGGGAAAAATTGTTGCGTTTCTCTCCTGAAATTGTATAATTTATTAATCAGCAGGTTTGCGAAAAACATCGGTTTTTTGTTCAAACTTTTTAATAATTAATAATCAGCTCTTAGCTTCTATGGCAAGAGTAATTGCCTAATAGCAAATAGGCGGAAAAATATGAAAAAAGAAAAAGAAATATTAAAAGCCACTATTTTATCTATGACAGTAGTGGCGATTTTATTTTTATCAATTAATTACCTCGGGGTTTTCAGAGCTCCTTCGATAGTTATAGCAGCAAGCCCTACTCCTGCGCCGACTCCTGCTCCGACACCTACTCCTGCCCCTACTCCTGTCCCAACCCCTGCTCCCGACCCTACTCCTACTTCTGCCCCAACACCAGAACCAACCGCAGAGCCAACACCGGAACCGACAACAGAACCGACGCCAGAACCAGAACCTACTTCCACCCCTGCTCCAACTCCCACCCCTACTCCAACCCCAACCCCAACCCCAACCGCTTCCGTTACCCCGACGCCAAGTCCGACGCCTCCGCCTACAGCGGTCTGTGGTAATAACATTGTAGAAGGTTCTGAACAATGTGATGGCAATAATGATAATGCTTGTCCTGGTCAGTGTATAGCACCGGGAAATCCGAATCAATGTATGTGTCCAGTTTTAGATTGCGACAGTTATTGCAAGGGTAAAACATATCATGATAGTGATGCGAACGAAGACCGGTTCTTCGAAGAAGGGATATGCAGTGTGGGAGCACCAGGTCCTTTAGCCCCTTCTCAGATTTCAGGAGGAGCTTTTCAAGCCACTGTGCAAACAAATACAGTGACAGAGCAAGGTTTTTTAAGTAAACTTCTGAGCTTTACTGGTTTTAATTTTTTCAAAAAAGAAGTAGAAAAAGAAGAAAAAACTAAAATTGAGACCGACGCTTGTCCCGAGATGAGTATTGTTTTTAAGAATCTTTTGATAAAAAACGCCAACCCAAAGAGTTTAAAATCAGTAGACGTTATTTCTTTTAAGACAAGCATTCAAAACACAGGTTTTTATCCTGTTGCCAAAGGAGTGATTTATGCAAAGGTTTATCGGGAAAAACCAGAAAGAAAACCGCAGCAAAATGATTATTTTATAATTGACCTTATTGCTGCAGAAAATATCAATCTTTGGCCTAATGAGGAAAAAGAAATTGAATTCAATTTGTCTTTGCCAGAGAGTACTATGAGCGGGAAATATAAGATTGGCTTGTATTTCGCCGGCTCAAAGCATTTTAGTTGGGCTGGAGAGAATTTTGTTTCTAATTTCCCGGCAAAGGAAATTTCTTTTGACATCCAAGGATCAGAAAATGGTTTTTGGTTTGACAACGACAGTATCCAGGTAAATGAATATAAGATTAATCATTCTACTTTCTTCCCAACCCTTAGCCAGGGCGATGTTTCAATTTCTCTGCCTCTGAAAAGTTCTTTGAGCGGAGGAGTTGCCGATCTTTCAGCAGAGATTTATTCCTACGACTTACTGGACGAAAACTCCAAGATTGCTCAGTACAGCCAAAAAAGGGATGCTTCTTTAAAACCCTCGGAGCAGTTGGTAGAATTTGAATTTTTAGGTCTGAAACCGGGCGCCG
>CAYYDH010000002.1:0-36341 GCA_964470615.1 uncultured Candidatus Saccharibacteria bacterium
AACCTATGTTGATAACATCGCTGATGCGGATTTAACTGGAACAGCGACAGAGGGATTTTGGAGACCCAATACGACAAATTCCGTATTCTTGGTTGACGGAGTTTCGGCGGCAGTTATAAGCGACAGGGCGACCGTGTTCGGTGCGGGTGCAAAGGCGGGGCTTCAAGGAGTTGCTTTTGGACAAACCGCAGGAGCAGCCTTAACCACAGGGGCATTAAACACTTTGATAGGAAACGGCACGGGCGACCAACTGACAACAGGAGGCTCAAATACCTATGTAGGCGACAATGCGGGTGGGCAAGTAGTAGCAACAATCTCAAGTTGCACAGGTGTTGGAAGAAATGCCTTATATGCTACAGGTAGTTATAGTGTTGGCGTAGGATATTTATCTGCTGGATATAGCACAGGAATTGCCAATACTGCAATAGGTTATCAGGCAGGGCAAGGTGTAAGTGCAACAAGTAATTTTACCTATTCCACGTTTCTTGGATATAGGGCCGGAAAAGAGTTTACAACTGGCGACAGGGCAATTTATATAGGTTCTAATGCCGGATATTACCAAACCACCGCCAATGACATACTGCTTATAGGAAATCAAGACTATGGTAACGCCGCAACAGAGCTGACTAACTCTATTATCTATGGGGTTATGGCAGCTACGCCTGCAAGTCAAAGCATAACTTTTAATGTTGGAAGCGCTGATTTTGGAGCGGGCAACCTCACCACCACAGGCACAGGAACATTCAACAGCGTTAATATCGGCGGTGCGGCGACATTTCCTTTATATATTACAGCTACATCATCAACAGATAACTATGGCAGGATGGCAGACATAGTAAGGACAAATTTTGACTTGTCAGGTGGATATACCCAATATGCTGTTGACATACTCGCAAGAGCTACAACTGGCGGCTCAAGAGGGATGTATGCTCTTAGTTTCCAATCAGGGTATTACGGAGCAGAAGCACAAACAGGAAGTATTTCTGGTATATATGGTCAGGTTTATAATGCAGGAACGGGTGATACGGGGACATCAGCGGCAATAGCAGGAAGGGTATATCTTGACGCCAATAGTCCTACAGTAGCAGGAACTTACTATGGACTTCAAACTGGCGGATATATTGTCAACACCAAAACAGGAACAGTTACCACTTATGTGGGACACAGGGACGGCGGTATAAACGCAGAAGATGGAACAGTAACAAATGCCTACAATATACAGACAGGCGCTCATACAGTAGACGGCGGCACTCTTACAAACGCTTATGGAGTTTATATAGGAAATCAAACAAACGCCACGACAAGGAATATGGGTCTTGTATTATATGGAGATACCGATGTTTCCTCCAGATTAACCAGTGGAGCGGCAATAGTATTTGGTGCAGGATTTGATGCGGCGATAGGATATGACGGGACAAATCTTGTTATAAATCCCTCACTTGTAGGAACTGGGAATTTGATAATCGGGACAGGAAAGGCGGCAACGGACTATTCCTTAACCTTTGATGGTGAAACAAACGACGGTGTCTTTACTTGGATGGAAGACGAAGACTACTTCCAATTCTCTGACGATATCTTAATGAGCTCTGCTGAGAACATCTACTTTAGAGATACAGCTATCTCCATTAACTCTGCTGACGACGGACACATCGATTTTACAGCAGACGTAAGCGTTGACTTTAATACCCCATTATTGGCGCTTGGCTCTGCTGGTCTGACCACCACCGGTAGCATAACAGCCGGAGATATGCAGATAACAGGTACAGGAGTTTTCTCAAAGATACAAATAGACCAGGCTGATGTCTATCTCGATAAAGACGGGTCAAACAACCTTATCTTTTCTGATCCTGTGACTGGGACCAAGACATTGGCCCAATTAGCAGCTGGAGGGGGCGGAACTCCGGGAGGAGATTCTGGAGATATTCAGTATAATAACGGAGGCTCATTCGGCGGATTCGGGGACTGGAACGGGACAACGCTTGATTTGGGCTCAGGCAATCTGACCACCACCGGTAGCATAACAGCCGGAGATATGCAGATAACAGGTACAGGAGTTTTCTCAAAGATACAAATAGACCAGGCTGATGTCTATCTCGATAAAGACGGGTCAAACAACCTTATCTTTTCTGATCCTGTGACTGGGACCAAGACACTAGCTGAGCTATCTACTGGAGGAGGCGGGACGCCAGGAGGCTCAGATGGTCAGATTCAATATAACAACGGAGGTTCATTCGGAGGAGCTGCTCAGCTTTACTACAGCGATGGCGATAATAGAGTCGGCATAGGGACAGACAGTCCTGCCGGCACCTTAGACATTAGGGGTACATTAATCGTTGGAGTTGATGATACCGGCCAAGATGTTACTTTTTACGGCGCTACCAGCGGCAGCTATTTCCTTTGGGATGAAGACCAAGACCAGCTGAGATTGACTCGCAACAGCCACTATCTTTCGCTGTATTATGATGGGACGAACGGTATAATCACTACTGATTCTGGATGGTTAGAGCTTTCTGGCGCAGGAGGCAATGATGTGTATTTCTTTGACGGAGACGATGTCGGGGAAAACTACGAAGTAAGAGTTTACGGATACATCACAGCAACCACTGGAGCGAGCTTTGCTGCTTTTAATCTTGATGATACTAATGATGAGTTTTTGATTGATGTGGCAGATGGTGATGGCAGCACCACTTTGGATGTGGCTATTAAACTTGATGACACCGGAGGCAGTTCTGTATTTAGAATAAGGGATTCTGCCGGAACAGAGGTTTTTTACGTGGATTCTGATGGATACGCCACAATGGTCGGTAGCACCGCCAAAACCTTAGTGACAAGAACAAAAGCTGGAGCTGCAAACGAGTCCGACGCAGATGGCGCATTAGTCGTAGATTCTACTAATGGTAGACTTTATTTCCGCTATGGCAGTGCCTGGCATTATACCAGTCAGACAGCTGGTTTCGAAATCCCGGCCTTTGAAAAAACAGATCCCATTTCAGGGGAGCAGATTGAAGTAGGTGATTTTGTGCTAGGCATGGTTAACGACACTTTTTCTGATGGCGCTCGTCACGGTGTATGGGTGAAATGGGATAACGTTAAACAAGAATTAATAAAAGAGGTAAGCGGAGGAATATCCCTTGAGATGCTTAGCGGAGAAATGGGACAGGTCACAGAGGGTGATGAAGAAATAGTCGGAGAAACTGGATTTGCGTCTTTGGTAAGAAGGGTTTTAGAAAAGCTAGGGCTGTTTGTCCAAGGGGGTATTGCTCAAGCCAAAGAGTTTATCGCCAAAACAATAACAGTCAAGACAGCCAAGATCGAAAAGATAGAAATGACAGACGCTATAACGGGCGAAGCCTATTGCGCTTGGATTGAAAGAGGAGAGTGGAAAAAAGTGAAGGCAAGTTGCGACCGGGTAAGATACGTCGATGGGCTAGTAGTTATTGATGGCGAAATCCCAGAAGGAAGTGATGATATCAAGGGCTGTATGGATTCTTACGCCTCGAATTATAATCCAGAGGCCACCAAAGATGATGGTTCTTGTCGATATCCTGTTCCAACTCCCACTCCTACTCCAACTCCTGTCCCAACTCCCACTCCAACTCCAACTCCCACTCCTACTCCTACTCCAACTCCTGTCCCAACTCCGGATCCCGAGCCTGAACCAGAACCAATTCCTGAAGCTTAATCAGTTTAATAATAATTTACAAATTACCAATGATATTAGTTAAAACAAAAAAAGAAAGGATAAAATTGGCTGTTTTGGTTATAACCGCCTTAATCATCGGGACAATAGTTGTCGGGTATTTGATCAGAGGAGAGAATCCTAAAAAACAGGAACCTAACGCAAAAGAGAAATTAGAACAGATGAATTCTCAAACAGGTGAGATATCGGTTGTCCAAGGGGAGGAAATAAACAAAGAATACTCTTTTAAGGATTTTACCGGAAAATCTTTAAGAGATATCCCAGTTGAAGAGCTTAATAGCAGCATAATAATGGGCAGCTGTTTTTATCAAGAGAATAAACCCAATACTAAAGTGTTTCCTGATAATATGAGAGGGGTTGTTTTTAAAAGATGCAATCTTGATAACGCGTATATTCCTCCTGGAAACATGGTTGTTCTTGAGGGAGCAGATAAGTGCAGCAACAAAAACCTCAAAGAGCAGAATGACTGGGAAATGTGGATTGTTGATGGAAATATGAATCCCATAGAGCCATTGGACAAAGAAGATAGAATAGCAGCAGGAGTAAGCATAGATCCAAAAGATATTCCCGCTAGAAGGTTTACCGAAGAAGAAAGAAGAAAGTTTGACGAAAAATTACTTGGACTATGAAAATAAATAAAATAATAATTATTCTATCAGTTGTCCTTTTCTTCTCCCCCATCCTCGCCAGGGCTGCAATTGCTGACAACACTGTCTGGGAGTTCAGGGCGACAGGAAGCAATAACAACGGAGGAGGATTCTACAACAGGAATCCTGGGACAAGCGTTGACTATTCCCAGCAAGACGCAGCCCAGCTTAATTTAACTAACTTAGCAACAAATGGAGCAGGAACAGGATTAAGCTCAGTCACAGGAGGGTTTACTGCTGCTATGGTAGGAAACATCATCAATATCACAGCTGGAACAGGCTTTACCCCTGGCTGGTACGAAATCACAGCCTATGCAGATACCAACAACGTGACAATAGATAGAAGCGCTGGAGCCAGCGCCTCTTCTGGCACAGGATACATTGGAGGGGCCAGGGCTGTTCCCACTGACGCTTTCTTTGAACAGCTGACAGCAGGAAACATAGTATATTTTAAGATAGGGACTTATACGTTGACAGAGAATATTATAACTGCGTCTACCGTAGGTACTGCTGCTGATCCTGTTGTTGTTGAAGGATATAACTCCGCAAGGGGAGACAACCCCACAGGAGACAATAGGCCCACGATTGTTGCTAGTACTTATGACTGGCGATTTGTTGGGTCAGGTAATAATACCTATATGACCTTCCGCAATCTAATAGTAACTAGCATTAACTCAAATGGTGCTTTTTACCTTTATGCCTACGCTACTGTAGAGAATTGCAAGGCGATCCAAAGCAGTGCTTCGGCCTACAACGCTTTTTATATTGCTAGTGGGTTTGTCAAGATAATAAACTCTGAAGCAGTATCGACAAACGGGAACGCTATCGATGCTCGTGGTTACTCCGAGATTATAGGATGCTACATACACGATAGTAGCGTAGGAATCTATACTTACGGCAGCGTCATCCTTATTCTCCACAACATTATTGATACCTGTACGACAGGGATATACGGGGGTGATACAAATTATTTTAATAAAGCGGTTATGAATAATACAATATATAATTGCACTACAGGAATATCGGTGACAGTTGCTGAGCGGGGTTGGCTAGTTGCAAACAACATTATAGATTCTTGTACTACAGGGGCAAGTTGGAGTAGTGAGGTAAAGAATAGTTGGTGGGATTATAACAACTGGCATAACAACGGTACTGATGTTTCAAATGTAACAAAAGGAGATAATGCCTTAGCTTTAGACCCTCAATTCACTGACGCTGCCAACGGCGATTTCTCAATTGGGACCAATCTTAAAGCTCAGGGGTTTTTAGGCGTTTTTCCAGGTTCCTTGTCGACAGGATACCTTGATGTCGGGGCTGCCCAGAGACAGGAGCCCGGCATTCCGGGAATTAAAATAAAGGGAGGAGTTAAAATAAAATAAAAAGGTTGATTTTCTAGGATAATAAATTAAAATAATAAAGTATAACTAGTAAAATAAAAACATGAAAAAAACATCTTCTCGGGCCATGGAAATCTGCGAAAAGATTTCAAAGTACAGTATCTACGTTTTAGTGTTTCTTTTGCCTCTTTTCTTTTTACCTTGGACAGCAAATGTCCTTGATTTCAACAAGCAGCTGTTGCTTATGGTTTTGGTTTTAGTTTCCTTTTTTGCCTGGTGGTTAAGGATTCTAATGGCAGGAGAGTTTAGCTTTAAGATAAGCTTAGTTAACTTGGCTCTTGCCGTCTTATTCTTAATTTATCTCTTAGCAACTATTTTCTCTTTGTGGGGATACGGAAGTTTCTGGGGCTTGCCTTTGAGCGCCTCTGATAGTCTGCTTACTTTGTTATGCTTGGCCATATTCTACCTTGTGCTGGTTAATGTTTTGGAAAAGAAAGAGATCTTTTATTCTTTTCTGGTGCTTACTGTTTCCGGGCTTTTGGCAATTGCTTTCGGAGTAGCTCAACTTTTCGGAAGATTCCTGCTTCCTTTTGATTTTGCTAAGACAGCTTCCTTCAACACGATTGGTTCTGTCAACAGCTTAAGTCTGTTCGCGGCTGTTCTGCTTCCCTTGATTATCAGCTTTATCATTAATACCAAGAAGCTGTTAAGGATAGCTTTTATCGTTTCTGCTGTTTTAAGCGCGCTATTGCTTATTTTAGTCAACTTTTCTATTGCTTGGTGGATTGCGATGATAGGATCTGCCTTGATAATCGTTTGCGGGACCCAGAGAAGAGAATTTTTTGATAACCGCTGGCTTATTCTGCCAATGTTTTTCTTAGCCTTGGGATTGTTTTTCGGATTTTTCAAGTTCCAGATTCCGGGCCTTCCTGCCAGGCCGATTGAAGTTTACTTGAACCAGAAGACCAGCCTATCGATTGGCTGGGAGGCGGTTAAGGCAAGGCCTATTTTAGGTTCAGGACCTGGTACGTTTGTTTATGATTTTTCTAAGTACAAGAGCTCCGAGTTAAATCAGGGAATATTCTGGAATATAAGGTTTGATTCGCCTTCGTCAAAGATTGTCAATATTTTGGCGACAACAGGAGTGTTGGGGCTACTTTCTTTTTTAGCCTTGATCGGCCTTTTTATTCTTGAGGGATTGAAATATCTTTTTGGTATCTCCATACTGAAGAAAGACCAGGAAGATCAAGCCCCCTCTATTAACGAGCCAATATGGTGGAATTTTGGTTTGGGTATTTTCTCTAGCTTTGTAGCATTAACTATCGCCTATTTCATCTATTCGTCCAACCTGACAATGGGCTTTCTCTTTTTCTTGCTCTTAGGAGGTTTTATCTCCATTTTTGCTGCAAAGAAAAAAGAGTTTACCCTAGAATCATCTTCTTGGCTTACCCTGACTGTTACCTTTGTCTTTACTCTGGTGTTTATCTTTGGTTTGGGCCTTTTTATTCTTGAAGGACAAAGATACATAGCTGAAATATTTTATCTTAAAGGAGCTCGGGCTTGGCAAGAGCAAAAGAGCGAAGAAAGCCTTAGTTATCTGGAGGGAGCGATAAGAAAGAACTCTAAAATGGATTTGTATTGGAGAGAATTATCGCAGATTTACCTCCAAGAGTTGGATAAAGAAGCTAGAAGAACAGATATATCAAAAGAAGAGGTGAGCCAGATAGCTCAGACAATCATTAACAGCGCGGTAACAGCGGCAAAGAACGCCACTGATTTGAACCCCAGCAATGTTGCCAATTGGTCAGTAAGAGGCCTTGTTTACCAAAATTTGATTGGGATAGTCGGAGGGATACAAGATTGGACTTCAGATATATATGATGAAGCGATAAAGTTGGAACCGACAAGCCCTTATTTCCCGACCCAAAAAGGGATTGCTCTCCGTCAAGCTGCTTTTCTTGAAGGGGTTAAGGAAAGCGAAAAAAACTCTTTGCTCGCTGGCGCTAAGGCGCAATTTGACAGGGCGATTGAGCTGAAATCAGATTATGCTCCCGCTCATTTCCAGATTGCGATGACCTATCAGGCGCAGGGCAAGCAGAAAGAAGCAATTACTAAACTGGAAGAAACAAAGAAAATAGCTTCAGCTAACGATATTGGATTGGCCTTCCAATTGGGATTGCTCTATTATCAGTCCAAAGACTATACTTCAGCTAAAACAGAGCTGGAGAGAGCAGTCAGCATTAATCCCAACTACTCTAATGCCCTTTATTTCCTAGGGTTAGCCTATGACCAATTAGGACAAAGGCAAAAGGCAATTGATGCTTTCCAGAAAGTAGTGGATTTGAATAAGGACAATACCGAGGTCAAGAGCATTCTGTCTAATCTAAAAGCAGGGAAAGCAGCTCTAGACGGCCTTACTCCGCAAACAGACACGGTTCCCATAGAAGAGAACCAGCCAGGGGTTAAAACCGGAAACGAAGATTAAGCAGGGCAAAGGTTCAATTTATTCTATTTTAGCTATTGACAGGGTTTCAAGGAAAGGTTAGAATTTAAGTTAGTAAACTTCCCTATGATCTTAGGAGATATTTCGATAATAAATATCTCTTTTGGATATTCTTTGAGCTCAAATCTTTTTTGATAAAATTAAATAGAATTCGTTGCCCTAGGCTAAGGGTTCCTTTTGTTTTTTTATCATGTCCGACCTCAAAATAAAAAAGTTCTCTAAGGCAAAAGTTTCTTTGCCTTTGCCTTATCTATTGTCTTTTCAGAAAGAGAGCTATAATTGGTTTTGGGAAGAAGGGCTAAGAGATCTATTTTTTGAGATTTCTCCGATCAGAGACTATACTAAAAAAGAGCTGGAGCTTTGGTTCTTAGATTACAAGCTGGACGAGCCAAAATACAAAACTGACTTGGAAGCTAAGAAAAACAACGAATCTTACGAAGCTGCTCTGCGAGTAAGAACTAAGCTTGTAAATCTGAAGACAAAAGAAATTAAAGAACAAGAAGTTTTCTTGACTGATTTTCCCTTGATGACCGAGAGGGGCACTTTTATTGTTAACGGAGTTGAGAGAGTGGCGATTTCTCAGTTGATCAGGTCTCCCGGTGCCTTCTTCACTCTGCAAAACAGTTATCCTGACCGGAGTTGCTTTGGAGCTAAAATTATTCCCAACCGTGGCGCCTGGCTGGAGTTTGAAACAGAATACTCTGGCTTTATTGGAGTAAAGATAGACAGGAAGAGAAAAGTAGCTGCCACTACTTTGCTGAAGGCTTTGGCTGGTTACGACGATAATCAAATAAAAGAGATTTTCAGCGACCTTGAGGCGCAGGGGGATATAAAATACATTGAAGAGACGCTGAAAAAAGATACTGCCAAGAACCAAGGAGAGGCCTTGGTTGAAATCTATAAAAGATTGAGGCCTGGAGATTTGGTTACCCCAGATACTGCCAAAGAGCTTATTGAAAACACTTTCTTTAATTTTGAGAGATACGATCTTTCCAAGGTGGGCCGCTGGAGAATGTGGCAGAGATTGGAAGAGCTGAAAAAGCCTGTTGAGGACAAAAAAGGTAAGAAGCAAGGAGAAGAAGTAACCAAAGAAAACCGGGTTTTAAAACCCGAAGATCTCGTTGCGGTTCTGAGAGAGGTGATACGGCTTAACAATACTCCAGATGCCAAGCCAGACCAAATAGATCATTTAGGGAACAGAAGGGTGAGGACCTTATCAGAGCTTTTGCAGAACAGACTGAGAGTCGGACTGATGAGAATGGAAAGGATTATAAAAGATAAAATGTCCACCTTAGACGTTCATACTCTAGCACCGGTTCAGTTGATTAATCCAAGGCCAGTGATGGCAGTAGTCAAGGAGTTTTTCACTTCTTCACAATTATGCCAGTTTATGGATAATGAGAATCCTCTAGCTGAATTAGAACACAAGAGAAGACTTTCAGCTACAGGTCCTGGAGGATTAACTCGTGAAAGAGCGGGCTTTGAGGTAAGAGATGTACAGCCGTCGCACTACGGAAGAATCTGCCCCATTCAGACCCCAGAGGGGCCGAACATCGGCTTAGTAAGCCATTTGGCAGGTTACGCCACAGTGAATCCTTATGGATTTATTGAAACCCCTTATTACAAAGTAAAGAACAGGAAAATTACTGATGAGATCCAGTATCTCAATGCTTTTGAAGAGGAACGGCACAGTATTGCTCATGGCGGCGTTCCGATTGACGAAAAAGGTACAATAATTCCTTCTAGAGTAGAAGCTAGGATAAAAGGAGAACCAGGAGAAATTGAAAGAGACAAGATCGACTATATTGATGTTTCTGCCGAACAATATCTTTCTATCGGTGCTTCCCTTATCCCCTTTTTGCAAAATGATGATGCTAACCGCGCCTTGATGGGCTCTAACATGCAGCGTCAAGCCGTGCCTTTGGTAAGACCTGAGGTGCCTTTTGTTTCCACTGGTTCAGAAGAGTGGGTGGCCAAGGACTCTGGTCAGGCGATTGTAGCTAAAGAAGACTGCACGGTGTTAGAGGCCGATGCCAACCATATTAAGATTAAGACAAAGTCCGGGGAGATTATAAACTACGAACTTCGTATTTTCCTTAGAACAAATCAATATACTTGCTTTCATCAGCGGCCGATAGTGGAAAAAGGCCAGAAAATGAAAAAAGGAGAAGTACTAGCTGATGGTGGCGGCATTTCTCATGGTCGTTTGGCCCTGGGTCAGAATGTTTTAGTCGCCTTTGTTCCTTGGCGGGGATTGAACTATGAAGACGCCATTGTACTTTCTGAGAGACTGGTTGAAAACGATTATTATACATCAATTCATGTTGAGAATTTCAGCTGCGACATTCGGGAAACAAAGCTGGGTCCAGAAATGACGACCAGCGATATCCCCAATGTTTCCGAAGAGAAATTAAAAGATTTAGACGAAGAAGGTATAGTTAGAATCGGCGCCGAAGTTGGTCCTAATGATATTTTAGTAGGCAAGATATCGCCCAAGGGTGAGGCTGGCCTTACTGCCGAAGAAAAGCTGTTAAGGGCGATTTTCGGCGAGAAAGCCAGAGATGTCAAAGACAGTTCTTTGATAATGGAGCACGGCAAAAGAGGCCGTGTTATTGGCGTTAAGGTTTTTTCCCGAGATGAGGGGTATAAGTTGGAGCCAGGGATTATAAAAAGAATCGAAGTAGAAGTGGCAGAAATTAGAAAGATTCAGGCCGGCGACAAGCTGGCTGGCCGGCACGGCAACAAAGGCGTTATTTCCAAGGTAGTGCCGGTAGAAGAAATGCCCTATTTGGAGGATGGCACGCCAGTAGATATTATCTTAAACCCTCTTAGCGTTGCCTCTAGAATGAATCTGGGTCAGATTTTAGAAACCCACTTGGGTTTAGCTGCTCAGAAACTGAATTACATCGCCGTTACTCCTTCAATGAGCGGTGCTCATGAAGGGGATATAAAAGAAGAGTTGAAAAAAGCTGGCTTTTCAGAAGATGGAAAGGTTGCTTTGTACGACGGCCAGACTGGCTTACCGTTTCCTGAAAGGATAACTGTAGGGTACATATATATGATGAAGCTTATCCACATGGTAACAGACAAGATTCACATGCGCTCTATCGGCCCCTACTCTTTAATCACTCAACAGCCATTAGGTGGCAAAGCGCAATTCGGCGGTCAAAGATTCGGAGAGATGGAAGTTTGGGCCCTGGAAGGATACGGCGCAGCTCATATCCTGCAAGAGATGCTGACTATAAAGTCAGATGACGTGATGGGTAGAGCAGCTACCTATGAATCAGTGCTGAAAGGAGAGCCAATCAGAAACCCCAATATTCCTGCCTCTTTTAATCTTTTAGTGGCAGAATTAAAGTCGCTTGGCCTTTCAGTCGAAATAAAAGAGAAAATAAGGGCGAGAGAGGCGAGAAAAGAAGGATAAATCTATGTACGTTCAAGACCTAGAAGCCATAAGAATAAAACTTGCTTCGCCCGACGATGTTTTGAGCTGGAGCCACGGCGAAGTAACCAGGCCTGATACGATAAACTACAGGACTCAACGTGCTGAAGAGGACGGGCTTTTTGATGAGCGGATTTTTGGACCGGAAAAGGATTACGAATGTTATTGCGGCAAATATAGAAGAATCCGCTATAAAGGAATAGTTTGCGATCGCTGTGGCGTGGAAGTGACTAAGGCGTCCGTAAGAAGAGAAAGAATGGGGCATATCAAGCTTGCCTGTCCGGTTTCGCATATTTGGTTTCTAAGGGGTGTGCCTTCTAGGATGGGCATGGCTTTAGATGTTTCTATGCAGCAATTAGAGAAAGTTATTTATTTTGCTGCGTATATTGTCACTAACGTAAACGAAGAAGCCAAAAGGGATATTTTGAATAAAATAGAAAAAGAATACAAGCAAAAGATTAAAATACTTAAAGTAGGAGATAAAGACAAGGTTGAAGTCAAAGAAGAATCAGCTGAGCTTGAAAAGAAAGAGCCAGAAAAAAAGAAAGCAGATGCAAAGCTGGAAGTCAGGCTTCAAGAATTAAAGAAAGTAAGGGATAGAGCCAGAGAAGAGGTCTTAAGCATTAAAAATTTGAAAATACTTTATGAAGTTGATTACTTTGATCTTTCTCTAAAATACGGGGAAATATTCGAAGCTGGCACTGGCGCTGAAACCTTGAGAAAAATCTTTGAAAAGATAGATTTGAAAAAAGAACTAGACAAAATTAAGGAAGGCTTGGAAAAAGCAACCCCGATAGCCAAAAAGAAGATATTGAGAAGATTAAGAGTTCTTCAGGGAATGCATAAGGCCGGTATAAGGCCAGAATGGATGTTTATGACCGTTTTGCCAATTTTGCCGCCAGACCTGAGGCCGATGGTTCAGCTGGACGGTGGTCGCTATGCTTCTTCTGACTTGAACGACCTTTACCGCCGGGTAATCAACAGGAATAATCGTTTGAAACACTTGTTAGAAATTGATGCACCCGAAGTTATCGTCAGAAATGAGAAAAGAATGTTGCAGGAAGCAGTGGACGCTTTGATTGATAACGGAATGAGAAAAGGAATCTTAACCACTGCTACCACCGGCGGCCGAAGACTTTTAAAGTCGCTGGCTGATATGTTAAAGGGCAAGCAGGGAAGATTCCGCCAGAACTTGTTGGGCAAAAGAGTAGATTATTCTGGTCGGTCGGTGATTGTGGTAGGCCCAGAATTAAAACTTCATCAGTGCGGCCTTCCTAAAAAGATGGCCCTAGAGCTGTTTAAGCCTTTTGTTATTAAGAAAATTCTAGAAAGAGAATTGGCCTACAATGTCCGTGGCGCTTCAAGACTGGTTGAGCAGGAGACTGACGAGGTTTGGGCGATTCTGGAAGAAGTAGTAAAAGACAAATTAGTTTTGCTCAATCGCGCTCCGACCCTACATCGTTTGGGTATTCAGGCATTCCAGCCAGTTTTGACAGAAGGTGAATCAATCCGCATTCATCCTATGGTCTGCAAGGCCTTTAATGCAGACTTTGACGGTGACCAAATGGCTGTTCACGTTCCGCTCGGCGAAGAAGCGCAGAAAGAGGCCAAAAGTCTGATGCTTTCTACCCATAATTTATTAAAGCCGGCTACCGGCATCCCGGTTATTTCTCCAAGCCAGGACATTATTTTAGGCTGTTATTGGCTGACCAAGATAAAGCCTGGGACTAAGGGCGAAGGAAAGGTTTTTTCTAATACTGACGAGGCAATTTTAGCTTACGAATACGGCGAACTAGATTTAAAAGCCGAGATAAAAATTCGTTTGGCTGGTGGCTTGACGCAAACATCATTGGGCCGAGCGCTTTTTAACGAAACGTTGCCTAAAGACTTCCCTTTTGTCAACGATACGATGAATTCTAAAAAAGTGGAGAAAATAGTAGGAGATATAATCGACAGATACGATCAGCAAACCATCGAAGATACTCTCGACCGGATTAAATACCTTGGGTTTCATAACGCCACCATTTCCGGAGTAACTTGGGGCATGGATGATCTAACGGTGCCCAAAGGAAAAGAAAAGATTCTTGAAGGCGCCGAAAAAGAGATAGAAGCGATTGAAACCCATTTTAGAAGAGGGTTGCTTTCTAGAGAGGAAAAAGGAAGCAAAGTAATTGAAGTTTGGACCAAAACTAAGTCGGAGATTGAGAAACTGGTGCCAAAAACTCTTCCAGAGTTTGGGCCTATTTTCACCATTGTTGATTCGGGTGCCAGAGGTTCTTGGTCGCAACCTGTGCAGATGGCCGGGATGAAAGGCTTAGTTATCAACCCCGCCGGCCAGATCATTGAGCTGCCAGTCAGGAGTTCGTACAAGGAAGGGTTTGACGTATTGGAATATTTCATTTCCATTCATGGTGCCAGAAAAGGAACAGCCGATACCGCCTTGAGAACTTCAACAGCTGGTTATCTGACTCGTCGCCTGGTGGACGTGGCCCATGAAGTTATTGTTTCTGAAGAAGACTGTGGCGATAAGGAAGGTTTTGAAATAAGAAGAAAGGATGCCGACGAGCTGGGTCAAAACTTTGTTTTCAAGATCGTTGGCCGCGTTAGTTTGGAAGATATTATAGCCAAAGGAAAAACCAAGCCAATTATCGAAAAAGGAGGAATAATAAATTGGGAATCTGCTAAGGAAATTAGCGATGCCGGAATTGAAAAAATACTAATCCGCAATCCTATTTCTTGCAAATCAGTGCGCGGAGTCTGCCGTCAATGTTATGGTTGGGATCTGGGGCTGAACAAGCTGGTGAGAGAAGGAACGGCAGTCGGCGTTATCGCCGCTCAGGCGATTGGCGAGCCAGGCACTCAACTGACAATGAGAACCTTCCATACCGGCGGTGTAGCGTCTGGAGGCGATATTACTTTTGGTTTGCCAAGAGTGCAGGAAGTTTTTGAAGCAAGAATTCCGGGTGGAAAGGCAGAGATTTCCCAAGTTAACGGAAAAGTTCTAGAGATAACCCCGGATCGGAATATAAGAATAAAGGTTTATCCTTCCCCTGATGGAAAAAAGATCAGGAAATCTAAAAAAACTAAATTGCTGGAAGACGACGTGATCGAATACCAGCTTCCTCCCAAAAATGCCCTTTTAGTTTCCAAAGGACAGGAAATAAAGCGAGGCCAGCAGCTTTGCGAAGGCAGTTTGGATCTAAAAGAGCTGTTTAAGGCCCGTGGCAAAGAAGATGCTGAAAGATATATCTTGAAAGAAATACAAAAGATTTATACTTCTCAGGGCGCCACCATTCACGATAAGCACGTCGAAGTAATTGTTAAGCAGATGTTTTCTCGCGTGAGGATAAAGGAGCCGGGCGATAGCCATTTCATACCCGGAGAAGTTATTGAGAAAAGCGTTTTTCTGGAAGAGAATATCCGCCTGAAAAAAGAAAAGAAATCTCCGGCTAAGGCCGTGGCCGTGCTGCTGGGGATATCTCGAGTGTCGCTGACAACAGATTCTTTCCTTTCAGCTGCTTCCTTCCAAGAGACATCAAGAGTTCTGATTAAAGCTGCTCTAGAGGGGAAGCAAGATAAAATGCGCGGCTTGAAGGAAAATGTGATTATCGGGAAGCTGATTCCGGCTGGAACTGGTTTTAAGAAATAAAAGGAAATGTTATAATAAAGGCGTAATATAAGTTACGCTTTTATTATTTATAGTGGCTAAGAATAACAATAAAAAATCGGACAAAAAGCCGTTTAAAAAGAAACGCAGCCGTTTTTCTTTGCCCCATGAGACGAAACGATGGATAGGCGGGATTCTGATGATTCTTCTGGCAGTTTTGATGGGCTTAAGCTTTTTCAATAGGGCTGGCATAATCGGAGAATATTTTATCAGAGGGGCAAGGCTTTTAATAGGCGAGACGGTTTTTTTAATTCCTCTAGTTTTTGTTTTAGGGGGGCTGGTTTTTCTAAACACCAAATACAATTTAGGCCATTCCGGAAAAGCAAGAAGAGTTATCTGGCCGATTATTTTAGCCTCTTTATTCTTAACCGTCGGAGTGTCGGGGATTTTAGCTAATTTCAATCCAATCGTCAGAAATGGCGGCTGGCTTGGGTATCTTTTAAACTGGCCCTTGCTGAATTATCTGGGCATTTGGGCAACTGAAATTATTTTTTTGGCATCCATTATTATCGGCATAATAATCTTTTGGCAGTTTCTGCGTTCTCCTCGTTTGGCTGGAGAGCTGACTGGAGAAGAGAAGGTTAAAATTGAAGTAGCGCCGAAACCTTCAATAATCAGAAAGATTTTTGCGCCAAAGTTTAAGGTGACAGAGATTTCGCCGGCTGCAGCAGAGACAAAAAGCGGGGATAAACAGCCAGTTTCTTTGAAGATGGAAACAAAGACATCAACCGGGTCCAGAATTTTTTCTTATCAACCTCCACCCCTAGATTTGTTGGATCCTGACCGTGGCGTTCCGACTGGCGGAGACACGAGGGTGAATGCTTCTATAATCAAGAAAACATTGCAGAATTTTAGCATTGAAGTAGCAATGGGAGAAGTTAATACTGGCCCTACTGTTACTCAATATACTTTCAAGCCAGCCGAAGGAGTAAAGCTCTCCAAGATTACTACGCTTTCTAACGATTTGTCTTTAGCTTTAGCTGCTCATCCCATTAGAATTGAGGCTCCTATTCCGGGTAGAGCGTTGGTTGGCATTGAAGTGCCCAACAAAGTCAGGGCGAGAATTGGGTTACGTAACATGCTGGAAAGTCCTGATTTCCAGAAGTCAGCTGCTAACTTGTTGATTGCCTTGGGTAAAGACGTTGCTGGCATTCCTTTTTACGCCGATTTGGCCAGGATGCCCCATTTATTAGTGGCTGGCAGTACTGGTACCGGGAAAACAATATTTTTGAATTCTTTAATTTTGAGCTTGCTTTATCAGCCCAGTACCAATATTAAGAGCGCTGGTCCAGAAAATTTACGGCTGATTCTGGTTGACCCGAAAAGAGTGGAATTTCCGGCTTACCATGATCTCCCCCACCTTCTTTGCCCAGTCATTTATAACGCCACACAGACCGTTAATGCTTTAAGGTGGTTGACCGGAGAAATGGAAAGAAGGTTCGATGTTTTAGCAGCCGCTAAGTCCAGGGATATCGGCCGCTATAACGAGTATGCTTTGAAAGAAGAGATTGAGCCTATGCCCTTCATCGTTGTTGTTATTGACGAGCTGGCCGATTTAATGGCAGCCAAAGGAAGAGACATTGAGGCGGGGATCGTAAGGCTAGCCCAAATGGCCAGGGCAGTAGGAATTCATCTTGTTGTTGCTACTCAGCGTCCTTCAGTAGAGGTAATCACTGGCTTGATTAAAGCCAACATTACTTCCAGGGTCACGTTTCAACTGGCCTCTCAAGTTGATTCCAGAACCGTTTTGGATACGGCCGGCGCTGAAAAGTTGTTAGGCGCTGGCGATATGTTGTTTTCGTCAGCTGAAATAATTAAGCCCAAAAGAATACAAGCTGCCTATATTTCTGATAAAGAGGTGAGAAAGGTTATCGGTTATATCAATTCAAAGAATGGAGAGTTTGAGCCGAAAACCGAAGTCGAAGCAGAATTGATGCAAGAATTGGACAAAACACCTTCTGACGAACAGTCAACTTCAACTGGCAGCGGGTTTTCCGGCGACGAAGACCCTATATATGAAGAAGCAAAAAAACTGGTCATTGAAACCAAAAAAGCCTCAGCCTCTTTCTTGCAGAGAAGACTAAGGCTAGGTTATGCTCGAGCTGCTCGGATTCTGGATATTCTAGAAGAAAGAGGAGTAGTGGGTCCGGCCGATGGTGCTAAGCCTAGGGATGTTTATGGAGAGCCGATCGGGAAAGAAATCACTGGCGTAGAGGATAGCGTTGAGGAAACAACTGAAAAAGAACCAGAAGAAGACTGGGAAAAAGTTTAATAATAAAAATATGGCAAAAAAAGAAAAAAAACACGAAGATAAAGCTAGTTTGCAGGAGGCGGTTGAAGAAATAAAACAGAAATTCGGCGAGGGAGCAATAATGAAGCTAAAAGATGTGCATCCAGTTGATACCGGGGCTATTTCCACGGGCTCAATTTCTCTTGATTTGGCTTTGGGGATAGGAGGAGTGCCTCGTGGCCGGGTAATTGAGATTTTTGGTCCGGAATCTACTGGCAAAACAACGTTAGCCCTTCATATATTAAAGGAGTCCCAAAAGAAAGGAGGGGTTGGCGCTTTTATCGATGTTGAACACGCTTTAGATCCAGAGTACGCCGCCAAGATTGGCGTTAATATTGACGATCTTTTAATATCCCAGCCAGATTCAGGCGAACAGGCCCTACAGATTGTCGAAACCTTAGTAAGGTCAGGAGAGGTGGATGTGATAGTAGTCGATTCAGTTGCAGCATTAGCTCCTAAGGCCGAGATTGCCGGTGAAATGGGAGAGTTCCAAATTGGCCTTCAGGCCAGGTTGATGTCCTCGGCTTTAAGGAAGCTTTCGTCAGTCGTTTCCAAAACAAAAACAGTTATTGTTTTCTTGAATCAGACAAGAATGAAGATAGGAATTATGTTTGGAAACCCGGAGACTACACCCGGCGGTCTAGCCCTTAAATTCTACGCTTCGGTTAGGATTGACTTAAGAAGAATTGCTCAGATAAAACAAGGGGAAGAAATTACTGGTTCCAGGATAAAAGCTAAAATAGTTAAGAATAAAGTAGCTGCCCCCTTTAAGATAGTGGAGTTTGATATATTTTATAACGAAGGAATTTCTTATCTCGGCGATATTCTAAACGCCGCTATTAAAAAAGAGATTGTTAAAAGATCAGGCAGTTGGTTTCAGTATGAAGATACTAAGCTGGGCCAAGGGGTTGAAGGAGCGAAAAAGTTTTTAGCCGAAAACCCAGCCTTGACGGAAAAAATTAAAAAGGCAATATTAGAAAAACCAACACCATGAGGATTATTAGCGGCATTCAGCCGACAGGCAATCTCCATATAGGGAATTATTTGGGAGCGATAAAGCAATGGCTTGATCTTCAGAAAGATAACGAGTGCCTTTTTTTTATCGCTGACCTGCATTCTTTGACGGTTCCTTATAAACCGGAAAATCTTAGGAATAATATTTTTGAAGTAGCCATAGCTTACTTGGCTGCTGGTTTAGATCCTGAAAAAAGCATTTTCTTTATTCAGTCGCAGATCCCAGGGCACTCAGAGCTTTGCTGGCTTTTAAATACGATTACCCCTATCGGTGATTTAGAAAGGATGACGCAATACAAAGAAAAATCCAAGCAATTCAAGAAGGACCTTAACGCCGGTCTTCTTAATTACCCCATTTTAATGGCAGCGGATATTCTTCTTTATAAGAGCGACGCTGTGCCAGTTGGCAAAGACCAGGTTCAGCACGTTGAGATGACAAGGACTATCGCTAGGAAATTTAACAGCCGATTTGGAGAAATATTTAAGGAGCCAAAGGTTATTTTGCCTAAAATGGGCGAGAAAATAATGGCCCTGAACGATCCTAAGAAAAAGATGTCAAAATCCCTTGGTCAGGAAAGTTATGTCTCTCTTTTTGAAGATCCAAAATCAATTGAGAAAAAGATAATGTCGGCTGTAACCGACACTGGCAAAGAAATAAAGTATAATCCTTCTAAAAAGCCTGGCATTTCCAACCTTCTAACTATTTATAGCCTATTCAGCGGCCGGGAGATAAAGTCAATTGAGAGAGAATTTAAAGGTAAGGGCTACGCCGCTTTTAAAAAGTCCCTAGCTGACCTTTTGATAAAATCCCTGGAAGTTTTCCGGAAGAAACAAAAAGAACTCCTTTCTAGGGAGGTTTATGTGCAAGAGGTTTTAAACCATGGAGTCAGGCGCGCCAAAATTATTTCCGAATCAACCATGCAAGAGGTTCGAGGGAAGATGGGGTTAAGCTAACAAACATCATTCAGAAATAAGAGCGGAAAGCTCTTTTTTCTTTTGTTCCAACAGCTCGTCTGTTTTGGCTTCAATTGTTAATCTTAGAAGCGGTTCGGTCTGGGAAGCCCTGACATTAAACCACCAATCATCATACTCTACTGTTATTCCTTCCAAGAAGTCCTGACGTCCGTCTGAGTATTTTTCCTTTATTTTGCTTAAAATCAAGTCCTTGTTTTTGATTTCGAAATTAATTTCCGTCCCTTTGGCATAAGTAGCTAACTCCTTAACGATTTCAGAAACTTTTTTGCCTGATTCAGATATTATTTGTAGCAGGATTAAGAAAGAAATGAAGCCGGAATCAAAATAGAAGTTATCTCTGAAAAGATAATGACCAGATACTTCGCCTCCCATTATCCCGTCTTTTTTCATCATTTCTCTTCTGATATAGATAACTCCAACTTTTGTTCTGATGGGTTTCCCGCCCCAGGTTTTTATAAATTCTGATACGGATTTTGAGCAGATTAGGTTATATGCGATTCCTTTACCCGGATTCTTTTCTAAAAGATATTTAGCCAAAAGCAAAAGAGTAACGTCTCCTCTAATGAAGTGGCCTAGTTCGTCTATTAAATAAATTCGGTCAGCGTCTCCGTCAAAAATAAAGCCAAAATCCGCTTTTTTTTCTATGACTTCCCGGCTGATTTCATCGGTTGCCCCTTTTTCAAAAGCGTTAGAAGGGTGGGCAGGAAAACTCCCGTCCAATTTGAAGTTTAAGGAGACAATATCGAGAGGCAGCTTTTTCTTGATTAAAGGAATGACCTTTCCTGACATGCCATTGCCAGCGTCAATTACGACTTTAAACGGCTTTATTTTTTCAACATCAATAAAAGAAAAGATATGATTAATGTAATCTTGCCAGACATCAATATCGCTTGTTGCCCCTATTTTTTTAGCTTTTTTTAAATCATTTTTTTCAATAAGCTCTCTTAAGCTTTTTCCGTCAACCATGTCAATTATTCCTTTTTCATTTTTGAGCAGTTTAAAGCCGTTATATTCTTTTGGATTATGGCTGGCGGTTATCATAATTCCAGCATCGTAATTTTTGTTACTACCTACTGCAAAATACAGGTACTCGGTTGGGATTTCACCAAGTCCGTAAACATTGGCGCCCTGGCTGGTGATTCCTTTGACGAGCGCATTTGAAAGGGCAGGCGAAGAAAGGCGCATGTCTCTACCCACAACAACATTGATTGCTTTTGTGTGTTCAACAAAAGCCTGGCCGATCTTGAAAGCGGCGTCTTCGTTTAGTTCTTCAGGGTAAATTCCTCTGATGTCGCGGGATTTGAATATTAAAGGATTGATTTCCATAATGAATTATTATAGCATAACGGGAGATAAATTTAAGTCAGAAAGAGTTGACCTGCTACTTATTTCCTGCTACAATAGCTTTATCAATTTATAACAATATGCAGAATTACGAATTAGCTTATTTGGTGACCCCAGAAGTCTCTGAAGAAGAATTGAAGGGCCTTATTGAAAAAATAGGCGGTTTTATTTCAGACGAACAGGGCACGATAGATAAAACTCCGTTTTCTTCTAAAAGAAGACTAGGATATCCTATCAAGAAACAAAGAGAGGCATTTTTGGTAAGTATGGATTTCCATTTAGCTGCTGAAAAAACAGAAAACTTGAAGAAAAAGATTGAATCAGAAGGCCAGATTTTGCGGCATTTACTTATGGTCAAAAGAGTTTCTAAAAAGGCCCTAGCGCCCCAGCGTCACTTTATCAAGAAAGCCCCGAAGACATCAGAAAAAACTCATGAGAAAATAAGCGAGCCTAAAAAGGTCGAACTAGAAGAAATTGACCAAAAAATAGAAGAAATTTTAGGCGAATAAAATGAATCTGAATAAAGTGTTCTTAATCGGACGCCTGACAAAAGACCCAGAGGTAAAAAACACTCCTTCCGGACAAATGGTTTGTACTTTTGGACTGGCTACTAACAGGGTCTGGTCAAAGCAGGGGGCCAAGCAAGAGAAAACTGAATTCCATAACATTGTACTATGGGGTAGGTTAGCAGAAATCGCCTCGCAGTATTTAAAGAAAGGCGGATTGACTTTGATCGAAGGAAGAATTCAGACTAGGTCTTGGCAGGATGCTTCAGGGATTAAGAAATACAAAACAGAGATTGTGGCTGATAACATCCAGCTAGGACCGAGAACAGGAGCTGTTGGGATGAAAAGTATGCCCCAAGAGCCGTTGATGGACGAGGAGCCGAGCAAAAACGTACCTGCTGACATACCGGCCGGAGAAATACCGATTATTGAGGAAGGCAATGAAGAGATTGACGTGAAGGATATCCCATTTTAGAATTCAAAACGCGGATTTTAAGATTTATATATTTATTTATGACTTGCTATTTTTGCCAAAGAAACGTAAGAGAAATTGATTTTAAAGACACCGAACTTTTGAAGAAGTTCGTTTCTGGTTTGGCCAAGATAAGAGCCAAAAAAAGAACAGGAACCTGCTCTAAGCACCAAAGAAAGCTAGCTGCAGCCGTTAAAAGAGCTAGACACCTAGGGTTATTGCCTTGTACAACTAAATAACAAAAAAGACCCGCTACTGAGGCGGGCCTTTTTGTTTATACTTCAATAACAACCGGGAGAATCATTGGGCGTCTTTTAGTTTTAGAGTGGAGAAACTCGCCTATTTTGTTCCTGATTTCGTCTTTCACGTAAACCCAGTTTACCGCTCCGCCCGTCCCAGCTGCTTTATCTATTATTTCGATAAGCTTTCTTCTGGTTTGAGCCAGCAAATCCTTTGATTCTCGAAGATAAACAAATCCTCTGGAGATTATATCTGGAGACCCGCAGACCTTGCCGGTTTGCCGGTCAATTACCGCCACAATGACAAACATGCCATCTTTAGCCAGCATCTGGCGGTCTCTTAAGACAACCTCGCCCACATCTCCAATGCCCAAACCGTCAACCATGATATAGTTTGAAGGAACGGTCTTTTTCTCAACGAAAAGCTCTTTTTTATTCAAGTTGATTATCTGGCCGTTTTCTGCAACCAGGATATTCTCAGAAGGAACGCCGGACATTTTTGCTATTTCGCCGTGGTTGATAAGCATTGAGTATTGCCCATGAATTGGGATAAAGAATTTTGGCTTCATTATTTTAATCATTTCCTTTAATTCTTCTATCTGAGCGTGGCCTCCGGCATGAATGTCCATCATTTTGTAGTTGAAAACCTTAGCGCCCTGGCGATAAAGTTCGTCAATCAATATTTGAACGGTTCTTTCGTTGCCAGGTACTACCGAGGAAGACAAAATTACTTTGTCTCCTTTTTTCAGCCGCAGAAATTTATGTTCCTTATTGGCAATGCGCATTAGGACGGCTTGACCTTCTCCTTGGGCGCCAGTACAGACAACAGTTATTTTAGAATCAGGGTATCTATCAATATCTTTTACGCCAATAAAGGTTCCCTTTTTGAATTTTAAGTAACCCAAGGACTTAGCCAATTCAACGTTAGTTTTCATCGAGTAGCCCTCAACGCAAACCTTTCTTCCGTATTTTTCAGAGATGTTAATTATTTGCTGCACTCTGCTTAAGAGCGAAGAAAAGGTGGCGGCTATCACCCGGCCCTCGGAGTTTTTGAATATTTCATCTAAGTCTTTTCCTATTGATTTTTCTGGAATTGAGTGCCCAGGTTCTTCAGCGCCCGTAGAGTCGGTCATCAAAAGACTGATTTTCTGTTTCCCGATTCTCTTCAGTTTTTCAAAGTCAGTCGGCTTGTCGTTTACCGGGCTGTCGTCAAACTTAAAGTCAGAAGCGTAAACTATATTACCGACCGGCGTCTTGATAAAGAGTCCAAAATCATCGGGGATATTGTGGTTTAGATGGAAGAGTTCAACCTCGAAGGGCCCTAGATTTATCCTATCTCCGTCTTTCACGGTCGTGATGTTTATTTTCGGTCCGCCCGAAAAGTCTTCCTGTCTTTTCAAGATTATGCCGCGGGCAAAACCACCGGCGTAAAAACGGGGGTTGCCAAGCTGTTTTAAGAAGTAGGGAATAGCGCCAATATGGTCATAATGGCCATGAGTGATTATAACCCCCAGGATGTCTCTTGCTCGGCTTCTGAGGCAATCAATGTTGGGCAATATGTAGTCAATGCCCGGCATGTCTTCTCCTGGGAAGCGGAATCCCATGTCAGCAATTAAGATTTTCCGGCCATATTCAAAAACCGTCATATTACGGCCAATTTCGCCAAGCCCTCCGAGAGGGATTATTTTAAGATTTTCTTCCATTCTACTTTTCTGTTTAATTATTTTTTCCATAATTTTTTAAGTTAATTTAGTGCGGACGGAGAGAGTTGAACTCTCACGGGCTTGCGCCCCTTGGCTCCTGAGGCCAAGGCGTCTGCCAGTTCCGCCACGTCCGCTTATTTCAAAGAATCCAAGTTTTGAGGGATTTCTTTAAGGGAGCTTTCAAAGCGCAGTTCAGGAACCTCCTTATAATTCTCATTTTTTACCCAACCATTTTCCGTATAGTAATAGCAGGCGCCTTGCAAGCTTTCAAAAAGCGAGAAGTCGTTCCGGCAGTTTTTACAAATCCAATTAGCCATTTTGAGATCTTTTTCTGAGGGGTTGATAGTTACGTGGCCGTAACCCGATGGGATAAGCGCGGCTTCGCCTTTTTTTGCTTTGATGGCGCAGACATCAGCAATTTTATTTTCGTCGCCTTTTTGCATCAAATAAATCGCTTCGCCTTCTAAAACTATATATAATTCGCCGTAGCTTTCAGTGTGGTTGTGCCCCTTTGTTTTAACAAACTCTTGGCCAAGCTTTCTAGCCGGGATAACAGTAATATCGTATCTTAGGCCTTCTTTTTCTTCTAGCCCCCTATACATATAGTATAACTCAAGGTCTGGGGTTTTTCCCGCCCATTCCTGGTCGTACAAAACCGTCTTCATATCGCTTAGCTTCCTTATGCCAGGAGTTTTATTTTTTAGATCTATTTCCATACTCTTTTAGTTTTTATATACCAATTCTCAATTCCGGTGAAGCGCCTTGAAGGATCAGCTATTTCCTTAGCATCTATTCCTTTTATCTCGTTTGAAACGGAATAGATGTAAGACGGGCTGTAAAGAAATACTGCCGGGGCGTCGCTAATCAAGATATCCTGCAATTCAGCTAGTTTTTCATTGCGGGTTTTTTCATCCGACGTTTTTCTTATCGTTTCCAACAGTTCGTCAACTTTTTGGTTTTCGTAACCTGCTAAATTAAGACCCGGGTCTTTTTTCTGCGAGGAGTGCCAGAAGGGAAGAGGATCAGGTATAGCGCCCAATATTTCTCCGAAAAGAAGGATATCGTAATTTCTCGGCTTGATAAAATCTTGTTCAATCTGGGTGCCAGATAACTTTTTGATTTCAAGCCTTACCCCGACTGCTTCCCACTGCTTTTTTAATGCTTCAGCTGCTTTGATCAATTGCGGTTGGTCTACGGTAATAAGGGAAAAGCTGAGAAGAGATGTTTCTGGAGAAGACTTGAAACAGACTTGGCTCAGCTTTTTTCTGGTGTTTTCTCCTACTACGCCGTTGCCGTTTTTAAACCCAGATGGCTCCAGTATTTCTTCAGCATACTTTTCCTGAAACTTTATAACCGCTTCTTTGGTTTTAGGCCCGAAATAGTTAGTCACTTCGCCGTTAGGATAAATGTCTAGGAAGGTAGCTAGGCACTTCTGGAGTTCGCCTACTTCCACTCCTTGGGAATCCTGCTTTAGGTTGCTTTTGAACTGGAAGGCCGGATCCTTTTTGACAACCTTTTCTCTTACGCCGTCTTGGTCTTGATCTTGGAATCCAGCTTTATCCAAAATATCTTTTGCCTGGTCTATATTATACTCGTAAACCTTGGAAGGGGCGGGCAAGCCGTAAACCTCTGGCAAGACAGGAGAATCAACGATTAGGGAGTTTTCTTCGCCAAACTCCAAGACCGTTCCGGCAATTTCATTTTTATCCGTCGCGTAGTTTAAAGCAATTCTTATTTGCTTATCAGCTAAAATGTCTGATTTAGCTAGATTGAAAAACACAGCAAAGTATCGCGGGAAGCGCAGATAATAATTTTGCCAGTTGCTATTCTCGGTCGGGCTGTTGGTTGACCAGCCCATTATCTTTCCGTTCTTTGCCGCTTTCTCTAGTTCTTTTTCGTCATTGAAAAAAAGGAACTTTATCTTGGTAATATTGGGGCTTTTGCCAGAATAGTCTGAGCTTGAAGAAAGAGTCACCGAGCTTATATAGTCCGGTTTCTTCTGTTCTATGTCAACCAATCGGTAGGGACCTGATCCGACCGGCCTTAAGTTATAAATGGACAGATGAAAGCTTTGGGACGGGATGTTTTCCCAAATATGCTTTGGCAGTATCTTAAGAGTGCAGTTTTCCAAAAAAGCGCTATACGGTTTCTTCAATTTTAACCTGAGTTCCCAATCGCTTATCTTTTCAGCTTCTACACCTACCCAGCTGGCTTGCAAGGGGCTTTTAAATTCCGGATTCTGGATTGTTTTTATCGTAAAGATAACGTCGTCGGAAGTGAGAGGATACTTGTCTTGCCAGAGCAGGTCTTTTTTGAGGGTAAATTTGTAGCTTCTTCCGTCCTCCTCTATCTCATATTTTTCAACCAAGTCCGGCACTACCCGCATTTTTTCATCGTATTTCATCAAGCCGGCGAATATAAGCTGAACTAGGTCGCGGTCAGCATCAGAATTAGCATAGATTGGATTAATGAAGCCTGGCTGTCCGATCAGCCCCTCTACGTAAGTTCCTCCGCGGCTGGGAACGGGCTTGGTATTTTGAAGATAGAAGGTCGAACAGATAAAAATCAGCGAAGAGAGAAAAAGAACAAAGAATGCGCCGAAAACAATCTTTTCTTTCCGGCTCAAAACCTTGAAAAGTTGGACCCATTGCTTCTTGCTGGGCCATTTCTCTGCCTTAAAGAGAAAATTCTCGATTATCATTCTATTTAAACAAGAGAAAGATTCATTACGGCCAGAATGACAAAGATGACGCCGAGAACGATAGTAGCCCAAAATATGTATTTTTGGACGCCTCGGCGGGTAGAATAAAAGCTACCACCGTCACCTCCAAAAGCGCCGCCTAAAGCAGTGCCTCTTTGCTGAAAGAGAATAAGCGCCACAATAGATATAGCAATCACTATTTGAGCAATTGGTAAAATTGTTTCCATAAAAAGAAGTTATTTTAAGAGTTTTTTAATCCTTTTTTCGGTAAGATTCAACTAGTCCGAAGAGAAAGCTTAAGGCCCAAATTATGAGGGTTGTCCAGAAAAGTGCGATTAGGCCGTGGATTTCAAAGTCGCTAGGGAAGAAAATATCAGCTACTACCCAGACCAACACCATATTCACCACCAAGCTGAATAATCCGAGCGTCAGTATTTTCAAAGGGAAGGCAATGGTACTGAGAAGGGGCTTTATCAGAAAGTTTACTACTCCCAGGACCACTCCGATTATGACCAGAGTCTTAATAGTCCCATGGAATTCCACGTTTGGAACGTATCTTTGAGCTAAATACAAGCCTAAAATCCCGGAAATAATATGGAAGAGTAACTTTCCTAACATTATAGCAATGATAGCAGGCTTTTGGGTCGAGGTCAATACCCCGATCAAAATCACGACAATAAGTTTTTTCTCCTGATTCTATGATGGTAGGCAACAGCAAAACGATGGGATTCATCCCGGATTTGGAGAATTATGTTGGAAACTTCTCGAGGCAGGGTTTTAAGAAATATTGGTTTCTTTTCCCCTTCGATAAATAACTCGTTATTTCTTTTGGCTAAGCCCACAACTTTAAATCCTGCATTTTGTTTCCTCGCTTTTATGGCAGCGTTAAGCTGTGCCTTCCCTCCGTCAATCAGCATTAGCTCAGGGATAGGCCATTCTGAATGCCTTAACCTTCTGCTTATAACCTCTCTTATCATAGCTGTGTCATTGGGTTTTCCAGCTATTTTTATCTTAAACTTCCTGTACAGGCTTTTATTCGGCAGGCCGTTGATAAAAACAACCATTGAGCCGGTTGCTTCCTGGCCTTGGATATTAGAAATATCGTATCCTTCGATTCGGGAGATGTTTTGTTTTATCCCGACTGCTTTTTTAAAAAGCGCCTGGGTTTTTTGCCAATTAGTTATTGGCTCAAGAACCCTTGCATTTTCCATTATCCTTTCAAAGGTTCTAATTTGGTCTCTTAATCGGGCTGCTTTTTCAAAGTCCTGGCTCTTGGAAGCTGACTTCATTTCTTTTCTTAGCTTTTCTAAGACAGAACTCTTTTTTCCCCTTAAGACTTCAGTTAGGTTTTTTAAGCTTTTCTTGTACTGTTTTAAATCAGGGTCAGGTCCTGGGCAAAGCCCTAAATGGCACCAAAGGCATTGGTTTTTAGGATGCTTTTTTGAAGAGTAATAGGGAAAGGCCTTGCGGAGAAGGCGGAGTGCTTTCTTAAGCGCTGTTCCGTCTACAAAGGGGCCGGTGAGATTCAGAGTTCTTTTTGGCTGATGGGTTATTGAAACAAAAGGAGGCTTTTCTTTACTGATTACAACGTAAAAGTAGTTCTTGTCGTCCCGCCACATTATATTGTATCTAGGCCGGTGCTTCTTTATCAAGCTTGCCTCCAGCAGCAAGGCTCCTATTTCTGAGCCGGTTTCTAGGAATCCTATTTTCTTAACCTTGTCTAAAAACAAGTTATCCCGGTAGTTGGGTTGTTGAAAGTGGTTTTTTATTCTTTCTTTTAGGTCTGTTGCTTTGCCGATATAAAGGATTTCCTTGTTGTTTTTGAAGATATAAACGCCTGGCGTCCGCGGCAGCTTTTCTGTATTGCTTTTTGAGAAGAAAATAAAACCTTCCATGGCTGCTTAATCTTAGAACAGAAAGGGCTGCGTTTCAACCTGCTACTCTTGCAATTTCCTCTTAAAATCGCTATAATGGATTACCAATTTTAATCTCCAATTATGGAAACTGATGTAATAAAAATACGTGGAGCAAGGGTTCACAATCTGAAAAATATCGATGTTGATATTCCCCGCAACAAACTCGTTGTTATTATCGGCATTTCCGGCTCCGGCAAATCTTCCCTTGCTTTTGACACCTTGTACGCTGAAGGCCAAAGACGCTATGTAGAAAGCCTGTCAGCCTATGCTAGGCAGTTTTTGGGAATAATGGATAAACCTGACGTAGATAGGATTGAAGGAATCAGCCCGGCGATTTCCATTGACCAAAGAAAATCCTCTCATAACCCTCGTTCAACTGTGGGTACGATTACAGAGATATATGACTATCTCCGGCTTTTGTTCGCCAGGATCGGTAAGCCTCATTGTCCCAAGTGTGGACGGGTGATTGCCCATCAAACCGTTGGCCAAATAGTAAACCAGGTTTTGGCTCTGCCTAAAGGTTCGGAAATTACTATTTTAGGACCCGTTATTCGTTCCAAGAAAGGCGAGCATAAAGGAACCTTGGAAGAAATACAAAGAGGCGGGTTTGTAAGAGCAAGGATAGACGGGATTATTTATCGGTTAGAAGAGGCAGTAGAAAAAGAGCTTGATAGAAACAAAAAGCATGATATTGAGGTAGTAGTAGACAGGCTGGTTTTGGACAAAGGATTGGAGCGAGCTCGGTTGGCCGATTCCATTGAAACTGGCCTGAAGCTTGGCAAAGGAATAGTTTTTGTCTCTCGAGCTGGCAAAAAGCCAGAAGATTTCACTTTCAGCGAAAGATTCGCCTGCGAGCATTGCTCGATATCCGTGCCTGAACTGGAACCGCGTTTGTTCTCTTTTAACAGCCCCTACGGTGCCTGCCCCGAATGTACTGGTTTGGGCGAAAAGCTTGAGGTTGATCCAAAACTGGTTATGCCAAACCCCAATCTGACCCTGGCTGAAGGCGCAGTGATCCCCTGGATGCGGGCTTCTCACAAAGTTGGCAGACAAGGATATTATTGGTGGAAGCTTTCAGAGCTTGCTCAGAAGAATAACTTTTCTTTGGACGAACCGGTGAAAAACCTTTCTTCTAAAATTATCAACCTTATTCTTAACGGCGACGGAAAGAGCTTTGAAGGCGTTATTCCTAATCTGGAAAGAAGATACCACGAAACCGATTCTGACTGGACTCGTCAAGAGATTGAACAGTATATGGTAGTAAAAAAATGCCCCGAGTGCTTGGGTAAGAAGCTGAAACCCGAAGTTTTGGCAGTAACGGTTTTTGATAAATCAATCAGCGATGTAGCAGAAATGCCCATCAATCAGCTAAAAGAGTTCTTTTCTAAGAGGCGCCAGGTTAAAAAATCTGAAGAAGAAATAATTCAGCCGATCGTAAAGGAAATAATAAACAGAATTCAGTTCTTAATTGATGTTGGATTGGACTACTTGACCTTAGACCGGAGGGCGATGACTTTGGCCGGCGGAGAAGAGCAGAGAATACGTTTGGCAACTCAAATCGGTTCAAAACTTACCGGCGTTCTATATATCTTAGACGAGCCATCAATCGGGCTTCATCCTCGGGACCAGCATCGACTTATCGGAACCTTAAAAAAACTAAGAGATTTTGGTAATACCGTGGTAGTGGTTGAGCACGATCCGCAGACAATCCGAGCAGCTGATTGGATTGTGGAAATCGGTCCGGGCGCAGGGAAGCACGGCGGCAAGGTTATTTTTGAAGGAACGCCAAAGCAAATCTTGAAGAGCCGCACTTTAACTGGAGATTATCTTTCTGGCAGGAAGCAAGTCGTGGTTCTCGGTTTTGGGGACAACAAGGCCAATGATCAAAAATTCCTGATTGTTAAGGGTGCCCAAGAACATAATCTTAAAAATATTGATGCAAAAATACCTTTGGGCAAATTCGTCTGCGTTACCGGAGTTTCTGGTTCCGGGAAAAGTTCGCTAGTAAACGATGTTTTAGCTAAAGCTTTGCTGAAGAAATTTTATCGCGCCAAAGACGAGCCTGGGAAATTTAAAGAGTTGTTGGGTGCAGAACATTTGAATAAAGTTGTGCTGGTTGATCAGTCGCCCATTGGTCGGACCCCGCGCTCCAATCCGGCTACCTATACTGGCGCTTTTGCCTACATCCGTCTGCTTTTTGCCAAGACAAGAGAAGCTAGAATTAGAGGATACACCCAGGGCCGCTTCAGCTTTAACGTCAAGGGGGGGCGTTGCGAGGCTTGCGAAGGCCAAGGTCAAATTAAAGTAGAAATGTATTTTCTGCCTGATATTTACGTTGAATGCCAAGAGTGTAAAGGCAAGAGGTATAACAAAGAAGCATTGGAAATTCAGTATAAAGGAAAGAACATTGCCGATATTTTAGAGATGACTATTGAGGAGGCGATGGAGTTTTTCAAAAACATTCCAGGCCTTTATCAGAAAATGAAGACGCTTCATGAGGTCGGGCTATCATATATTCAATTAGGCCAGCCAGCTCCTTCTTTGTCAGGAGGAGAGGCGCAGAGAATAAAGCTGGCAGCCGAGCTTTCCCGCAAAGCAACCGGTCGCACCTTGTATATCCTAGACGAGCCGACCACTGGGCTTCATTTTGAGGATATAAAGAAATTGGTTCAGGTTCTTAGGGGTTTAGTAGAAAAAGGGAACAGTGTTTTAGTTATCGAACACAATTTGGATTTGGTTAAAAACGCAGATTGGATTTTAGACTTAGGGCCAGAAGGAGGGGACGACGGAGGCAGTGTTATTGCCGAGGGAACACCGGTTGAGATTGTGAAAAATAAAAAGAGCCATACGGGTAAGTTTTTGAAGGCCTCTTGACAAATTCAAATATTTTACCAAAATAGTAATATTATCACTTAAAAAACGCTAGTGCTAAATATATGAAGATAAAACCACTTTCAGACCATATCTTAATCGAAACGATAAAAGAGGAAGAGAAAACCAAGAGCGGAATTTTGCTTCCTCAAACAGCTGAAAAAGAGAAACCGGAACAAGGCCGGGTTGTTGCTGTCGGTCCCGGGAAAAAGGATAAAAAAGGAGGCCGCGTCGCGATTGATGTTAAAGTCGGCGACAAGGTTTTGTTTACTAAATACGGCCCGAGCGAAGTTAAAATTGAAGGCCAAGAATATTTAATAGCTAAAGAAGAAGATATTTTAGCTATTATTGAGTAAATATATGTCAAAACAAATCATATTCGGCGAGGAAGCTCGCAAAAAACTTAGAAGCGGCGCAGATAAATTAGCTAACGCCGTAAAAGTAACCTTAGGACCCAAGGGTCGCAACGTTGTGTTAGACAAGGGTTTTGGTCCGCCGACTATTACTAATGACGGCGTGACCATTGCTAAAGAAATAGAGCTGGAAGACAAGGTTGAGAATTTGGGTGCGGAGATAGTAAAGGAAGTTTCTGAGAAAACTAACGATATTGCTGGCGACGGTACCACTACGGCCGTAGTCTTAGCGCAGGCAATGATAAACGAGGGGTTGAAGAACGTTGCTGCCGGAGCCAATCCTTTAGCCTTAAAAAGAGGGATTGAAAAGGGCGTGGAAAAAGCAGTAGCTGAATTGAAAAATATGGCAAAAAAGATTACCAACAAGGAAGAAATGGTGCAAGTGGCAACCATTTCTGCTGAAAGTCAGGAGATCGGTAATCTTATCGCCGAGGTAATGAATGAAGTCGGCAAGGACGGAGTTATAACGGTTGAAGAATCAAAAACCTTCGGAACCCAGAAAGAAATAGTAAAAGGGCTGCAGTTTGACCGAGGGTATATTTCTCCCTATATGATAACCAATCCCGAAAGGATGGAGGCGGTTTATGAGGATGCATATATTTTAATTACTGATAAAAAGATTTCGTCTTTGGCAGAGATTCTTCCGGTTCTGGAAAAAATAGCTCAAGCTGGCAGAAAGGAACTAGTGATTATTGCCGAAGAAGTGGAGGGTGATGCTTTAGCCACCCTGTTGGTTAATAAACTTAGAGGAACCTTTAATACTCTAGCGATAAAAGCTCCGGGTTTTGGTGACAGGAAAAAAGAAATGCTTCAAGATATTGCTTCTGTCGTGGGAGCAGAGCTTGTTTCAGAAGAAATGGGATTGAAACTGGAAGGCATTGGCCTAGATAAATTGGGTTCTGCCCGAAAAGTGGTTTCTACTAAAGAAAACACCACTATTGTTGAAGGCAAAGGCGACAAGGGAAAAATCGACGCTAGAGCCAACCAAATTAAAAGAGAGCTGGAAGCTGCTGATTCTGATTTTGACAAAGAAAAACTAAAAGAACGGTTGGCCAAATTAGTTGGCGGAGTGGCAGTGATAAAAGTTGGTGCTGCTACAGAAGTGGAGCAAAAGGCTAAACAGCATAAGACAGAAGACGCTTTATCCGCTACCAGGGCGGCTGTTGAAGAAGGAGTTGTCCCAGGGGGCGGAGTTGCTTTGTTGAGAGCAGTTTCGGCCTTGAACGAGATCAAAACCGAAGATAAAGAAGAAAATATCGGCATTGAGATTCTAAAAAGAGTCTTAGAAGAGCCTATAAGACAGATTGCGCAGAACGCAGGAATCGATGGTGCGGTAGTCGTCCAAAAAGTGAGAGAAGAGAAGGGCAGTTTTGGTTTTAACGCCGCAACGTTGGTCTACGAAGATTTAATGGTTTCTGGCATTGTTGACCCGACAAAGGTTGTCAGGTCAGCTTTGCAGAACGCAGCTTCAGCTGTTGGAATGTTTTTGACTACTGAGTGCGTAGTGGCGGAAAAACCAGAAGAAAAGAAGCCGTTGCTTCCCCAAATGCCTCAGGATTATTAAAAAATTACGACGTAAAGATTAAGAACCCCACCGTTTCAGCGGTGGGGTTCTTGACACCGTTGTTTCGGAGGATATAATTATAACTACATTAAAATTTTTGCCTGATAGTCGAAAACCTCTATGCCAGATGAAAAAAAATTCTATCTAACAAAAGAGGGATTGAAGAAAGTAAAAAAGGAATATGAGTTCCTAAAGGAGCTTAGAGTAAGCAAAACCAAGGGAGATGTCCCGGGTATTTGGCAATCAGAAGACTTAAACCCCGAGTATCTTTCATTCCAAGAAGATCTGGATTTTATTGAAAAAAGAGAGTCGGAACTGGAGGCTGTTATCAAAAACGTTGTTTTGATAAAAGCGCCTAAGGGTGATAAGAAAAAAGAAGTGGACCTTGGTGCTAAAATTGCTTTGGAGGTTAACGGGGAGAAAGATGAATTTATTATTGTCGGCACTGTGGAAGCCAATCCTTCCCTAGGAAGGATTTCCAACGAGTCTCCGGTTGGTAAAGCCCTGTTGGGGCACAAAGCCGGAGACCTGGTGATTATTTCTTCCCCGATAAAGACGACTTATAAGATAAAAAAGATTTTCTATTCGTAATTTAGCAAAGTTCTCCGGTGTTCGCCGGAGGATTTTGTTTTTCTTGAAGTGGGGTATAATAAAATAACCTAATTATGCTCAGATCAATAAACAGTTTTATCAGGACAATGGTTATAAGCGACTTTTTCCTTAACTACGGGTTGGGTTTGTTAGGTCCGATTTTTGCTCTGTTTGTCGCTCAGACAATAACTGCCGGCAGTACTGCCGAAGCCGCTAAGATAGTTGGTATTGCTTCGCTATTATACTGGATTCCCAAGTCATTTCTTCAGATTCCTGTCGGCCGCTATTTAGATAGAAATCACGGAGAAAGAGATGATTATTGGTTTATGATTTCCGGACTTTTGATAACCACGACAGTTCCTTTTGGTTATCTTTTTTCATCTCTTCCATGGCATATTTATTTTTTCCAATTTATCCAAGGAATTGGTATGGCCCTGGCTCTTCCGCCCTGGCTATCTTTATTTACAAAAAGACTTGATAAAGGGAATGAAGCGTTTGAATGGGCCACGGAAAGCACTTTTTTGGGCTTAGGCGCTGGTATTGGCGGGATAGTGGGTGGTACTGTCGCTGCCTTATTCGGCTTTAGAATTGTTTTTATGGGCGTGGGTCTTTTTTCCCTGCTCTCGGTTTTCATACTATTACTGCTTCGTAAAAAGGTTACCAAAGATCCCACCAGAACCATTCTTATGCCAGTTGAGCGTCCTCGTTAAAGTATGAAGAATAAAGAAATAGCGCGCTTGTTCTATAATATCGCCCGCTATTTGGAAATGGAGGAGGTTGCTTTCAGGCCCTATGCCTATCAGAGGGCAGCTTTGTCTTTGGAGGCTCTGGAAGAGGATATAGAGGATGTTTATAACAAGGGCGGTTTGAAAGCCGTAGAAGATATTCCCGGAGTGGGTAAAAGCTTGGCTGAAAAGATAGAGGAATATCTCAAAACAGGAAAGATAAAGTATTACGAGCAGTTTAAGAAGAAACTGCCTATTGATTTAGACGAGATAATTGCCGTGGAAGGAGTAGGGCCGAAAAAAGCAAAAGTTCTTTGGCAGAAACTGGGAGTGAAGAATATAAAAATCCTAGAACGGGTTGCCAAAGACGGGAAGATCAAAGGGTTAGAAGGTTTTGGAGAAAAGACAGAAAAGAACATTCTAGAAAGCATTGCTTTTTTGAAACGCGACCGAGGAAGATTTCTTTTAGGAGAAATTGAGCCTGTCGTAGAGGAGGTTTTAGAAAAGATAAGGAAAGTAAGGGGAGTAAAAGAAGCAAGCGTGGCCGGTTCAGTGAGGCGGATGAAAGAAACAATTGGCGACGTAGATTTTTTGGCTGTATCCGAAAACCCAAAGACAGTGATGGATTTTTTTGTTTCTTTACCTGGCGTTGAAAAGATTTGGGGAAAGGGCGCAACTAAGGCATCAATCAGAATGAGAGAGGGTTTTGATATGGATTTAAGGGTGGTTTCAGAAAAAAGCTATGGAGCTGCACTTCAGTATTTTACCGGGTCAAAAGAGCATAATATTGCAACCAGGAAAATTGCCATGGACAAAGGGTTAAAGCTGAATGAATACGGATTGTTCAGGGGTTCCAGAATGATTGCCAGCCGAAGCGAGGTAGAGGTTTACAAAGCTCTTGGGCTGCCTTTTATTGTTCCTGAACTGAGAGAAGACAGGGGCGAGATTGAAGCCGGGCTGAAAGGAAACCTGCCAGCTATAATCGGCTACGACGATATTAAGGGCGACTTGCATTGCCATTGCAATTGGGACGGCGGAGTAAATTCCATTGAAGAATTGGCTAAAATGGCTCAAACAATGGGCTACGAATACATTGGTATTGCCGACCATACCAAGTTCTTGAGAATAGAGCATGGCCTAGATGAAAAGAAACTGGAGAAGCGCAACAAAGAGATTGATTTGATAAACAAAAAGCTGGCTGGTTTCAGGATTCTGAAGGGCTGTGAGGCGAATATAATGGCTGATGGAACGATTGATATAAAAGACGAAGCGTTGGCAAAGCTGGATTTTGTTATTGCCGGTGTCCATTCCAGCTTCAAGCCGGATAAGAAACAAATGACAGAAAGGATTATCCGGGCAATGAAGAATCCGCACGTTGATATTATTTCCCACCCGACCGGCCGTCTTATCCAGAAACGCGATGAATACCAGATTGATTTCGATAAGATTTTAAAGGTAGCAAAAGAAACCGGTACGATTCTGGAAATAAACTCGTATCCAGAACGGCTTGATTTAAATGACAGGAATATTAGACGGGCCAAAGAAGCCGGGGTTAAGATGGCAATAAATACCGATGCCCATCAAAAAGACCAGATGAGGTTTATTGAATACGGAATAGCTCAGGCAAGAAGAGGGTGGGCAGAGAAGGAGGATATCATAAATACCAGGTCCTTAAAGGGGTTATTAGGGTTTTTTAGGTAACTTGTTTTAGTTTCTGTTAA
>CAYYDH010000003.1:0-29633 GCA_964470615.1 uncultured Candidatus Saccharibacteria bacterium
TTAGCCGATAAAAAGGGTCAAAAATAAAAGAAGGCCGAGAACCCAGCTCTTTCTTTTGAGAGAGCTGGGAAGACCCTCTTTCACTATAAGAATATCATTAAGTTTTGATAATTTCAATTATTATGGTTAGACCAAGACTTTGCAGAAGAATAGGATTTAATCCGAATATAACCTATTTCAAACCACAAGGAGTGCCTATGAGGGAATTAGAAATAGTTGAATTAACCACTGAAGAAGTTGAAGCTTTGAGATTGAGGAATATAAGCGGGTTAGAACAGGAAGAGGCGGCTAAAAAAATGAATACCTCTCAAAGCACCTTTCAAAGAATCCTATATTCGGCTTATAAAAAAATCGCAGAAGCCCTAATAGGAGGAAAAGCTATAAAGATAATAAAGTAACTATTACCAGTAATTTTTATACCAAAGAAACCATAAAACAGGTTCTAACGTCGTTCCGTAGGTGGAGCTGATAAAGTCGCCTTTTGGGCGATTTTTTGGTAGGATAAAGTATATGACATTAAAAGAAATCTCAAAGTTAATAATGGAACAAGCCGAAAATAAAGGCTTTGGGACTAAGCTCGAAAACGTTAATGTTTCCGAAAAGATTGCTTTGATTCACTCCGAAATTTCTGAGGCTTACGAAGCATATCGCAACAAAAAAGAAGATAATTTTAAGGAGGAGCTTGGAGACGCCGTTCAGAGGATATTGCATTTATGCGGAGTTATGAATATTGATATAGAGGCAGCCATTATTAAAAAAATTGAATCAAACAAAAATAGGAAGTGGGATTGGGACAGAATGAATGAAAAACATTCTTAGCTAGTCTCAAAACAGGTTCTAATGTCGTTCTTTAGGCGGAGCTGAATTCCCGAGATATTTCTCGGGTTTTTGTTTGACTTTTATTATTGGCTGAGTAGTATAAAATTGGAACCTTAACAGAGAAAGGGGTAAAAATGCCCGAGGGATTCATGGAGCATCCAGATCAGGATGTGAGACAAGCGCTTATTAGACTGAGCGATGCCTTGTGTACTTGGGAGCGTAGCACGGGAAGAGAATCGGTGCTTGTCCTAAGAGAAGCGGGCGGATTTGTTTACAGGGCCGTAAGCGGTAAGCCGGGTATTCCCGACGATATATCAGACAGTGATTTGATGAAAACGATCGAAGGCAAGTAGTTCATAACAGTAATACAGGAGACGTTTTCTAACGCCTCCTTTTTTATTCCGAATAGGTCCTATCTTGCATGTGCGGAGCTAATAAAAGTCGCCTTTTTGAATATTTTTTGGTAAGATAAAAATATAAAGGAAAAAAATGGCTAATGATTTAGAAAAAAATAACGAAAAAAAGACAAACAATTCTGTTTTTACTCCTAAAAAGTTTTTATTCGTTTCTTTCGAAAGCTTGAGCGGCGATTTGGCTTGGCAGATAAAAAAGGAAGGGAATGAAGTAAAGATTTTTGTGAAAAGCGAAACCGACAAAGATGTTTATGACGGGTTTCTTGATAAGGTTGATGATTGGGAAAAGCATAAAGACTGGGCAGATGTTATTGTTTTTGACGATGTTGGTTTTGGGGATGTTGCCGATTCACTTAGAGCTTCAGGTAAGCTTGTAATCGGGGGCAGCAAATATACAGATAAGCTTGAGAAAGACAGGGGGTTTGGCCAGGATGAAATGAAAAAATCAGGCATGCTTATTCTTCCGCATTGGGATTTTCTTGACTTTGATTCAGCAATAGAATTCATCAAAGCAAACCCAGGAAGATATGTATTTAAGCCTTCAGGGAATATATCTTCAGAGCAGAAGGGGATATTGTTTTTAGGCCAAGAAGAAGACGGCAAGGATTTAATTGAGATCCTTGAACAGAATAAAAAAACCTGGGCAAAAAAGATAAAGGAGTTTCAGCTGCAGAAAATGGCTGTTGGTGTTGAGGTTGCTGTTGGAGCCTTTTTCAATGGGGAGGATTTTATCTACCCTGTTAATATAAACTTTGAGCATAAGAAGCTATTCCCCGGCGACATAGGCCCCTATACAGGAGAGATGGGCACTCTGGTTTATTGGTCTCCTCCCAATGAAATCTTCAGAAGCACCTTGTTGAAAATAAAAGAAGAGTTGGTTAAATCAAACTACGCAGGGTACATTGATATCAATTGTATAGCCAATGCTAGGGGCATCTATCCCTTAGAAGTTACATCAAGATTTGGCTATCCTATAATAAGCATCCAGATTGAAGGGGTGACAGATTCTTGGGGCGAATTTCTTTACAAGCTGGCGAAAAAGGAAAAGATTGAATTAAAAACAAAAAAGGGATTCCAAATTGGCGTGGTAGTAGCTGTCCCACCATTCCCCTTTGACGATAAAAAAGAGGTTTTCATCTACAAAGACCTTTCCATAATATTTAGAAAGAACAACTTAGATGGTATCCATCTTGGGGATGTAAAAATGGTCAATGGAACATGGAGTATAGCCGGGGAGGCAGGGTACGTTTTGATAGTGACCGGGGCTGGATTGACGGTGGATGATGCGAGGAAACAGGTTTATTCCAGGCTTAACAATATTATTCTTCAGAATATGTTTTATAGGACAGATATCGGACTGAAATGGCATGAGGATTCTGACAGGCTGCAAACCTGGGGGTATCTTTACTAATATTGGCTTTTTTTGTGTCTTTTTTGGCTAAATGGTATAATAAATTATTATCAATTTAACCTAAAAAACTATGCGTATTTTCAAAACGTGGGCATTCCGCTGGTGGGAGGTTAGCTTATTGAAGCTATGCCTTATTGCTTTAGGCATTATTCTCGCCATCTACTTTTATGATTACCTTGCCGGCCTATTATGGCTTTGGTGGGCGATATTTATCGTAACCACGATATACTTTATTGCCAAGTGGATAAAAGACGAGCGGGGAAGGCAGCCTCAAATGTAATTAGCTTTATAGAAACCACCCTTTAACCGGGGTGGTTTTTAGTTGTGGATAACTATCTCTTGACAATAATGTTAGGTTAATCTAACATTAAGTTAATCCGGTACAACATAATGTTATAAATAAATAACAAAACATAATTTCATGAAAATGGAAACAAGAATTAAAGAGCTTAGGGCCAAATACGATCTGACTCAGGAAAACCTGGCCAAAAAGGTTGGCGTGAGGAGAGAAACAATTGTTTTTTTGGAAAGGGGAAAATATAATCCCTCCCTAACTCTTGCTCACGATGTAGCAAGGGTTCTAAAGACCACAGTTGACGAATTATTTATTTTTGATAATAAGAAATAATGCAAAGCATAAAAGATAAAATTAAAAAGGGGGGTAAAGAGGTTAGAAAAGAGATTCGTCAAAAAACAATAGGATACATACTGGCTGCTTTTGGGTTAGTGACCGCTCTTGCTTGGAATGAAGCAATAAAGGGCCTGATAGAGTATTTTTTCCTAATCAGCAAAAATACGATTTTAGTTAAGTTTATCTATGCTGTTGTGATGACCTTTGTGGTAGTGATAATTTCTATCTATTTGACGAGATTATTGGGCGATAAAAAGGAATAAATGCATTTGTCTCATAAACAGAGCTGGTGAAATCGCCCTTTAGGCGATTTTTTCAGCAGGATGGCTTTTCATCTTTTTAAAATCTGCTAGAATAAGAATAAAGGTCAATAATTTAATAACTATTTTAAAACATGAAAAAATTAATTATTATTTCATTCGTTCTTATCGCATCAGGTTCAGTAGTTTTTGCCCAAGGGCAGCAAGAGATTAGTAATCAAGCTGTTGGGACGGTAATCCCTAGGCAGAATCAGCAAGCCCAGGAAATCGGGCAAGGTCAACAGATTCAGGTAGAGCAACAAACCCAAAATCAGGGCGAAGAAGGACAATTGATAATTATGCAGCAGCAGGTTACTGCCGCGCAGATAAACGAAGTAAAGCAGGCAATACAACAAAGGCGGCAAGAGATGAGCCAAGAGATGCAGTTAATGGGAGAAAAAGAACAAAAGGTTTATCAGAACCAAAACCAAGTAAGATTAGCTGTTCACTCTTTGCTGGAAATGAAGGATGTGATGGGCGGGATTGGTCTTCAGGTGTCTCAGGTCGCCCAAGAATTTAATAATTCGGTTCAGGCGACTATAATGGCAGAGGAAAAGATTCAAACGAGAAATCGTATTGTAAGATTTTTTGCGGGCGGAGATGTAGAATCTGCGGAGCAAATGGAGCAAGAAGTCAGCCGCAACAGAGAGAGGATTCAACAACTTTATCAACTGAGGGAACAATGCGATTGCGATGAACAGATACAAATAATGCTTCAAGAACAAATACAAAGCATGGGTCAAGAGCAAGAAAGATTGCAGCAGTTAGCCCAGAATGAAAAAGAATACAAGTGGTCTTTAGGCAGATTGTTTGGCTGGGTAAAAGGATTATTTTAAGTCGTCTATTTCCAATAGTATAATTTCTTACCACAGATTTTATTCGTAAGCGCTGGAAAACGCTGGTTTTATTTTGTGGATAGAGGTTAGCCCCCGGGATACTTCCACCCGGTTTTTTATTTGACAAAATTGATGGTTAGCATTAACTTGTAACAAAGTAATGCTTTTTGACAAAGGAGACGGGATATGAAAAGCGCCCGAAAGGCCGTTAAGGTTGCTTCCTTTATTATCGGTATCATTTACCCTGCCTGGTTGATACCTCTCATCGGATTTTTGGGCAATTACTGCAGGGAAGCCGCTTGGCACAGAGGTGTAGAGAACGCCTTGTGTATCATTTTGTTCTTCTATCCTGTCATATTCTTGTTCCTTTTGTCGCTTCCGAGACAAGGAACGCCAGATCCTAATGGACCATGAAAAGAACACAAACCCCTTGAGGCAACTTAAGGGGGCTTTTTTTATCCTTTTGAGCGTATGGTATTAGCCAAGAAGTCGCCTTATGAGGGATTTTTTGCTAAAATTAGAAAACATGGAAGATAAAACTTTATGGCACAATCTTAGCTTTGAGGACGTGGCAAAGGTGCTTGGGTCAGACTTAGATAAAGGGCTTTCCGAAGACGATATAGAACCCAGGCGGAAGAAATTTGGCAGAAACTTATTGCCAGAGGAAAAGCCACCCTCGGATTTTTCTATTGTTTTGGGCCAGCTTAAAAACCCCATGGTCTATATTCTTTTAGTCGCGGGGGTTTTAACTCTTTTTTTAAGAAGCTTCGTTGATACAGCTATCATCTTTTTAGTTGTTTTCTTGAATGTTTTTTTAGGGTTCATCCAGGAGAGAAAAGCAGTCGCCATTTTAAGCAAACTCAAAAAGAGCGCAAAACACCACGCAAAGGTTTTAAGGGGCGGGAGATATAAAATAGTTGATGCTGAAGAGCTGGTGCCAGGAGACATAATTGTTTTAAACGCTGGGGACAAGGTTCCTGCGGATGCTAGAATTATTATTTCCAACGGGTTAGAAGCAAACGAGATGATGCTTACTGGCGAGTGGGCTGCTTCCGAGAAATCGGAAAAAACCTTGCCAAAGGAAACTTCGCTTGGCGATAGAGATGATTTAGTATATATGGGAACCGTTGTTGAAAAAGGTAAGGCAAGCGCTATGGTTTTTGCTACAGGGCTTGGCACAGAGATGGGAAAGATTGCTGAGGTTATAGGCAAGATGAAAGAAAGAAAAACACCCTTGCAGAATAAACTTTCCTTTTTTGTAAAAATTCTCTCCCTAATAATCCTTATAATCACCATTCTAATTTTTATTGATGGACTGCTTATCGGCAAGGAGTTTATTGATATTTTTACTATTTCTGTAGCTATGATGGTGGCGGCAATTCCTGAATCGCTGCCGGCCATTCTTACCATTGTTTTAGCCATAGGAATGCAAAAAATACTGAAAAGAAAGGGTTTGGTAAGAAAGTTAGTGGCAGCAGAAGCTCTCGGGAGCACAAGTGTGATTTGTACCGACAAAACAAAGACCCTGACAGAAGGGAAAATGACAGTAGCCAATATTCTAGGGGTAGATGAGATTATAGGTAAAGGAAACGAAAATCATCTTTTTCTTCTAGAAACCGCTTATTTGGCTGGTGAAGCATTTATTGAAAATCCCGATGAGGCGATGAGGGACTGGGTTATTCGCGGACTGCCGACAGAAAAAGCCTTACTTTTAGCGGCAATGGGGGCAGGGGTTGACGTCAAGCGGATTGCCGCAAACACGGTTAAGGTTCAGGAGTTTCCATTTGATACGAAGAGAAAATATTCTGCCAATATTTGTAAAACAGAGAGCGGTCAGCTTTTCGCCTATATCGTTGGGGCTCCGGAAAGAATTTTAGAGGCCGCTGGGTACTTGAAGATTGAAGAGAGAGAAGAGCCTATAACATCAAAAGATTTCAACACCGTAAAAGGTGAAATTGAAGATATGGCTGAAAAAGGGTTACGGGTGGTCGGTGTTGCTTATCGCAAGATAAGCAAAGAAGAAGACTTTAATAGTTTTTTTGAGAAACTAATTTTTGTCGGTCTGGTCGGCCTGAAGGATCCGATAAGAGAAGATGTAAAAAAAACAATCGAGATTTGCCGGCAGGCGGGAATGAGGCCTATCATTGTTACTGGTGATCACATGCTTACTGCTCGGGCAGTAGCAAGAGAGCTGGGGTTTGATACAAAAGAAGAAAATATCTTGGAGGGAAAAGATTTGGATTTGATGACTGATGAGGCGTTAGCGAAGGTTTTAGACAGAATTCAGATTTATGCCAGGGTTGAGCCGGTTCATAAGATGAGAATAGTAAGCGCCCTGCAAGCAAGGGGAGAAGTTGTAGCCATGACTGGCGACGGGATTAACGACGCTCCGGCCCTGAAAGAAGCAGATATCGGGATAGCTCTTGATTCTGGGACAGAAGTTGCCAAAGAAAGCTCAGACCTAATTTTATTAAACGATAGTTTTTCGGTTATTGTTTATGCTGTAGAAGAAGGAAGAAGGATTGTAGACAATATTAGAAAGGTTATTGCGTATTTATTGATCGGAGGATTCACAGAAGTTATGTTGATTGGTCTAAGTATTGTATTCAGGTTGCCCCTGCCTATCCTTGCCGGTCAAATACTTTGGAAGAACATGATTGAAAGCACTCCTCCGTCGGTTGCGCTGGCCTTTGAGGAAAAAGAAAAAGACATCATGAAAAGGCCGCCCGAGAGCCATAAACTCCCGCTTTTAACCGCCGAGATGAATGTATTAATTTTTGTTATTGGCTTCTTGACGAATTTGATACTTTTCGGAATCTTCGTTTGGTTTCTGAGAATTGGGATGCCAATCAAAGTTATCAGAAGCGCTATGTTCGTTGGTTTATCAGTAGATTCATTTATGTTTGTTTTTTCTTGCAGAAACCTGAGGAAGAACATTTGGCATTATAATCCGTTCGGCAATAAGTATATCAATATCTCCATTTTAGTCGGGACCCTGATGATTATTCTGGCCATATATCTTCCGTTTTTCCAGACGATTCTTAAAACTACAGCATTAGGATTCTTTGAGTGGTCTGTGCTTTTGCTGTTCGGAGTTTTTGAGCTGGTTCTGGTGGAGCTGGTCAAGTGGTTTTTTATAAAGCGCAAAAAGACAGATTAGGGGATTTTTCTGTATTGACAAACAGGCTTCAAAGATTAAGATGGTTTAATAGCACATTAGCAAGAAAGGAGCGGCAATGGGCAAGATACCTGTGGTTCTCCTTCTTCTCCGCGGTAACATTCCTACAAGGGTAAGATTCGATGTTCATCACGGCGTCTTTACTGAACTGATGGGAGAGGTTTTTAGCCCTTTGAACCTTTATGCTGCGCAGAGGCGTTTTTCAGTGCACGAACCAACGCTGGTACAGCTAACATGGAATTACATAGAAGCTGGCGGGTTCCAGAGATTTCTGGAACGTCACCCAGTGGATGGCGAAGTCCTTAGCTGCTAACCCTGATCCAGGCTCGATAAATTTCGAGCCTTTTTATTTATAAGAGAATGTTTTTTTGGTAGAATAAGCTAAATGCTTTATGAATAGAAAAATATTAAGCCTTATATTCATTGCGGTAACAGTTGTCTTTAGCTGGCAGCTTGTTTTTGCCAGAGATTCTAGCCAGATTACCGATTGGTACATTAAAGTCTTTGAAACAGAGATTCAGGTGAATAAAGATTCCTCGCTTTTGATTGTTGAAAAGATAACAGCTGATTGCGGTAATTTACCCGATAAGCACGGAATCTTTAGGGTGTTGCCAACAAAGATAAAAACTGACAAGGGGATTATTTCTAATCCTATTGAGCTGGTAAGCATGACAGATTTTAACGGCAAGCCCTATAAATACCAGACGATAAAGAATAAATCTGCTGGCACAATAACGTGGAAAATAGGCGATCCAGACAGAACTGTTATCGGCGAGAACGATTATAAGATTGTTTATAAAGTTAAAAACGCTATTCGTTTCTACGATTCGTCGTTTGACGAACTGTATTGGAATTTAGTTGGTGCTTTCTGGCAGATTGATATAGACAGTTTTTCAGCTAAGATAGTTTTCCCGGCTGAGGTAACTAGCCAGAATGCGAGCGTAGAGTATTACGCGGGGTACCTGGGCTCTAGGGGGAACGATTTAGCTACTTACCAATGGCTAGACAGTAATACTTTGTATTTTTCTTCTGTTCGTCCCCTAAGCAAAGGGGAAGACATAACAGTGTCTATTGCTTTTCCTAAGGATATTTTTACTCCCTATCAACCGTCTTTCCTTGAGAAATACGCCAGCCATCTTGCCTATCTATTTTTCCTGATACCTTTATTCGTTTTGATTTTTTCACTCAAGTTTTGGTGGAAGTATGGCAAGGATCCAATCATGAAAAAGCCAATCGTTCCAGAGTTTGAGATACCGGAAAGAATTACTCCGATTCAAATGGGAATGGTTTTATCTTCTGGCAGGTGGAATGACAAACTCATCACCGCCACGATTATTGATTTAGCAGTAAAAAAGTTAATAACGATAAAAGAAATCGAAAAGAAGATTTTGTTCCTGAGCCATAAGGACTATGAGCTAGAGAAAAACGCAGATAATTGTGACGAGTCTAATCTTGCTGAGTCCGAGAAGATTTTGCTGAATGCGCTTTTTCCCGGTGGCAGTAATAAAGTTAACTTGTCTAGCCTGAAGACCACTTTTTACAAAAAGGTTGGTTCAATAAGGAAAGCAGCCGTAAAAGATGCCGTAGATAAAAATTGGATTGCGAAGAAATCATCTTCTGTGAGCCTTGTTTTTAGGGTTATCGGATTTATCCTTCTTGTTTTTTCAGCGCTCGCTTTCAGCGGAGGGTTAAAAGCATTTTTAAGCATTCTTACCTCGGGTATTATTTTTATAATCTTCAGTATAATAATGCCGAAACGTACCAGACAAGGGACTGATTTGCTTTTTAGGATAAAGGGCATGGAGTTGTATATGAGAACAGCTGAAAAATATCGTCAGCAATTCTATGAAAAAGAAAACATTTTTGACAAACTTTTGCCCTACGCCATAGTTTTCAATATAGCGACCTTGTGGGTTAAAAAGATGGAACAGATTTACGGAAAAGAATACTTCCAAAATTATCATCCGGTTTGGTTGGTGGCAGCCAGCGCAGGCAGCTTTAATGCGAATGGTTTTATCAGCCAGTTGAATAGTATAACCTCCAGTATTTCTTCTAATACTTCAAGCTCTTCTGGACATGGAGGTGGAGGAGGAGCAGGGGGAGGCGGCGGCGGAGGAGGCGGTGGAGGATGGTAATAATTTACCGTCAGAAATAATTCGTTATCAGAAAGATTCTTGGTATAATGAAATAGCTTTTAAAGGTCAGAGCAATTTTAATCATAATAACCAACTAAAATATGAAAGGTTATACAGGAAACATAGAAAAACTTACGCTAGAAAACGATAACTTTCGCAAGGTTATTTATACTGCCAAGTACAGCCAACTGGTGCTGATGAGCTTAAAGCCAAACGAAGAAATCGGCACGGAGGTGCACGAGGACACCGACCAGTTTTTCAGGTTTGAAAAAGGAACAGGCAAGGTGGTGATTGATGGAAATGAATACGATGTAGCAGACGGATTAGCAATAGTGGTTCCGGCCGGAGCGCAGCATAACGTTGTAAACACTTCCCCGGATTTACCGCTTAAGCTTTATACTATTTATTCTCCTGCTCACCATCGCGACAGAGTGATTCACGAAACAAAAGAACAAGCAGAAGGGGACAACGAAAGCTTTGACGGTAAAACAACCGAATAAGACAAAACAAAAACAGGGCCTATGCCCTGCTTTTGTTTTAATTCGAGATTACTTTACCAGCTATTTCTGCGGCCTCCGAAATCTCTGCCACCGCCACGATTAAAATCTTTTCGTGGGGCGCGAGGTTCCATTGGGCGAGCTTCATCAACAGCCAAAGTGCGTCCTTCGAATTCTTTACCATTGAGTGTCTCAATGGCTTTCTTGGCTTCCTCTTCGGTAGCCATTTCTACGAAGCCAAAACCCTTTGAGCGGCCGGACATTTTGTCCATTATGATTGTAGCCGTTTCAACGGTTCCAGCTTCAGAAAACAATTCTTTTAAAGCATCTTCGGAAGTGCTGTAAGGCAAACCTCCAACGTATAACTTTTTAGCCATATTTTTCCTTATATGAACTTCTAAATTGTAAGTCGACCCTTTCTCATTTTGACTTCTTCTTTTGACTTACACTTATTCGTATAAGGAAAGAGAAAACATGCTGAGAAAACTTACGTATCCAAGTATGACACCTTTGAGGGGATAAGTCAAGGCCTTGCGACTACACCTTGAAAAGGTAGTGTAAACGCTGCCCCTATTTTTATCGCATTGATTTAATCAATTGATTTTGTTGGACTCTAAAAAACGTTGCTGGTCCTTGATAAACAGGTCCCGGTATCATTAGGGGGATGGCGATGGGAATGAATCATGGCAACGGAAAGCCGCGAGTAAGCCTCTGTTCTTTTTGCGAACGGCATACTGCCACAAAAAACGGCCGCTGCGAAAGCTGTGGCCGGGAAAAAGAAGAAAAAAAGAAGTAGTCATTAAAGCGCCTTACGAGGGGAAGGCGCTTTTCTTTTTCCTGAGATTATCTAAAATGGAATATTATGATAATAGATACTCACGCCCATGTTAATTTCAATGCTTTTGGAGGCGATGCCGAGAAAGTCATTGATCGTTCGCTTTCAGAAAACCTCTGGATGATAAACGTAGGCAGCCAATATCAGACCAGCAAAAGAGCAGTGGAACTAGCAGAGAAATATCAGGAAGGAGTTTTTGCTGCTGTCGGAATGCACCCGATCCATGTTGGAACAGAGGTTTTTAAACTGAAGTTAGATCCAGAAGAGCTGGCAGCCGAGAAAGAAAAAGAGCAGGAGTTTGATTCAGAGAAATACAAGTCGTTGGCAACGTCAAAAAAGGTGGTGGCAATTGGGGAGACTGGCTTGGATTATTACTACCGGCCGAAAACCAAAACTAGGCAAGAGGTTTTTAAGCAAAAACAGCGAGGAGTTTTTTTCGAGCACCTGAAGCTGGCTAAAGAATTGAATCTGCCTCTGATTTTTCATTGCAGGATGGCGCATGACGAATTAATAGATATTATGGAAAAGAACCCGGGCTTTCGAGGTGTAATTCATTGTTTCACTGGAACCTTGAAGCAGGCAGAAAGCTATATAAAAATGGGCTTTTATATCGGTTTGAACGGCGTGATTTTTAAGCTGGACCTGGATGATGCTATAAGATTTATTCCCTTAGAAAAGGTCTTAGTAGAAACTGATTGCCCATACTTAACACCCCCTGAAGCGGGTGTCCAAAGGAACGAGCCCATTTTTGTTAAGTATGTTATAAAACGGATCGCTGAGCTGAAAAATATGTCGCAGGAAGAAGTTGCTAAGATAACAACAGAAAACGCCAGAAAATTGTTTAATGTCTAAAAAAGCAAGGAGTTAATTTTTGTTTTAGCTCGCTGTGCTGTTTTTTTTGCAGCAGCCGATGCTTTTTCGTCTTGTTGGTCAAAAAGAGATATAATAAAGTTATGATTCAACGAGGCGTTGCCACTTTTGGCTTGGATTACGGTAAATGCCCGCGCTGGTTGTTCGAAAGGATGGTAAAGCTTGGCCGGCAAATGGTTATAGCCGTTGTCCAAGAAGAAGGTCCAGACGAGTTTATCAAGAGAATTGCTGATCCTGCTTGGTTCCAGTCGTTAGGAACCGTTTTGGCGTTCGATTGGAATGCTTCAGGCCTGACTACGATTTTAACAGCAGCTTTGAAGGAGGCAATCCGAGGCTGGGAAAGTGATTTGGGAGTTTTTATTTGCGGCGGCAAGGGTAAGACTTCCAGGAAGACACCAAACGAAATAGAAAACTGGGGGGAACGTTTGGCTTTGCCTGAAGATAAAACTCAAAACCTTGCCTATAACTCTAAAATGGCAGCTAAAGTTGACAGCGCTTTGCTCCAGGATGGATTCCAGATATATCATCATAGCTTCTTTTTTACCAAAAACGGCGCCTGGACAGTTGTTCAACAAGGCATGAATACTCAAAATCAGACTGCTCGGCGCTATCACTGGCATTCGGAAACCGCTAAGGATTTAGTATGCGAGCCGCACTCTGGAATTGCCAGCCAGCTAAAAACAAAAGAGGCGCTTAATCTAACTGCCAGGGGAAGCGGGAAGAATCGGGAAATAAGTGCCGGGTTGATTACGCAAAGTTTTAACACTTTGATGAAAGATATTAAGCTTCTGCGAAAGCACTTCACTCCGCTTTCCCAAATGATTGAAGTTGAGAAAGGCGGGCAGCAAAGGTTGAAGTTCATAAACCTGGAAACCAAAGAATTCAAATGGCATCCGGTAGTTAATGAAGATTTTTCCAAAAGCAAATATTTGGAAAAGATACTTTGGCGCTTGTGTGATGAGAAACCAAAAGATTACGAAAAGCTTTTGGCGACCAAGGGCGTAGGTCCCAAAACTATTCGCGCCCTAGCTTTGACCGCAGAAGTAATTTACGGAGCCAAGCCGTCTTACCAGGATCCGGCTCGTTATTCTTTTGCTCATGGCGGCAAGGATGCTACGCCCTATCCTGTTGACCGGGAAACATTTGATCAAACCATTGCTTCTATGGAAAAGTATGTCAGAAAAGCAAAAATACCTATTTCTCAAAGATTGACACGTTTTAAGTAGTTCTTTAATATGAGGCAGGATGTTTGTTAAAAAAGGAGGCGATCGTGAAGGTTACGAATTGGAAGCCGATTTTAGCAGGAAATCCTTCTTGTCCCGTTTTGTACTTGACCGCGGTTTTAGAATGCTCTTTTTGCCACCACGTTCAAGACGCCAAGTCTGGTTTTGCGGTAATAGGAGGAGAAACAACGCTGGAAGCGGCAGTTGAAGAAATGCTAGATTCAATAAGAAGCCAAAGAAGCTGCGAAAGATGCGGCATTATCTCTTTTCTGCCTGTTGCTGATTCGAAAAGATTCGAGCGAGAGGTGAAAAAGACAGTCACAGCCATTTGGCTGGACGAGACAAGAAAAACCTTAAAGCCCATATAAGTGGGCTTTTTTTCTGGAAAATTAATTAAAATAAGAGTAATATACTAAACATGTCTTTGCATATAGGAATTGTTGGCTTGCCTAACGTCGGCAAGTCCACTTTATTCCAAACAATTACCAAGAAACAGGTTGACCGGGCTAACTACCCGTTTTGTACCATTGATCCTAATGTTGGGGTGGTAGCTGTGCCTGACGAAAGAGTGGACAAGCTAGCTGAGCTTACTAAGTCTGCCAAGAAGATCTATACAACGATTGAGTTTGTTGATATTGCCGGGTTAGTTAAGGGGGCCAGCCAGGGCGAGGGCCTGGGGAACAAGTTTTTAGCCAACATTAGAGAAACAGACGCCATCCTGTACATCCTTCGTGCTTTTTCAAACAAGGACATTGTAAACACCCAGTCAGAGATAGACCCCATAAAAGAAAAAGAGATTTTAGATACAGAGTTAATTTTAAAAGATATGGAAACTCTTGGTAAAAGAGTTGGCAGTTTGGAAAAAGAGGTGAATGCCGGGAAGAAAGAGGCAAAAAAAGAACTCGAAGTTTTAGCTAAAGCCCAAGCATTTTTAAACGATGGGAAGATTCTGAGCGAGCAGAAATGGGAAGAGGAAGAGCGTCTGATTCTAAAAGGATATCAGTTTTTAACCCTGAAACCGCGGCTTTACTTGTTAAACGGCCGCGACGAAGAGGTTCCGTCAAATATTATAGAAAACTTTAAAAATAATAATTGGCGGTTTTTGATTGTTGATGTTCTAACCGAGTTTGAGGCGGTTGGGTTAAGTCGTCAGGAGCGAGCAGAATTAAATCTGCCCTTAGATTCGGAACTGGATATAGTTATTAAAAAATCATACGAGCTTCTTGATTTAATAACCTTTTTGACGACCGGACCTGATGAAACTCGTGCCTGGACTTTGAAAAGAGGTCAGAGGGCGCCTCGCGCCGGTGGCGTGATACACACGGATTTTGAAAAGAATTTTATAAAAGCTGAAGTAGTTAACTGGAAAGAACTTATTGACTCTGGTGGTTTTGCCAAAGCAAGAGAGCAAGGGCTGATTCGGACCGAAGGAAAGGAATATGTTGTCCAAGACGGCGACGTGATTGAAATAAAAAGCAACGCCTAATATGTGGAGAAAAGGGAGACAAGATGAGACGTATACGCGCCTGGCCCATAAGGAAGGGTATCCGGCCCGTTCGGTTTACAAGCTGAAAGAAATTGACAAGAAGTTTCTCTTGATAAAAAAGGGAGACCGGGTTTTAGATTTGGGTTCAGCTCCCGGCTCCTGGCTTATGTACCTTTCTGACAAGGTTGGGGATGAGGGCAAAGTTGTTGGTTTTGATACTGAGGATATAAACATGCCGGCCAGGAATAACGTTGTGTTTTATAAAAAAAGCATTTTTGATCTAAAAGCCAGCGATTTTCAGGAAAAGTATGATGTGATAGCAGCTGATCTGTCGCCTAAAACTTCGGGCATTAGAGATATAGACGTTGCTCGTTCGCTTGAGCTTTCTGAAGCTGCTTTAGAGATTGCCAAAATAGCGCTGAAGGAAGGCGGTAATTTCGTTTGCAAGATTTTTGAGACGGGGTCAACCCCAAAATTCTTTAAAGAAATAGCTGCTTGCTTTGAAAGTGCCAAAAGATTCAGACCGATGGCAGTGGTTAAAGGAAGCAGAGAGTTTTATCTTGTTGGTAAGGGGTTTAGGCAACCCATTGACAAAATTGTCAAAAGGTAATATAATTACCTCACATGACAATTTTAGATAATACCAATATGAAAGCTAAACTTTTTTTATTCTCCGGAATAATCCTATTCTCTATTTTCGGCATTTTTGCTTTAGCAAATGCCGATTGTTCAAGCTGTAGCTACGACTATAACGATTACAATTACAACGGATGCTCTACTTGCGGGAGCTGCAGTTATTCTAGTTCTTCTTGCTATGATCCTGCAAACTGGGAGGGCCAATGCACGACTTGCTACCAGCAGCAGAACTCTTGCGACAGCTGGGGCCCGAATTATTGCTACGCCAGCAATGTTTATCATCAGAGAAACTGTTATCGCGTCGATTCTAACGGCGTAAGGACCAACTACACAGATAACCAACTGGTTCAGTATTGCGTTGCCGGGCAGACTTGTCAAAACGGGCAATGTGTTGTCGCCTGCGAGTGTTCTGGCGGTCCATGCTGCGACGGATGCCACTTCAAATCAGCAACAACTACCTGCAATTCACAGACCCAGCAAGAATATGGTTGTCCTTGGGGTAGTGCCTGCGGATCAGACGTCGGCTTAAGAACGAAGATAAAATATCAATATTGTTCCGGCAGTAATAATCAGTGCATAGGTAATTGGGGCGATTGGATGAATTTATCCGGCTGGACAATTGCTGCTTCCTGCTCGGGAAGCCAAACTTGCGTTCAGGGCCTTTCTACCTGTCAAAGCACTTCTTCTTGCCCGGTTGTTCCAACATATATTAAGCACTTCAAAAAACTTTGCTATGAAAATTCTTTATTCTGGTTTGATTCAAACAACTCCAGAAATGATATGTCTCAGGACTGTGTTGACGGTAATGACTGTACTATTGATTCTTGCCAGGGCTCAAACTGCGTGAATGAATTAAAATGCGACGGTTCGACCTGCGCCGTTGAGTCAGAAGACTACTGTGAAAAGTGTAATCGTTGCGGCGACGGCGTTTGCGGCTGCGGCGAGACCGTTGAGAGCTGCAGCGACGACTGCGAAGAAATGAATGGCTTGCCTCTTACAATTTTTATCAAAAAAAATAACGAGTCAGTTTGGCTTAAAGATTTATCCTTTAGCGGTGGGGAAGAGGTTTATTTCCTTGCCGTTGCCAGCAACAACGATAAAGATGAGGTGCAAGACGTGGTTGTCAAAATTGATATTCCCGACGAGGTAGTTAATATTACCGACCTGAAAATTGATAACAATTCTTATTCAGGTAATATCAGAGACGGAATAAACATTGGCACCTTAGCCTTCAAAGAAGCAAAAACAATTTCTTTTCGTGGAGAAATCGCTAACTCTCTTTCTCGTAACGGAGCCGATATTGTAGGAACGATTGGCGCCCGAAACATGTCCCTGGCGTCTTCTGATTCAATGAAAGTTGCTTTCGGTAGTCCACTAAACCAACTGGCCGCAGCCACTTCTTGGAGATCGTTCCTAAAGAGTAAATATTTGCTGCCGTTGCTTATTACCATAGTAGTTCTTTTGTTCGTAGCCAGGACTATTTATACCTGGTTTTTCAAGAAATAAAGAGTTAATAACAGAAACAAGGCGCCCCATTCGGGGCGTTTTGTTTTGTTAACAACCTATGCTATAAAAGAATATATGATAAGAAAATACTGCCTAACTTTTTTAGTTATAGTTTTGATAATTGCGGTTGGCGTTTGGGTTGTCATAATAGCAGAACGTCTTCCGCGGCAGAAAATAGTTCTTCTCCCGTCAATTTCTTCGGCGCCAGTTGCCAATGTCCAAGTTTCTTCGCCTAAGACCGGAGACGAGGTTAATTTCCCTTTTGCAGTTTCAGGTCAGGCCCGGGTTTTTGAAAACATGCTCAACGTGCGTTTAGTTGAGCAGGGGACAAGAAAATTGCTTTACCAAACCCCTGTTTATGCTAATGCGCCCGATATAGGCCAGTTTGGGCTGTTTGAGCAGGAAATGGATTATTTAGTTGTTGAACCGGCCAGCGAAAACGTTGTTCTAGAGGCTTTTTGGAACTCGCCCAAGGACGGTTCAGAAATAGACGTAGTTTCAATACCTTTGAAATTGAATTTAGGAGAAACCAGCGCAGTTAAAGTGTTCTTTGGTGAACAGGTTGATAATGAGTATAATTATGACTGCAATGTAGTGTTTTCTTTCAACAGGGTAGTTGCTAAAACCAATGTTCCGGCTCGTCGAGCGCTAGAGATTTTATTGGCAGGGCCGAGCTTAGCTGACGGCCAAGGTGTTTTTACCAGTATAAACCCTGGAGTTAAAATACAGAGTCTTGCGATAGATAATGGCACAGCCCGAGTGGATTTTGACGAACAATTAGAATTCCAATTGGGCGGTTCCTGCCGAGTGACGGCAATCCGTTCGCAGATAACAGAAACATTGAAACAATTCCCAACCGTAGAAAACGTTATTATTTCCATTAACGGCCGCACCGAAGATATACTTCAGCCGTAGTCTTGGTGCGCCAAATAAAGCATATGTTCCAAGAAGAAAACTGTTGCCAACATTTAGGCAAAAACTTGTTCAAGGTTGTTGGCGTGGTCTTAAGCATTTTTTTAGTCGCTGCCACAATCTTTGTTTTAGCTGGAGCAGTAAGCAGGATAAAGCAAGTCAAAAATATTGTTCCGGCAAACACACTGCCCATTACCGAGACCGGTGAAGTTTACGTTAAGCCGGATTTAGCTGAGATAAGCTTTACGGTATTAACTGAAGCGAAAACTGTTGCTGATGCGTTGAGCGATAACACTGCCAAGATGAACAAAGTGATTGATTTTATCAAGAGCCAGGGCGTGGCCGAGAAAGACATTAAAACGACTAACTTCAGTATTTATCCCCGTTATGAATACACTTATGAGTCGTATTCTTATCCCAGGAACCAGGTTCTTGCCGGCTATAACGTAAATCAGCAGGTTGATGTGAAGATCAGGGATTTAGCCAAAGTAGGCGCTATTATCCAGGGTGCAGCTGATAGCGGCGCCAATCAAACAGGAAATTTGCAGTTCACAATAGACAACAAAGACGAAGCTAAAGCCCAAGCCCGGGTTTTAGCGATTGGAAAAGCCAAGGCAAAGGCCAAAGAACTGTCTTCGCAGGTTGGGTTGAAGCTGGGCAAGATAATAAGGTTCAGCGAAAGCACTTATGCTCCCTTGTATTATAATGATTCCTTGAGAGAGGCTTCTGGTTTAGGCGGTTCAGCCCCTGCTCCTCAAATTGAGACAGGAGAGAACAAGATATCGGTTACCGTGACCATCACCTACGAGGTTGATTAATTTTCTTTCAGAGCTATAATAAACAATTAAAATTAAATAGCAGTCTTTATCAAGAGCGCAAAGGTCGGGAACTGGCCCGTTGCTTCTTCAAGCAGAACTTTGCCAACAACCTACCCCTCATTCGTGTGGGGCAAGGTGCTAAATCCAGCCCCGTTTTTGGTGGGGAGAGATAAATTAAACTTACTCTTTCTCCTGCAGAAAGAGTTTTTAATTATATGTTCTACAATCAAAAAACATATACCGTTGAGAGCGTAACCTCCGGGCATCCGGACAAGGTTTGTGATCAGATTTCCGATGCTGTTTTAGACGAGTGCTTAAAACAAGATCCAAAGAGCAGGGTGGCTATTGAAACCTTTGGTTGCCACGGTCTTTTAGTAGTAGGCGGCGAGATAACCAGTTCAGCTAAGGTTGATTTTGAAAAGGTTGCCAGACAAGTTTACCAGGACATCGGCTACCAGGATAATCTAAAGGTTTTTACCCAAATTGTCCAGCAGTCACCAGACATTGCTCAAGGAGTTGATGTGGGCGGAGCAGGCGACCAAGGGTTGATGTACGGATTCGCTACAGATGAAACTCCCGAGTTTTTGCCTTTAGCAGTTGTCAGGTCTCACCAGCTAGCCCAGGGGCTAGAGAAATTGCGTAGGACTAGCGATAAGTTTTGGTGGCTGAAGCCTGACGGCAAAACCCAGGTGACTATTGGAGACGGGAAGATAAAAACTGTTTTAGTGAGCTGCCAGCATGATGAAAGAATCGAGCAGGGCGACATCCGCAAGCTTTTAATAGATTATTTGATTAAGCCAATTATTGGCGACGTTTTTGATATTGAGATTTTGGTAAATCCAACGGGCAAATTCGTTCAGGGAGGGTTTACAGCCGACACTGGACTTACTGGCAGGAAAATAATGGTTGATACCTACGGCGGCGTTGTCCCTCACGGCGGAGGATGCTTTTCTGGAAAAGACGCCACAAAAGTTGATAGGTCCGGAGCCTATATGGCGCGCTTTGCCGCCAAGAACATTGTTGCTCAAGGTTTGGCTAAAAAGTGCTTAGTTTCCGTTGCCTACGCTATCGGCCGTGCCGATCCATTAATGGTGGAGGCGATAAACGAAAAAGGGGAGAGCTTAGCTGATTTGGTTAAAGATAAGTTTGATTTCAAGCCGTTCTCCATTATTGATCGCTTGAATTTGCGTCAGCCGATTTTTAGACAAACCGCAGCCTACGGTCATTTTGGCCGCCCTGGTTTTTCTTGGGAGGAAGTTATTAAGTCTTAAGAATCATGAAGCTTCTTAACTGTAAAATCGATGTTTCAAAAAAGGTTTTTGAGCCAAGGCAAGAAACCGAGTTTTGGGTTGGGAGTACTATTAAAGAATTGCTTTTTCGAGAAGGGAGAATTAACTGCCTTGATATTTTTTCTGGAAGTGGGTGTATTGGAATTGCGATACTGAAAAATATTAGAGATGCAATCGTTGATTTTGCGGATATTTCTGACGATGCCTTGGAGCAGATTGAGATAAATCTCAAGATAAACAAAATATCGCCCCAGCGGTATGAGATTATCAAATCAGATATTTTTGATAATTTAAAAAGAAGAAAATACGATTTCATCTTTGCCAACCCGCCTTACGTTGCTTCAGACAGGGCAAGCGAAGTGCAGAAAGAGGTTTTGGAAAGAGACCCGCACTTGGCTCTTTTTGCCGGAAGAGACGGCCTGGATATAATCAAGGGGTTTTTATCAGAAGTAAAGGGGCATTTAAAGCCTGGCGGAAAGGTATTTATGGAGTTTGATCCAAAGCAGAAAGAAAGGATAAAAGAGATTTTAAATGAATACGAATTGTCAGTTTCGTTTTATAAGGATCAGTTCCACAAATATAGATGGCTGACAGCCTCCAAGGATTAAATAGCCAAAGGCGGGAATCTTTGGTATTATTAAATAACAAAAACATGGAAGAAACATATATCCACAACTTTAAAGTAAGCTATGACAAGGATGCTAGCAACGGTATCTACTATTTGAAGCATGATTTGGACAGAAAAGAATGCTTGGTTTTTTTTGAGCAAGCCAAGAGAAAAAAAACAGCAGATTTTGAAGACCAGCAAGAAAGGCAATACACCCTTTCTTACAATAACTACAACTCCTATACTTTGATGAGGCGGAGATAACAACATGGACGAGGTAAAAGTACAGCAAAAGGAAAACATTTATAACATTCCTAACTTCTTTACGGTTTGCCGGGTGGCAATTTCGCTTTCTTTGGTTTATCTGATTTTTGCCGGTTTCAGCATAAAAACGATTGTCATTGTTTTTGTTATCGGGATGATAACAGATGCTCTAGACGGACAGATAGCTAGGAGATTCAGAATGACGACTGAGTTTGGCCGGAAGTTTGATGTGCTGGCTGACCGTATTCTGATAGCTTGTTTCGCACTGCCTTTGGTTATAAGGTTCACGGGGGAGGGGATTTTTACTAAAATCCACTTGGTTGAAGTTTGTCTGATTTTATCCAGAGAAATAATAACCCTGCCTTTTGCTTTTTACGGGATAATCAGGAAGAAAGCCTTCCCGCCGGTAAGATTCTTGGGGAAACTTGTTACTGTTTTGCAGGCCATTGTCTTTCCAATGATTCTGCTCAACGCCTACTATGGCGTATTCGAAGATATTGTTCTCGGACTTGCTATTGCTACTTCAGTGGCCGGTCTAGGCGCTGCCTACTACTACATCGGAGACGTTTCAAACGGCAAAAGCCAGGAGATAGGGCACCAGATGAATAAAATAACATAGAAACTTATGGATTTTAAAGAATATCAAGAATCAGCCAAGAAAACAGCAGTTTATCCTGTCATCGGGCAGGGGGTAGTTTATCCTGCTTTAGGCTTGGCTGGTGAATCGGGCGAAATAATGAATAAGATTAAGAAGATATTCAGAGACGATAACGGCATTTTAACCGAATCAAGGAAAAAAGAAATTTTCAGAGAATTAGGCGATATTTTATGGTACGTAGCCCAGGTTTCAACGGAGCTGGATATCTCTTTAGACGAGGTGGCAGTAGCTAACATCGAAATGCTGAAATCAAGGCAGGAAAGAGATAAATTAAAAGGAGATGGAGATAACCGCTAAGCAAATCGCCCTTCGGGCGATTTTTTGTTAACATGATATATCATGCTGATAAAAGTAAAAGTGTCCCCGGGAGCGAAAAGCGAAGAGATTAAAGAAAAAACAAAGGATAGTTTTGAGATAAAAGTCGCAGAGAAAGCAGAAAACAATCTTGCTAATAAGAGAGTTGTTGAAGTTTTAGCCCGTTATCTCTGTATTCCTAGGTCAAAGATAAGGCTGATAAGGGGTGGGAAAAAAAGAAATAAAATATATGAAATATCTTGATAAAGTATTTGGAGAAGCAGAAATCCAAGATAAGGTAATTTTGGATTTGATAAACTGCTCAACGCTTCAAAGATTAAAAGGAATAGACAATGCCGGTTATTTTAAGCCGTGGTTTAAGGGCGAGGGTTTTTCCCGTTTTGATCATTCGGTCGGAGTTTACATTTTACTCAAGATTTATAGGACGTCTTTAGAAGAGCAGGTTGCTGGTTTGATTCACGACGTTTCTCATACTGTTTTTTCCCATTGTATTGATTACGCAAAAGAAGAAAGCGACGAGAAAGAACAGAAATTCCAAGACGATATTTTTGATGGATTCGTTCGTCAGTCGGAAATACCCGCTATTCTTCAAGGGCACGGCATTTCGCTAGATTTTATTTTGGACGACAAAAACTTTCCCTTGAAAGAAAAACTCTTACCTGATTTGTGCGCTGACCGGATTGATTATTCTTTGAGAACTGCCCTTGGCTGCAAGGTTATTGTAAAAAAAGAAATAGATTATTTTCTGGAAAACCTGGTAGCAGAAGAGGGATCGTGGATTTTTAAGAACCTTGAAATTGCCAAAAGATTCGCTGAGTTTTTTTCTTTCATGAATAGAGAATATTATTCAGGTCTTTCTTCGGCAGTAATGTTAAAGACCACAGGTGAATGTTTAAAGTACGCGCTTTCTGAAGGATATATTGTTGAAAGCGATCTTTATACGACAGATAAGAATGTTTTAAAGAAGATTCAGGTGAAAACAGCAACAGATAAAACCCTGAAACTGCTTTTTGACCGGATGAACAACCGTTTCTTGTACAAAGAGAATAGTGAGAATTACGACTTTCATATTTTCTGCAAATCGCGGGTAGTCGATCCCTATTTTAAAGAAAACGGCAGCCTTAAGAGGGTTTCGGAAGCAGATGTTGCTTGGCGGAAGGCAGTTGTTAGGGAGTCAATTCCCAGGGAGTATTTTATAAAATTCCAGGTATAATAGAATAAAGGCCGATTTTTAATAATAAAAACCTTAAATGTTATGAACTGGAAAAGAGCAATTACTCTTGGTATCCTTTTGTGGATTTTGATGTTCGTGATTGTTTCAGTATTTATTGGTTTTAAAATTTACGATTTCACAATAACGCAGGTAATAACAATTATTATCTCTGGCATTATCGCTTTTGTTTTAGCGGGTCGGGTCAGACCGAAAAGCGCAGGAATGGCTTTGGGATACGGTTTTTGCTGGGTTTTGGTCGGGGTGATTCTAGACGCCGTGGTAACAATGCGGTTTAACCCTGCCATATTTTCAATGTGGCCGCTTTGGTTAGGTTACGCCCTGGTATTTTTGGTTCCGCTTCTGAGGGTGAAAAAATCATAGGGCAAGCTTCGGTCCTAGGAATGCCCTGCCTAAAACAGGGCATTTTCATTAGTTGCTGGTATAATAAGGACATTAGAATGTCTGGATTCAAAATAACAAAAAAATCAAAGAAAAGCCGGGCTAGATTAGGGATTTTAGAAACCGCCTCTGGCATCGTAGAAACGCCTTGTTTGGTTCCGGTAGCAACGCAAGCCGCAGTTAAAGCCCTAACCAACGAGCAGGTTTTAGAAACCAAAACCCAGATTTTGATATGCAATACTTTTCATCTTCATTTAAGGCCAGGGGAAAGCATAGTTAAGGGAGCCGGCGGCCTTCATAAGTTTATGAATTGGGACAGGCCCCTGATGACCGACTCAGGAGGTTTCCAGGTTTTTAGCTTAGGATTTGGTCGGGATTTTGGTTTAGGCAAGATTGTAAAAAACAACTTGTCCTTACCTGTTCGAAAAGGTCAGCAGCCAAAGCTTCTTAAGATAAATAACGACGGCGTCATCTTCACTTCTTTTGTTGATGGCAGGAAGGTTTTTCTAGGTCCTAAAGAATCAATAAAGATACAAGAAAAGCTGGGAGCTGACATTATTTTTACCTTTGACGAGTGTACACCGCCAAATGCCGATCATGAATATACTAAAAAATCCCTTGTTAAGACTCATAAATGGGCAAGGGTCTGTTTAGAAGCAAAGAAGTCGAAGCAAATGCTCTTCGGCATAGTTCAGGGTGGAAGATATTCAGATTTACGCGAAGAAAGCGCAAAATTTGTTAACTCTCTTGGGTTTGATGGTTTTGGCATTGGTGGGGAGTTTGGCAACGGCAAAAAAGAGATGACTTCAATGATAAGGCGAGTAGCCAGCAATTTAAAAGAAAACAGGCCTCGCCACTTGCTTGGTATCGGTCACTTAGAAGACATGGAACTGGTTATAAAAGAGGGGATTGATACTTTTGATTGCAGCGTGCCTACTCACTATGCTCGGCACGGTACGGTATTTACTTCAAAAGGAAGATTAGATTTGGACAAGCCCGGTTTTTTAAATGACAAAAACCCGATTGATAAAAACTGTTCTTGTTTTGTCTGCCAGAATTATTCCCGCGCCTACCTTGCCCATCTTTTACGGGCGAAGGAAATCAATGCTCTTTCACTTTTAACTTTCCATAATCTCTATTTTTTTAATTCTTTTGTGGAAAGGATAAAAGAAAAGATCAAAAACGGCAAGTTATAATATTTTATTGACCAGAAGCTTTTTTTAATAGATAATAAAAGAGAAATAATGTTTAGCTTATGATAAGAAAAATTCTGTCATTTATTAAAAGGCCAAGAATAATTATTATAATAATTATCTTAGTTTTGATTGGGCTGTTTGTTTCCTGGCTTTTCGGAGGCAGCAAAAAAACAATCTATAGTTTTGTAGCGGTAAAAAGAGGCCAAGTAGTACAAGAAGTAAGTGTTACTGGCCAGGTGAAGCCGGTAGAAAGCGTTGATTTGGCTTTTGAGAAATTAGGAAAAGTAGCAACGGTTTTTGCAGATGTGGGGGACCATGTGGAAAAGGGATCCGTTATTATCGCGCTGGAGAATGGCGATTTAATGGCCCAACTTCGTCAGGCGCAGGCCAGCTACGAGGCAACCAATGCCACCTATCTTCAATACCAAAAAGGAACAAGGCCAGAAGAAATAAAAGCAGCCGAGACTGTAGTAGCTAATGCTAAAGGCTCTCTTTTAAATGCTCAAGAGAATCTAAGGATTGCTCAAGACAAGGCGGGGAGTGACCTAAGGGACAAATACGATTCAGCCTTAACGGCAATACAGAAATCGGTAAGCGTTGCCAAGACAACGGTTTTGACTATAACCGATATCCAATACGCTCACTTTAATAATACTGAGCAAAACAGCATCAATATTAAAAATGCCAAAGCTAATGCTGTGCTTATGCTTTTGGGGGCGCAAGATGCCGGTTCCTGGCTCAGCGAATTCATTAGTCCGCTTAACGGCGGCGCCTTTGGCAAAGTCCAAACAGCGGTAGAAAATCCGACTTATGAAAAAACAGATCAGGCTATATCAGATACTGCCGCTGCTCTTCAGTATGTAAAAATTGTTCTGGATATTATTCCGGTAAACGACAATTTGACCAGTACCGAGAAGACCAATTTAACTACTGAAAAAACCAACATTAACGCTGAGATTATAAACGTTGACAGCAAAAAGCAAGCGATAGCCAGCCAGAAAGCAACGAATGCCGGCAATATATCTGCTTCGCAGACATCTTTGACAACTGTTCGCAATACTCTGGCTCTAGCTGAAGACGATTTGATGTTAAAAATGGCAGGTTATACATCAGAACAAATTGCCACTCAAAGAGCCCAGATGAATTCAGCAAGAGCAAACGTCGATAATCTTCAGGCCCAACTGGATAAAACAATCATTAAAGCGCCTTTTGCTGGAATTGTTACAAAACAGGAGGCGAAAGTCGGAGAAATAGTTTCTGCTCAAACTCCTATTATTTCCTTGATTTCCGAGGCAGAGTTCGAAGTTGAAGCTAACATTCAAGAAGTGGATATTGCCAAGATTAAGCTCGGAGACACGGCTAAGGTCACCCTCGATGCTTATGGTGAAGAACTCATTTTCCAGGCAGAAGTTTTCAAGATTGATCCTGCTGAAACGGTTATTGAAGGAGTGCCGACTTATAAAGTGAAACTTCGATTTTCAGCAAATGACGAAAGGATAAAGTCGGGGATGACAGCTAACACAGACATTTCAACTGCTAAGAAAGAAAACGTTTTGCTGGTTCCATATCGGGCAGTAAGTCAAAAAGACGGCGAAAGATATATACAGGTAAAAATTGGTAGCGTGGTTGTGGAAAAAAAGGTGGAAATCGGACTTCGCGGCTCTGATGGCAATATCGAAATTATTTCTGGTCTTGAGGAAGGAGAAGAAGTGGTAAACTTTGTTTTGTAAGATGGCTTTGATAGAAGTAAAAAATCTCAGCAAAACTTACTCTGATGATGGGTCTCAGACTCCGGCTGTCTGCGGAGTTTCTTTTGATATCAAAGACGGCGAGTTCGTGGCAATAATGGGGCCGTCAGGTTCGGGGAAATCAACCCTTTTGCACGTGCTGGGTTTTTTAGACAGGCACAGTTCAGGCGAGTATCGCTTTAACGATAAAACAATTGACGATTACAGCGATGAAGAATTGGCTCAGGTGCGCAATGAAAAACTGGGATTTATTTTCCAAGCATTTAATCTCTTGCCTCGAACCACAGTTTTAGACAATGTAAAACTCCCTCTCCTTTATTCGGGTTTAAAGGAATCTTTGTGGAAGGAAACCGCGGAAAAGGCAATTGACTTAGTTGGGCTTTCGCATCGGTTGGACTACGATTCTTCTCAGCTTTCTGGCGGTGAAAGGCAAAGAGTAGCTATCGCTCGGGCTTTAGTTAATAATCCTAGGGTTATTTTTGCCGACGAACCGACGGGAAATCTAGACAGCAACTCCGGCAAAGTAGTAATGAAAATTCTTCAGGACTTGAATAAACAAAAAGGTCATACTGTTATATTAATTACCCACGACCCGAATATCGCTACTTATGCTAACAGAATGATTACTATTCGTGATGGAAAAATTGAGAGCGATAAGTCTATTGCAAAGACACTATGACGATAAAAAATTATATCAAAACCGCAGCGACCGGCCTCAGGCGGAACAAGTCCCGTTCTGTTTTAACCATTTTAGGGATTGTCATCGGCATAACCGCAATAATCCTAGTTATGTCTTTGGGGCAAGGGGCGCAGGATTTGATTTTGAACCAAGTGAGGGGGTTGGGATCAAAGACAGTTATCGTTATGCCGGGCCGTCAGCCCAAGGGTCCAGCCGATGCGACTCAGGTTTTCAGCGATTCTTTAAAGAACAAAGACCTTGATCTTCTGAAAAATAAAGCTAACGTGCCGGATTTAAATCAGATAATTCCCATTGTTTACGGGGCTGACAGTGCTACCTTTGAAGACCAGATATATAGGATGACGATTTTCGGGGCGACTCGAGAGATAGGCAAGATTTTCGATGCCGAACCGTCAGAGGGAGTCTTTTTTTCCGAAGATGATGTAAGGAGATCAGCTGACGTAGTGGTCCTTGGTTCAAAAGTAAAAGAAGGGTTATTCGGTGCTTCAGAGGCGGTTGGTGAAAAGATAAAGATTAAAAACAGGAACTTTAAAGTGGTCGGCGTTTTGCCAGAAAAAGGCCAAGTATCTTTTTTTAGTTTTGACGAAGCTGTCGTTATTCCCTATACCACTGCCCAACAATATATTTTCGGCCGGAAATATTTTGACCGTTTGATTGTTGAGGCCAAGTCAGAAGAAGCGGTGCCGCGCATAGTCAACGATATCACTTTAACTCTGCGCAATTCGCATAATATAACGGACCCGGATAAAGACGACTTTCATGTTGAGACGCAAGCTGGCCTGATGTCTCAGATAAGCATCATCACCGACGTTTTGACTCTGTTTCTTCTAGCTGTTGCTGCTATTTCCTTGTTGGTTGGCGGAGTAGGAATAATGAATATTATGTTAGTTTCAGTTACAGAGAGAACGCGGGAAATCGGATTGAGAAAAGCCCTAGGGGCAACAAAAAACAACGTTTTAATTCAGTTTCTTTTAGAAGCAGTTTTTCTTACTGGTGCTGGCGGAGTAGTCGGAATTCTGTTGGGCGCCTCGCTTTCTTTTTTAGCATCTTTAGTTTTAGGAAAAGTAATCGGTATGGCCTGGTCCTTTACTTTCCCAACGGTGGCCGCAATCATAGGACTTTTGGTTTCAGCTGCTATAGGCTTAATATTCGGTCTTTATCCGGCCAGGCAAGCTTCTTTAAAATCTCCGATGGAAGCCTTGAGATACGAGTAAAAAAAGAGGGCAAGGTTTTAGAACCAAGCCCCTATGGGAAAGTCGTTGGAGGACACTAAGCGTGAGATGACGCATGACAGCCTGGTACCCTGAGACCCTTTTTTGGGTTCCAATCACACGCCCTGCAGTCCTCAGGAGAACCAATACAGGATCTGTCTTCAGCTTGCTGGTCGGTTGGTTTTTCAGTGCTTTTATCCACCGCTTTCTCCTTATATATTGCCATTCCATTATGGCAATGCATCTAATTATACTCAGAAGGGAAGAAATGTCAACAACTAACGCTTTTCCACAGCTGCGCCTCTTGACGCCCTTCCTTGCTAAGGATAAAATCTAATTAGGAATGATTACTAATAACTAAAAGAGCATGGAGCGGCAAACTTACCAGAAGAAAATTATTTTGGAGTATTTAAAAAGCGTCTGTTGCCATCCGTCAGCTGAAACAGTTTACTCAGAGGTGAAGAAAAAACTGCCCAGCATCAGCCGCGCTACGGTTTATAGGGTTCTTAAGAGCCTGAAAGAGAAAAAAGAGATTCAGGAAATTTCAACCCAAGTTTCACGCTACGACGGAGACACTACTTCTCATGCTCATTTTGTCTGTGAAAAATGCAATAAAATATTCGATATTTTTAAAATATGCCAAGAGTGTAAAATATTAAAGCGCAAAAAAACAAAGGTCGGAGAAATAAAAAGCTATCAAATACATTTTTATGGAATCTGTAAAAAATGCCTTAGGTAAAAAATTAAAATGCCACGATTGCGGTAAGAAAATAGAAGTTTCGGGTAGCGACATCAAGAAAGGAGTAATGCTGGTTTACGACGATAACGGTGATAAGATAAAAGTGGCTAAATGCGATTCTTGCTACAAGAAAGACAAGTCTTTGTCAGGTTTTAGGGCGTGCGAAGTTTACTCTAGGGTTGTAGGATACATCAGGCCGGTTAGCCAGTGGAATATTGGTAAAAAGCAGGAATATCAGGAAAGAAAAGAGTATAAATGCAGCTGCTGACAATATGAAAAAGACAACTCCAATTACAGTGATTATAGCGGCTATTTTGATCGCAGGAGCATATTTTCTTCTAAAGGGGGGCAGTTTTACTTCAAAACAGCTGATTCCTTCACCCGAGATTACGCTTTCTCCTTTAGAAGAAGAAAAAAAGGAAGTCACTATCCAAGCTTTTGCTTTTTCTCCGGAGACAATAACAGTTAAGATCAATACGGAAATAGTTTGGACCAATGAAGATTCTTTGCCTCATAAAATAATCATTGACTTTGGAGGAGGGTCAAAGATCGAAGGTAAAGCCCTAGAAAGAGGCGAGAAATATTCTCTTATCTTCCGGGAGAAAAGAGAGTATGATTACTACTGTGGTTTCAATCCTTCGATGAAAGGTAAGATAGTCGTAGTAGAATGAAAAAGTTAGTTATATAAAAATTATGAAAAAATGTTGCGGGTGCAACCCTAAGAAAATAAAAAGAATATGCGAGGCCTGCGGAAAATATAAGAATTCCCGCCAGCATTATAACCCTGAA
>CAYYDH010000004.1:0-27536 GCA_964470615.1 uncultured Candidatus Saccharibacteria bacterium
CGAGGGGAAATACGAGAATAAGAATATTTTGATTATTAGTCACGGAGACCCTTTGTGGTTTTTAGCCGGAATAATTAAAGGGTTAGAGATTAATGATAAGTTTTTGTCAGAAAAACACACAGATCTATACCCTGACGTTGGCCAACTAATAATTCCCTGATATGCTTGATTTTCCAAAACCAGAACATAAAATACTGAAGTTTTGGCAAGAGAATGGGATTTTTGAGAAATTAAGAAAGAAAAACCAAGGCAAAAAGCGCTGGTCGTTTTTAGACGGCCCGATTACTGCTAACAACCCTATGGGTGTGCATCACGCCTGGGGCAGAACCTACAAAGATTTGTTTCAGAGACAAAGGGCAATGCAAGGATATAATTTACGCTATCAGAACGGTTTTGACTGCCAGGGTCTTTGGGTGGAAGTAGAAGTAGAAAAAGAGCTAGGTTTTAAGACCAAGAAAGATATTGAGAAATACGGCATAGACAGGTTTGTTGAGAAGTGCAAAGAAAGAGTCAGAAAATACTCAGCAATTCAGACTCAGCAATCGATTCGGCTCGGACAGTGGATGGATTGGGATAATTCTTACTATACAATGTCAGATGAGAACAATTACATGATTTGGCATTTTCTGAAAGAATGCCATAAAAAGGGATATTTATATAAAGGTAGGGATTCGGTGCCGTGGTGTCCGAGGTGCGGGACTGCTATTTCCCAGCATGAAATTCTGACCGAAGAGTATAAGCTGATAACTCACGAAGCTGTTTACTTCAAGCTGCCGGTTTCAGAAGGAGAATTTCAAGGAACAAAGATTCTTGTTTGGACCACTACTCCCTGGACAATTCCCGCCAACGTTGCTTTGGCAGTTAACCCGGAACTAGAATACGGCCTTTATGAAAGTAAAGAAGAAAAGCTAATAGTAGCTAAGGAATTGGCAGGGAAGATTCTTGGCAAAGATTTTAGCTTGAAGAATTCGTTCAAAGGAAATGAGCTGAAAGGTATTAAATACGAAGGTCCTTTTGACGATTTACCTCGTATTAGAGAAGCCAGAAAGGAAAATACTGCAACTTTCCATACAGTCGTTCTAGATGAAGACTTGGTTACGGCCGCTGAAGGAACAGGCATTGTTCATATTGCTCCTGGCGCTGGCGAGGAGGATTTTAAGTTGGGGGAAAAAGAAGGTTTATCAGTAATTGATGTAATAGACGAGGCAGCTGTTTATCTTGACGGGATGGCTCAGTTTTCCGGTCAGAGCGCCAAAGAAAATCCAGAGATAATTATTAATTACTTGAAAGATAAGAAACCAGATTTCTTTTTCAAGGTTGAAAAATACGAACATAGGTATCCTACTTGTTGGCGCTGTAAGAAAGAATTAGTTTGGCGGGTAGTTGATGAGTGGTATATCTCAATGGATAAATTAAGAAAACCGTTGATGGATGCGGCAAAAAAGATAGAATGGATTCCTTCTTTTGGGTTGAAGCGTGAGCTGGATTGGCTGAAAAATATGCACGACTGGTTGATATCCAAGAAACGCTATTGGGGTTTGGCTTTGCCTATCTTTGAGTGCGAGTGCGGAAACTTTGAAGTGATCGGTTCGAAAGAGGAATTAAAAAAAAGAGCAGTTGAGGGTTGGGATAAATTCCAGGGCAATTCTCCACATCGACCTTGGGTGGATAACGTAAAAATAGAATGCTCAAAGTGCAAGAAAGTAATTTCACGCATTAAGGATGTCGGCAATCCATGGCTGGATGCAGGTATTGTTCCTTTTTCCACTTTGGTTGACCCTGAGAAAAAGAAAGTGAGCTATCTTGCTGACAAAAAGTACTGGAAAGAATGGTTCCGGTCAAACTAATTTCCGAATCATTCCCTGGCCAGTTTAAAAACTGGTTCTATTCCCTTATTGTAATGAGCACGGTGTTGGAAGGGAGAGGGCCGACTGAAACGGTTTTCGGCTATGCTACGGTTCACGATGAAAACGATGAAGAGATGCATAAGTCCAAAGGAAATGCCATTTGGTTTGATGATGCGGTAGAAAAGATAGGAGCTGATCCGATGCGCTGGATGTATGCTAGGCAAAACCCAGTTGATAACTTAAGGTTTGGCTATCATAATGCTGAAGAAGTAACGAGAAAGCTTCTGACGCTTTACAACGTTTATAGTTTTTTTGACACCTATGTTGCCAAAGAAGAAATTGTAGGGCTAAAGGACAAAGCAGAACCGAAAACTGTCTTGGACCAATGGATTGTTTCGCGGTTGAACAACTTGATTGCGGAAGTAACAAAAGATATTGAAGGATACAATGTTGGGACAGCAGTTCTAGCAATGGAAGATTTCTTTATTAACGATTTGTCGCTTTGGTACGTGAGAAGATCAAGAAAGAGGTTCCACGAAGACAGCGAAGGTAGGCCAGAGGCTGTGCAGGCACTCTATTGCTTGCTTGTAAATCTGACAAAACTGATAGCCCCGATAATGCCGTTTTTTGCTGAAGAAATGTATCAGAATTTAAAGACGGGAGAAATGCCAGAATCAGTGCATCTTTGCGATTGGCCTAAAGCCGATAAAAAACTAATAGATAAAAAGCTGGAAGAAAAGATGGCGCAAGTAAGGGATATCGTTGCTTTGGCTTTAGCTGTCAGAGCAGCTTCAGAGATAAAGATTCGCTATCCGTTGCAGGAGCTTAAAATAAAGAACACAGAACTTAAAAAGGAAAAAGAGCTCTTAGGGCTGGTTAAGGAAGAAGTAAATGTAAAAGAAATAAGTTGCGATAGTACTATTGAAAAAGAAATAGAGCTGAATACGGAAGTGACAAAAGAATTAGAAAAAGAAGGGATAATAAGAGATTTCGTCCGGAATGTAAAAGATCTGCGGAAGAAAAAAGGATTAACCCCGAAAGACAAAATCATGGTTTATTCTACCTTTACAGATTTTTCAGATAAAGAATCCCTTTTGAAGGAGGTGGGGGCAGAAGGTGTAGAAATAAAAAAGGAAAATGAAATGGGGGCTGAAAAGCAAGAAATCAAGCTAGGTAAAGAGAAACATTATATTGAAATTTATAAAAAATAAATGGGCATTTTTGATAAAAAACAATCTTTTTCGCGACAAGAACTGAAAAATGTTTTTCGGCGCGACAGCGGGGTTATACCCAAAACCGGAGGAAGGAAGTTTTTCGAAGCTCAAAGAACAAAGCTGTCGCAGGATTCCTTCAGCAGAAAATACGGCAGTGAGATTTCCAAGCAGGATTACAGACGAGCTGTCCGCGATCTAGGCATGGCAAAGAGAAAGACTACTGATCGCAGACAAAGAAGAGAGATAGAACGAAGGGTAAATTATCTCAAGAGGGTAGGAGGAATAAAGCAATAATGGCTATCCATTACAGAACGCTCGGCCTTATTCTAGGAAAAACTGATCGGGGCGAGGCTGACCAGGTTTTAAGGGTTTACACAAAAGATTTCGGCAAACTGGATATTTCAGCCAAAGCCATAAGAAAGATTACTTCAAAATTAAGATCAGGGGCAGATCTTTTTTATTCATCTGAGGTTGAGTTTATCCAGGGGAAAAGACAAAAGACCTTGACTGATGCCGTAGCAGTAGATAAGTTTGGCAACATAAGGAAAGATTTAGACAAGTTGAAAGTCGCCAGTCAGATTGCTGAAACTTTTGATGACTTGGTTCATGGCCAGGAAAAAGATGGAGAGCTTTTTAATTTGTTAAACGAAGTCTTCAATAAACTGAATGATTGCCGAGAATCAATCGTCAGTTTAATTTATTATTACTTTTTCTGGAATTTGTTCTTTTTGTTAGGATACCAAGTTGATCTGTACAACTGCGTCATTTGTCAGGGTAAATTGTTTCCTTCCGAGCTTTACTTTAGCGTTGAAGACGGAGGAATAGTCTGCGGGGCCTGTCTCAATAAAGCAGCCAAATGCGGAACAATTACAGCTGACGTTATTAAGATCATCCGTCTTTTTATCAGAAAAGATTGGGAGACCTTAGAAAAGCTGAAAATAGAAAAAGAGTACCTTGATTCTTTGAAGCTGATTGCTGAAAACTGCCTTTCTTACTACAAAAAGGCAGAATAGTTTGCTATAATATTAAAACAAAGTTATGCGGAAGATAGTAATCATATTTGTAGTTTTAGCCGTAATCATCGGCGCTTTTGGCTATTGGTATTGGCAGAAGAACGACTATTCAAAAGAAGTTTTGAAGCTGGAGATTTTAGGACCATCTGAAGCGTCTCTTTCCCAAGAGGTGGAATACACCGTAGTTTATAAAAATAACGGGAATATCACTCTTGAAGAGCCGCGTCTTATTTTCGAGTTTCCGGAAAAAACCTTGTTGCCAGAAGGAACATCCAATCGGCAGGAATTAACCAGTGAACAGCTGGGCGGGGATATTTACCCTGGCCAGGAAAGGACATTTAAGTTTAAAGGAAGGGTTTTCGGTGCAGAGAACGAGATAGAAACCGCCAAGGTTTGGTTAAGCTACCGGCCGAAGAACCTAAAAGCAAGATATGATTCTTCTACTACTTTTAACCTTAGAATCGGCTCGGTTCCTTTAAGCTTTGACTTTGACCTTCCTTCTAAAATTGAAGCAGATAAGGATTTTAAGTTTTCCTTGAACTATTTTTCCAGCTTGGATTTTCCTTTAACCAATATCGGGATAAAAATAGAATACCCGCAGGATTTTGAGTATATAAGCAGTAATCCGAAATCCTTGGGGAAGAACGAGTGGGAAACGCCTATTTTAAACAAAGCCGAAGGCGGCAGGATTGAAATATCAGGAAGATTAAGGGGAGAAATTAAGGACCAAAAAATGTTTATTGCGACCTTAGGAGTTTGGCGAAACGATGACTTTATAACCCTTAAAGAAATTGCCAAGGGGGTGGAAATAATGATGCCCGGCTTGAATGTTTTCCAGACGATAAACGGGGGTGAAAGCTATTCGGCCAATGCTGGAGAAGTTTTGCATTACGAGATAATTTTTCAGAATATCGGCCGGGAGCCTTTTTCCGATTTATTCTTAGTGGTCAGATTACAGGGAGACGCTTTTGATTACGACAGCTTGGAAACAGACTCTGGACAGTTCAATAAAGAAGAAAAGACCATAATTTGGGACAAGAGAAAAGTTTCAAGGCTGGCATTTTTGGATCAGGGCGAAGAAGGCAAGGTAGAGTTTTGGATAAATATAAAAGATGATTTGGGAGCTGGTCCGTCAGCTGAAAATCTTTCAGTAAAAAACACTATTCTGCTTTCTAAGATAACTCAGGAATTTGTTACAAAGATAAACTCCAAGCTGGAGGTTTCTCAGGCCGGATACTTTAACGATGAGATTTTTGGTAACTCCGGACCCTTTCCTTCAAAAATGGGTGAAACCACGACTTATACCATAACCTGGCAAGCCAAGAATTATTATAATGATTTGAGGAACGCAAAAGTAAGGGCCTTCTTGCCGTCAAATGTTTCCCTAACCGGAAAGATATATCCGGAAAGTGAAGTTTCAAAATTCTCTTTTGATAGCCGAAGCAGAGAAATCATTTGGGCGATTAAAGACGGCGACATGATGGAAGCTGGCACAGGCGTTTCAAGCGCGCCGCCGATTATCGCCTTCCAAGTTGCCTTGACTCCGACTTCAGGTCAAAAAGGAATGGTTGCGCCGATAATAGGTGAAGCAAGATTTGTTGGGGAGGATCAATGGGCAGAAAAAATAGTTGAAAAAAGAGCGCCGGCAATCAATACTACTTTGCCCGATGACCAAAACATCCAAGACCACAGCGGCATAGTCCAATAGGCGTAGATTTTTAATACATACTTTTTAAACCCTGTTTTTAGCAGGGTTTTTATTTAAATTGACAGAAACCTGGAGTAGGGTAGTATAAAAAAGCTTATAGCACCTTTACACTTTGGAAGGAGTCAAGACATGAAAGGCATGGATGTTACCAGCATTACTGAGCGCGAAAATAGTGCCCACGTTGCTTTTTTCGGAAGAATATTCAATCTAGATGTGTTTCGTTTTTTCCTCGGCCGGGTTGATCCGGAAACCCTTTGTGAATGGTTGAGATTGGGCTTGGAGCCTCACTTCTTGCCTAGGGTTGAGATGGATAGCGAAGAAGCTTACGTAGCATTACCGGGCTGGAGAAAAAATCCAGGCCAATGGTTTCTTAAGAGAGCTAAAGGGGGAAAGCTTTCGAGCTCTGCTTCTTTGGGAATATTCCCCTTGGATCTTGGCGGCCAGGTTGTCTTGATTGATACCCGGCCCAGGCCAATGTCAGACCAGGTTTTTGAAAAAGACAACCTGCTAGGTCCCACTATTTGGACAATGCGCAGAAAAGAGGTTTTAGCTTCGCATCCCGGTCATTGCCTTTTTTCCCGCTTTGGCATTTCGCCAAAGGAGTGGGAACTGGTTGCTCCTGCCTTAGCTGATCGCTTGGGAGTGGAAAATGAACAGGTACGACTGGAGCGAACTCTTGAGGCTAACGTTATCCCTCAGCTGTACCTCGATATGCCTAGGAGCAGGGATTTTAAGGCAGATTCTTTCGTTATGGTGGATGAACGTCTGAGAGAAGGAGAGGAGCAACTGGCCGTTAGGGGCTCTGGGGCTGTTGGGGTCTACTTTGTCCGGCTTGGTTTGGAAACTCACTGGCTTCCTTGTGCTGTTCGCCCGATAATAGTTCTGGGCGAAGTCTAAAGTTAGGGGCTGGATTATCCAGCCTTTTTTATTTGAATTTATGTTCAGAATAAGATAAGATAAAAGAAAACTTATGACAAAAGAAACAATAGAAAACTTGATGGATAAAATAATATCTCTTTCTAAAAGAAGGGGCTTTATTTTTTTATCATCAGAAATTTACGGCGGGTTTAGCTCTTGCTATGACTTCGGACCGTTAGGAGTGGAGTTGAAGAAAAACATAAAAGAAATTTGGTGGGATGAAATGACCAAGGCCCACGATAATATAGTTGGCCTAGACGCTGCTATTTTGATGAGCCCTAAGGTTTGGCAGGCTTCAGGCCACTTAACAGCCGGGTTTGCCGATGAATTAGTGGAATGCAAAAAGTGTCATCATCGCTTCAGAAAGGACTTTCTAGAGAAAGATAAGTGTCCAGATTGTTCGGGCGATCTTACTGAGCCGAAAAAGTTCAACTTGATGCTTAAAACTAAAGTTGGCCCGGTTGAAGACGAAGCAGCCACAACTTATCTACGGGCTGAAACCTGCCAGGGAATTTACGTTAATTTTAAGAATGTTTTGCAATCAATGCGTTTAAAGCCGCCATTTGGCATTGCTCAGATCGGTAAGGCATTCAGGAATGAAATCAATCCTAAGGATTTTATTTACCGCACCCGCGAGTTCGAACAAATGGAAATGCAGTGGTTCTGCGAGCCAAAGAGCGCTGATAAGTTTTTTGATTACTGGCTGGAAGAAAGAATGAATTGGTATTTAAAATTGGGGGTTAAGAAGGAAAATTTGAGGAGCAGAGAGATAAAGAAAGACGAGCTGGCTCATTATGCTAGGCGTGCCGTTGATATTGAATACAAGTTTCCGTTTGGCTGGAAAGAAATAGAAGGGGTGCATAACAGGGGTGATTGGGATTTATCCAACCACTCTAAAAACAGCGGAGAGGATTTGCAGTATTTTGACGAGGAGTCTGGCCAGCGCTATTTCCCATATATCATCGAAACATCAGTGGGAGCTGACCGTTCTTTGTTTGCCTTTCTTTGCGCAGCTTTTGAAGAGGTGAAAGGGGGAAGAACTACTACTACCGAATCGGCCAAGGAAATAGAGACAATGCTGCGGTTTGACAAAAAGCTGGCTCCGGTGAAGGTTGCTGTTCTGCCTTTAGTAAAAAATAAACCAGCTGTAACTGAAAAAGCAGAAGAAGTTTACAACCTGCTTAAAAATGATTTTGTCTGTCAATACGATGAGACGGGTTCAATCGGTCGAAGGTACAGAAGGCAGGATGAAATCGGTACGGTTTTCTGCTTGACGATTGATTTTGACTCTTTGGAGAAAAACGATGTTACGGTGCGCGACCGCGATACGATGAAACAGGAAAGAATAGAAATAGACAGGTTGGTTTCTTTTTTGGAGGAAAAGATAAAAACATGAACAAAAAAGTTTCAGTTATATTGCCCGCCTACAATGAGGAAAAGAATATTGAGAAGTCAGTAAAGCTTTTTAAGTCGCAAAAATACCAACCGATGGAGGTGATAGTGGTTGTGAACAACACCACAGACAGAACTTATGAGATCGCTCAAGCTTGTGCCGACAGGGTGCTGAATTTTCCTGGAAAAATAGGCGTGAGCGCAGCCAGAAACGAAGGAGTTAAGGTTGCTCAAGGCGAAGTCCTTGTTTTCTCTGACGTTGACAGTTCTATCTCCGACGGAGGCATTGAAAGAATAGTTGAGATAACCGAGGGAAATACTATCGGCACATTGTTTGGGAAAGGCGACAATAATAGTTTAAAGGGAAAGCTACTTTTTTTCTTAAAAAACTGCATTCATGGGTCAGGAATATACCATGGCGTGATTGACGGAGTCTTTTTTTGCCATCGGGAGGTCTTTTCAAAAACCGGCGGGTTTAATAAGGCTAAAAAGATTGCTGAATTCCAGGACTTTATCAAAAGAGCCAGGCTGGTTGGTGCAAAATACAAGATTCCTAGGGGCTGCTATGCTGTTACCTCTTTGCGCCGCTACGAGGAAAAAGGATATTTGAAAACGCTTCTTTTCTGGCTGGGGTGGAAAATCGCCTCTTTGTTTAAAAAAGAAAAAGAAATGAGCGAAGAATATTTTGGAACAGAGGACATAACCAAAAGATAGATGTTTAAAAAAACAACGCTTAAAAACGGATTAAGGATTTTAACTATACCCCAAAAGAACACGGAAGCGGTAACGATTTTAATTTTGGTGGGTACTGGCTCAAAATACGAGGGGAGGGAAACTAACGGCATCTCCCATTTTTTAGAGCATTTGCTTTTTAAGGGAACAGAAAAGCGGCCCAATCAATTGGCTGTTGCCGAACCCTTAGACAGGGTGGGTGGCGTTTACAATGCTTTTACGGGTGAAGAATACACTGGCTTTTTTGCCAAGGTTAAATCTGAAAACTTTGGCTTAGCTTTAGACGTTCTTTCTGATATTTACTTGAATGCCAGATTGGATCCGAGAGAGATTGAAAAAGAAAAAGGAGTGATTATTGAAGAAATCAATATGCATTTTGACCACCCGATGTCTTATGTTCAGATTTTATGGAATAAACTTTTATACGGCGACCAGCCGGCTGGCTGGGATATCGCCGGTACGAAAGAAACCGTCAGCAAAATGACGCGGGAGGATATTTCAAAATATATGAAGTCGCAGTATGTTGCTTCTAATACCTTAGTTTGCATCGCCGGGAAGTTGCCTGGAAGCGAAAGAGAAACAATTAAAGAAATTGAAAAAGTGTTTGGAAAAATGGGCGGGGAAGAATTTATGACAAAGGCGCAGGTTCGAGAAGAGCAGAAAGAGCCCGGCTGTTTATTGTTTAAGAGAGAAACCGACCAAACGCATTTATGTCTTGGAGCACGGGGATACCACTTATCTCACAAAGACAGATACGTACAAGAGGTTTTGAGCGTCATCTTGGGCGGGATGATGAGCTCCAGGCTTTTTATTAGAATAAGGGAAGAGCTGGGATTAGCTTATTATATCTTCACCAGCTCTGATTCCTATACTGACACAGGTTTTTTGCTTGCTCGGGCCGGCGTTGACAACAGCAAGGCAGAAAAAGCTGTTTCAGCGATATTGGAAGAGTATAAGAAGATAGCTAAAGAGGGCGTGTCTGACGATGAATTAGAGAGGGCTAAGGAGAATATAAAAGGAAAGACCTCCCTTTTGCTAGAAACTTCTGATGAAAAGGCGTCTTTCTACAGCTTGCAGGAGATTCTAAAAGAAAAGGTTATGACCTTAGAGGAAATTTTTGAAGAAATCGATAAGGTGAAAAAAGAAGACATTTTAAGGGTAGCTAAGGATATTTTCCGACCGGAAAAAATAAACCTAGCTCTTATCGGTCCTTTTGATGACAAGGAGAAATTTAAAAAATTATTAAACTAATCTACTTATTATGGATGGTGAAAAATTATTAGATATCTCCTGGAAAACAATTCTGAAGATTTCGCTGACTATAATCTTCTTCTATATCGTTTATTCCACCAAAGATATTTTAGTCTGGTTTGTTTTTGCTGTAATCATTTCAATACTTTTCAGTCCGGTTATCAGATTTATCCAACGCTTTAAGATTCCCAGGCCCATAGCAGTAGTTTTTGTTTACGTAGTAGTTTTTGGCATTCTGAGCTTTGCTGTTTATTTGGTCATCCCGTTGTTTATTTCTGAAATTAATCAGTTCTTAGATAGCTTTCCAGAGTATTTTGAAAAAGTTTCTCCGGTTCTTTCCGGCCTTGGTTTTAAGGCGTTTGAGAATGTGAGCACTTTTATTTCGGCTTTCGGTGACGTTTTGGAAAAGATGGCCAGTAATATCTTCAACGTTGTTTTTGTGATTTTCGGCGGAGTTTTTTCGTCTTCATTCATTATTATTACGGCCATTTTTCTTTCGCTTGAAGACAGGGCCGTAGAAAGGATACTCGTTATTATTTTTCCCAAAAAATACGAAAGCTATATTCTAGGCCTTTGGGCAAAGTGTGAAAAAAGAGTAATCGGCTGGTTTGGAGCAAGAGTTTTGGCCTGCTTATTTGTCGGGGTCACCACCTATATTGCCTTTTTGTTATTTAACGTAAAGTATCCTTTTGCTTTGGCCTTGTTTGCTGGTGTGTGCAACTTCATACCCTATTTCGGCCCCCTTGTTTCCGGATTGTTGTTTTTCCTGCTTATATTCCCGGTTGATATGGCGAAGGCAATTTTTGTTCTGATTGTTTTTGTCTTGATCCAGCAAGTTGAAAATCATATCTTATCACCCTTGCTGATGAAAAAATTCGTCGGTTTGCCGCCGGCCTTAGTTTTGGCGGCAATAGTCATTGGCGGGAAGCTATGGGGATTTTTGGGCGCAATTTTGGTAATTCCATTAGCTGGTATACTCTTTGAATTTTTTGCTGATTTTTTGGAGAAGCGGAGGGAAAAGCATAATGTCGTGGTAAACGGTTAGAATCATGGAGAAGTTTTATATCACAACCAGCATTGCTTATACCAATGCTTCGCCTCATATCGGATTTGCTTTAGAATCTATCCAGGCGGATGTTTTAGCAAGATACAACCGGCTCTTGGGAAAAGAGGTGTTTTTTCTTACGGGAACAGACGAGCACGGCGCTAAAATCGCCAAAGCAGCAAAAGAGGCGGGAAAAGAACCAAAGTATTTTGTTGATGATATTTCCTGCCAATTCAAGGCCCTGAAAGAACCGCTTAATATTTCCAACGATGATTTTATACGCACTACTGACCAAAAAAGGCATTGGCCGGCTGTTAAAAAAGTTTGGCAAAAGATAAAAGAAAACAACGATATTTATAAAAAGAAGTATGAAGGCCTTTACTGCGTTGGCTGCGAGGCTTTTATTACCAAGAAAGATTTGGTTGATGGCAAATGCAGGATTCATTTGAAAGAGCCGGAAAGGGTTGAAGAAGAAAACTATTTTTTCCGTCTTTCCAAGTACGCTGACAGAATTGCCGAAGCGATTGGAGCTGGCCAGATGAAGGTTGTTCCTGAAACAAGAAAAAATGAGGTTTTGAGTTTTATCAAGCAAGGAGTGGAGGATGTGAGTTTTTCTAGATCGAGCAAAGATTTACAGTGGGGTATCCCAGTGCCTGATGACGAAACTCAGACAATATACGTCTGGGCTGATGCTCTTTCCAACTATATTTCTGCTATTGGGTACGAAAGCGACGAAAAGAAATTCAAAAAATTATGGCCAGCTGATGTGCATTGTATCGGCAAAGATATTTTAAGATTCCATTCAATAATTTGGCCGGGTATACTTTTGTCTTTAGGCCTGGAACTGCCAAGGTCCATATTAGTCCACGGATTTATTACCGCGGACGGACAGAAAATATCAAAAAGCCTAGGCAATATTGTTGATCCTTTTGATTTGGTTAAAAAATATGGCACCGATACCCTTCGATATTATCTTTTAAGGGAAATTCCGACTACCGAGGATGGCGATTTTACTATTGAGAAGTTTGAGAAAAGATATAATTCGGATTTAGCTTCAGGAGTCGGGAATCTTACAGCCAGGATTTTAACAATGGTGGAGAATTATTGTTCAGGAAAGGCGCCGAAGATTAATAGAGATTCAGAGGAACATCCGCTGAGAACCGATGAGGATATCTATAACTGGAAGATGGCCTGGAAAGACCTTGATAAATGTTTAGCTAGCCTCCGATTTAATGAAGCATTGGCTTCAATATGGAGATTTATTGGTGAGGCGGATAAATATATAGAAGACAACAAACCCTGGCAATTGGCAAAACAAGGAAAAACAGAGGAATTAAACTGGGTGCTGTACGGATTGCTGGATGCGCTTTGCCAGATTGCTTGGCAGGTTAATGTTTTTTTGCCTGAGACCAGTTTGAAGATAGCCAAAGCTTTAGGGATGAAGAAATTGTTGGCTAAGAACCCACAGTACAGAGATAGCTTTGTTGGTATAAAACCTGGGGCAAAGATTAAAAAAGGAGAAGCGCTGTTTCCAAGGATTTAATCAAACGATGCAAAGATATAACCCTCAAAAAATAGAGCAGAAGTGGCAAAGCATTTGGCTTAAAAAGGGTTTTTACCAGGCCAAGGATTTTGCTAAATCTCCCAAATTCTACGTTTTGGTTGAATTTCCCTATCCTTCTGGGGATGGGCTTCATGTGGGCCATGTAAGAAGCTACACAGCTTTGGACGCTTTGGCTCGCAAGAAGAGGATGCAGGGTTTTAACGTTCTGTATCCTATGGGCTGGGATGCTTTTGGCTTGCCAGCTGAAAATTATGCCATTAAAACAGGGATTCATCCCTCGATTACCGTAAAGAAGAATATTGCCAACTTTAAGCGTCAGATGATAAGTCTGGGGCTTTCTTTCGACTGGAAAAGAGAGATCAACACCACCGACCCCAAGTATTACAAATGGACTCAGTGGATATTTTTAAAGCTTTTTGGGAAGGGCTTGGCCTACAAAAAGAGAATGCCTATCAATTGGTGTCCTTCTTGCAAGATTGGCTTGGCTAACGAAGAAGTTGTCAATGCTAAGTGCGAAAGATGCGGAGCTGGGGTGGAGGTTAAAGAAAAAGAGCAATGGATGCTTAAGATAACAAAATATGCCGATCGTTTGATCAGTGACTTAGGCAAGGTTGATTATTTAGAAAAGATAAAAGCTCAGCAGATAAACTGGATTGGGAGGAGTGAGGGGATAAACTTTAAGGAAACGATAAAAGATTTGGATATAGAGGTTGAGGCTTATGACTCTATCCCTCAGACATATATCGCCCAGACGTTCACAGTTATTGCTCCAGAGCATCCCTTAGTGAAGAAATTAGTTGAGGGCACAGAGTATGAAAAACCAGTAATGAAGTTTGTAGAAGACGTAAGAAAAAAAAAGCTGGCTAACCAGTTTGATATTGAAAAGGAGATGGATGGTATCTTTACCGGGAGATACATTAAGAATCCGTTCGGCAAAGGGGATCTGCCTATCTGGATAGCTTCTTATGCTGTGGTTGATTACGGGACAGGAATAGTAAATTGTTCAGCGCATGATGAAAGGGATTTCAAGTTTGCGAAAAAATATGGCATCCCTTTAAGAATAGCCTTGCTGCCTGAAGATGAAGAGTTAGCAAAGAAGGTTATGAGTTTAGAGGTTTTTTATCGCAAGCCAGACGGTCTTATCCAGGAGCCAGAAGAGTTTAAAGGAATGAGATGGGATGAATCAAGGGAAAAGATTATCAATTATATCGTTAAAAAAGGCCTTGGTAAAAAAGCAGTTCAGTACAAACTGCGCGACTGGGTGTTCTCTAGGCAGCACTATTGGGGAGAGCCTATACCTTTAATCAGTTGTGCAAGGTGCGGACAGGTTCCGGTACCAGAAAAGAGTCTGCCAGTTAAGTTGCCTTTTGTTAAAAAATACCAGCCAACTGGTACGGGTGATTCGCCTTTGGCTACCATCACAAAATGGGTAAATGTTAAATGCCCGAAATGCAAAGGTCCTGCTAAGCGAGAAACCGACACAATGCCCAACTGGGCTGGCTCTTCTTGGTATTTTATAAGGTACTTGGATCCGAAGAATAGTAATAAGATTGCAGATTCCAAAAAGCTGAAATACTGGATGCCAGTGGACTGGTATAACGGAGGAATGGAGCATACCACTCTGCATTTGCTCTACTCGCGCTTTTGGTATAAGTTCCTCTATGATATTAAAGTAGTTCCGCAGTCAGAGCCGTATGCTAAAAGAACATCGCACGGAATGGTCTTAGCTGAAGATGGCAGAAAGATGTCCAAATCCTGGGGTAATGTAATAAATCCCGATGATGTTGTAAAGCAGTACGGAGCAGATACTTTAAGAGTTTATGAAATGTTTATGGGGCCCTTTGACCAAATGATTACTTGGGACGTCCATGGGATAATTGGCGTTCGCAGGTTTTTAGAAAGATTATGGAGCACAGCTTTGAGTTGTGATAGAAAAGAAAACAACAAAGAGATAAAAATGGCTTTGCATTGTTTGATAAAGAAAGTAAGCGAAGATTTAGAATCAGCCAAGTTTAATACGGCGATTGCCGCTTTTATGGAGTTCCTGAATCTTATCAGCAAGGAGAAATACGGGAAAGATACAATCAAGAAGCTGTTGATTCTGTTCGCCCCCTTTGCTCCTTTTATTACAGAAGAGTTATGGGAAAAGACAGGAGAAAAGAAAAGCATTCATTTGCAAAAATGGCCAGAGTATGACCCTGGAATAATAAAGAAAGAAAAGATACAATTAGTCATCCAGATTAATGGTAAAGTTCGCGATATAATAGAAGCAGAGGCGGGCATTTCAGAAGAAGAAGCTAAGAACCTGGCTTTAGGCAGTGAGAAGATTAAGAAATGGCTTGAGGGTAAGGAAGTCAAAAAGATTATCTTTGTAAGAGGAAGGTTAATAAATATTGTTTTATGAAAACAGATATCTTACTAGGCAATGAAGCTGTAATCCAGGGCGCCTTGGAAGCAGGCGTTCAGTTTGTTTCTACTTATCCTGGGACGCCTTCTTCTGAAATAGGGAATGTTTTCTCAAAGATCGCCGAAGGTAACGGCGTGTATTTTGAATTTTCTACTAACGAGAAGGTGGCTTTGGAAGCGGGTATTGGCGCCAGCTTCTCAGGCCTGAAATGCTTGGTAGCGATGAAGGATTTTGGCTTGAATGTTTGCTCAGACAGCTTACTCCCTTTTTTGTATACTGGTACCAAGGGTCCTTTGGTTTTAGTTGTTGGCGACGATCCTTCTTGCTGGAGCTCAGCCCAGTCAGAGCAGAACACTAGAGCTTTCGCCTATTTGGCCCATATCCCTATTTTAGAACCCTCAGATCCTGCTGAAGCAAAAGAGTTCACAAAGATTGCTTTTGAAATCTCTGAAAAGTTTAACTTGCCGGTTATTGTCAGAACGACGACCAGAGTGGCGCATCAGAGAATGTCAGTAGAAATGGGAAAGGTTCCAAGGATAGGGTTAGAAGTTGCCAAAGGAGAGTTCGTGAAAGATTACAAGCGGTTTGTGACCTTGCCTCCTCGGGTTTTGGAGATGAAGAAAGAGCTGTTGGAAAAGATAGAAAGAATGAGAGATTTCAGCGAAGAGTCTGGGTTGAACCAATTAATCAATGCTTCTTCAAACAGACCGAAGTTCGGGGTGATAACTTCTGGTGTTTCTTATCTCTACGTGCGCGAAGCAATGGAAATGCTTGGCTTAGACGTTCCTATCTTGAAACTGGGGTTCTTTTATCCTTTGCCAGAAGAAAAGATAAAAGGCTTTGTCAGCGGATTAAAAAAGGTTTTGGTTGTTGAGGAATTAGAAGGGTTTTTGGAAAAAGAAGTAACGGTTTTAGCGAAAGAAAAGAATCCTAGACTTCAAATCTACGGAAAAAACCTATTGCCGGAAATAGGTGAACTAAACCAAACAAAAGTGGGATTAGCTTTAGCTGAAATTTCTGGCAAGAAGTTTCCTATCTTAAATCCTGTTGCTCAGATTCCTAAAAGATTTCCGCGCTTTTGCTTAGGGTGCCCTCATTTGTTTTTGTTCAATGCCGTGAAAAAAGTAGCGCCAAAGGGAACGATATTCGGAGGTGACATCGGCTGTTATATGCTTCTTGGTATGCCAGAATACGAGATGCAGGATTATCTTTTTTCAATGGGCGCTTCAATCGGGATTGGTCACGGAGTTGAAAAAGCGACTAACCAAAAAGTAATTGCCTTCATAGGCGACGGGACCTTTTTCCATGCCGGCATCCCGGCTTTGATAAACACGGTTTTCAACAAATCCAACCCCTTGATTATCGTTTCAGACAACAGAACTACTGCCATGACTGGGCACCAGACAAACCCCGGGCTGGGTCGGACAGGCATGGGCGAGATAACGCCTGAGATAAAGATAGAAGACATTGTGAGAGCCTGCGGGGTGAAGAACTTAAAGGTGATTGATCCCATAAATTCCAGCGAGTTAGAAGTTGCGATTAAAGATTTTCTGAATAAAGATGAAGTTTCGGTGATCGTCGCCCGCCGAATTTGCATTATTGCTGCCAAAAAAAATGCCAAAGAAAACGAATAACTTTAATATAGTGCTAGCTGGAGTCGGTGGTCAGGGACTAATAACCTTAACCAAGATTATTGCTGAAGCAGCTAAAGCCGAAGCGTTAGAAGCAAGAACATCTGAGTTGCACGGGCTTTCTCAGCGAGGCGGAAGTGTGGAAACGCATATTCGGTTTGGAAAAAAAGTTTGGTCGCCGTTGGTAGCGCCTAGTTCAGCAGACCTGATTTTAAGCCTGGAAATCCAGGAGGTTTTGAGAGTGTTTGCTTATGCTGATAAAGACACAGCTTTTCTTGTAAACAGAAAGTATATCCCTTTTGAAAACGGCTTGACGGAAAAGGAGGCAGTTGAGAAGATGAAAGAACTTGTAAGGGGAGAAAGCTATTTGGTTTCTGCTTCGGATATCTGTCAGAAGCAGTTGCAAGTTGAAGTAGTAAGTGGTATTTATCTTTTAGGGTACGCAGTTTTCAAAAAGCTGATTCCCTTAAAGCCGGAATCAATGCTAAAAGGTATAGAAAAGATTATTTCGCAAAAATACTTAGAGTTGAACAAAAAAGCCTTTGAGCTGGCAAAAAAATGATAAAGAAGGCAGTGATTGCAGCAGCAGGGCAGGGAACCCGAATGCTGCATCTGACAAAAAACAAATCAAAGCACTTGATAAAGGTTAATAACAAACCTTTTTTGGCATATGTTTTAGACAATCTCTTTAAGGCCGGCTACAGGGAAATAATATTGGTTTGTGGGTATAAAGAGGAGCTGATTAAAGATTTTGCGAAGAATTATTTACCGCCGATCAATTGCGAGTTTAAAATAAGGCTTATAAGCCAGTTTGACAGGCTAGGTCCCAAAGAGAAGATATACGGCACTGCTTGTCCTTTGATGTGCATTAAGGAAGAAGTTGGGAACGATGATTTTTTGTTTATTTGCGGAGATAATCTTTACTCTGTGAAAGATTTGCAGGAGATGGCAAAAACCGATAATTATAGTTATGTCGCAGGATTAATTCATGAAAACCCGGAAAAATACGGCGTTATTATCACCGACGATGGCTTTTTAAAGGAAATAAAGGAAAAACCGAAAAAGTATGTCGGGAATCTAATAAACACAGGAATGTATAAGTTCACCTCGGCTGTTTTTGACAAACTGCCGAAAATTAAAAAATCTTCCCGAGGGGAATACGAAATCACGGACGTTGTCACGCTTTTAGCAAAAGAAAAAAAGGTAAAGGTGATAAGAATCGACGACCACTGGCTGGATTTTGGCAGCCCCGGAGATATTATAAGGCTCTCTCGGTTTCTTAAAAATGAAAATAATAAAAATTTCAAAGGATAACTTTAGAAAGACAGCAAGGCAGGCAATAGATTCTATAAACAAAGGAGAAGTCATCGTTTGTCCGACAGACACTGTTTATGGATTGCTTTGCGATGCCACCAATAAAGAGGCCGTAGAGAGGGCTTTTGAGATAAAAAAAAGAGATAAAAGCAAGAAATTCCCTATTTTCATAAAAAATATTGAGGCTGTTAAAGAGATTGCTTTTCTTGATGAAAAGCAAGAAAGGATTTTAGGGAATCAGTGGCCCGGGAAAGTAACTTTTATCCTGAACGGGAAAGATAAAAGAATAAGTTTTTTGTTCGCTGCTGACCAAACGATTGCCTTAAGAATTCCGAGGTACAGGCTGGTTAACAAGATACTAGAAAAAGTAAGCAGACCCCTTGTCGGGACATCAGCAAACGTTTCAGGAAAACCTGCCCCGACTAAAATAAGAGAAGTTATTAATTGTTTTGAAGATGAAAAGAGCCAGCCGGATTTGATAATTAATGCTGGAAATCTGCCAGAGAATAGGCCCTCAAAGATAATAGATATAACAAAAGATAAAACAAAGATTTTGAGACCATGAAACTCAAAAAAACTGATTCACAGGTCGCTAAATTAATTGATTTGGAAACAGAACGTCAGAAAACTTCTCTTGAGATGATTCCTTCGGAAAATCATACGACTTCGGCCGTTCGAGAAGCTTTGGGTTCTATAATGACTGACAAATACGCCGAAGGATATCCTGGGAAAAGGTATTACGCCGGTTTGGAGTACTATGACCGGTTGGAAATGCTTTGTCAGGAAAGAGTCAAGAAATTATTTAAAGTTCCCTTTGCTAATGTTCAACCTTATTCTGGATCTCCGGCCAACCAGGCCGTCTATTTTGCTTTATGCAGACCAGGAGAAAACGTGATGGGCATGAACTTGAGTCACGGCGGGCATTTAACGCATGGCTGGAAGGTGAATTTTTCTGGGTCGTTTTTCAATTCTTTTCAATACGGCGTTGATGAGAAAAGCCATCGATTTGATTACGATGAGATTAAAAAATTGGCTGGGAAAGTAAAGCCTAAGATTATTTGGGTTGGAGCTACGGCCTACCCTCGTGTCTTTGATTGGGAGAAGTTTTCTAAAATTGCTGACTCTGTTGGCGCCTATTTGGCAGCTGATATCGCTCATATAGCAGGCTTAGTGGTAGCCGGCGCACATCCCAGTCCTGCTCCTTTTGTTCATATTATTACCACTACGACTCATAAAACGCTGAGAGGACCTAGGGGAGGATTGATTATGGTGACGGAAAAGGGTTTGAAGAAAGACCCAGAGCTCGGGAAGAAAATAGACAAAGCTGTGTTCCCTGGCTTGCAGGGTGGTCCGCACATGCACCAGATTGCTGCCATTGCCGTTTGTCTTAAGGAAGCATCAGATCCGGCATTTAAAAAGTATGCTCAGCAGATTGTAAAGAACGCCAAGGCTTTAGCTAACGGGCTTGTGAGTAACGGCTTTAAATTGGTTACTGGCGGTACGGACAACCATCTTATCTTAATTGATTTGCGGAATAAAAATATTTCAGGCAAAGAAGCTCAGTTGAGACTGGAAAGGGCAGGTATTACGATAAACAAGAATGCTATTCCTTTTGATCCTAACCCTCCTTTTAATCCCTCCGGAATAAGAATGGGCACGCCGGCAATAACCACCAGAGGAATGAAAGAAAAAGAAATGAAAAGAATTGCTGGATGGATTGATGAGGTAATAACAAGTGAAAAATCTGTTCTGCGAGTAAGAAAAGAGATAAAAAACTTCTGTAAAAAGTTTCCCTTACCAAAATAATGGAACTTCTTGAAGGAAAGAAAATAGCAAAAGACATATTGAGGGGACTAGAAAAAGAAGCTAGAGGCAGGAACTTAAAGCTGGTTATTGTTTTGGTTGGAGAAGACCCGGCTTCTTTGATTTTTGTGAAGGAGAAAGAAAGGGCTTGTAAGAAAATAGGAATTGGTTTTGAGCTGTTTAAGTTTTCTTCGGATATTAAACAAGATGAGCTGGAGAAAAAGATAAGAGAAATTGCCAGAAAAGAGGATACATCTGGTTTGGTAGTCCAACTGCCCCTGCCCAAAAGTCTTAATGCGCAGAATATTCTTGATATTATTCCTGCAGGAAAAGATGTCGATGTCCTTTCTCAAGGCTTTTTTGAGGAGTTCAAAGCTGGCAATTCATTAATTTTGCCGCCAGTTGTGGCAGCAATTGATTGTCTTTTGCGAGAATACGAGATTGATATAAAAGATAAAAAAATAGTTTTGGTCGGACTAGGAAGAGTAGTCGGACTTCCATTATCTGTTTGGCTTTCGCAGAAAGGAATTAAGTTTGAAGTAGTTGAGAAGTTAACTGAGAACCCGGAATTAGTTTTACAAAAAGCACAGGTTATAATCTCAGGAGTAGGTAAGCCGGAATTGATTAAAGGAGAAGCCATAAGAGAAGGAGCAATAGTAATTGATGCTGCTACCGTTTTGAGCAAAGGCCAGCTGGTTGGTGATATTGACCTTGAGAGCGTTTCAAAAAAGGCAGAATTCTTAGCGCCTGTTCCCGGGGGCGTAGGACCCTTAACCGTTGCCTATTTATTGGATAACCTCGTTAAGATTAATAAAAGAACATAGCTATGGATTGGTTTTTGTTCAGCCAAATAAATCAATGTGCTGGTAAGTGGTCTGCCCTAGACGGCTTGGCAATATTCTTTGCCAGATATTTTGAATATTTCTTACTTTTCTTTTTGCTTTTGTTTTTGCTTAAAAACCTTAAGAAGTTTTGGCCAATGGTTTTGACAGCCGTTGTTGCCGCTATTGTCTCTCGTTTTTTCATAGCTAACATAATTCGTTGGATTTGGTTTAGGCCAAGGCCGTTTGTTGACAACTATGTAAATATGCTTTTTAGTCATTCTAATGAGGCCTCTTTCCCTTCAGGTCACGCCACCTTTTATTTCGCTTTGGCTACGGTTGTTTTTCTTTGGAATAAAAAAGCTGGAGCTTGGTTCCTTTTTGGCGCGTTCCTGATTTGTTTAGGCCGCGTATTCGTGGGTATTCATTGGCCGTCGGATATATTAGTTGGGGCCTTGATTGGCGTTATTGTCGGCTGGGTTTTGAATAAAATATCTAAAAAGCTTCTAAGATAAAAAAGATCGGCAGAATAAAAAACAGAGGATTGCCTCTGTTTTTTTTGTGCCTGAGGTGGGAGTTGAACCCACAAGAGCGTAAGCTCATACGATTTTGAGTCGTACGCGTATCCCAATTCCGCCACTCAGGCAGATTCGTATTTTTTATTCTGCCACCTTTTTATTACTTTCGCAATCCTTATTCGAGCATTTCTTTTGCTTTTTTCTTGTCTCCGCCATTAGAGAACCGCAAACAGGGCATTTCTCGTCTAGGGGTTTGTCCCATAAAGCAAAGTCGCATTTTGGGAATTGGTTGCAGCCATAGAAGATTTTCTTGGTCTTGGTGCGTTTAGCAACAATTTCTCCTGTTTGACACTTCGGGCATTTGATACCCAGCGTTTTAGATTCCAGGGGTTCTGTATAGCGGCATTTGGGGAAAGCGGAGCAGGCGTAGAATTCGCCGAATCGGCCAAGGCGCTGTACTAAGGGCGCGCTGCAGTTAGGGCAGATTTTGTCAGTGGGCTTTTCCGTGAACTTTTTTTTGGAAACCTTTTTGTATTTTTTAGAAAGATTTTTTTCAAAAGGCGAGTAAAAGTCCTGGCAGGTTTTAACCCAGCTGTCTTTGCCTTCAGCTATCTCATCCAACTCTTCCTCCATTTTGGCGGTAAACTGGATATCAACTATTTCCGGGAAATGTTCAACTAAAATATCATTGACCACAATGCCGATTTCTGTCGGCCGGAAGCGCTTTTCTTCATTTTTTTCAATATAGTTTCTTGCTTGGATTGTGGCAAGAGTGGGAGCATAGGTAGATGGCCGGCCAATGCCGTTTTCCTCCAATGTTTTTATCAGGGTTGCTTCGTTGAAGCGGGCCGGAGGTTGGGTGAAATGCTGGTTGGGCATGAGTTTTATTAACTCCAAGGCCTCATCTTTTTCCAGTGTTGGCAATTCATTTTCAGAGAATTTCATCGGGTAAACCTTAAGGAAGCCAGGAAACTTCATGACTTGGCCGTTGGCTCGGAAAGTGTATTTTTTAGCTGAAATATCAACGGTAGTCGCGTCAAAGACAGCTTGGGCCATTTGGCAGGCAACAAACCTGCGCCAAATCAGTTCATACAGGCGCTTGGAGCGTGGATCTAACTTTTCCTGGAAAGATTCAGGAGTGTTGTCAGCATAAGTAGGCCTGATGGCTTCGTGGGCTTCTTGGGCTCGGCCCTTTGATTTGTATTGCCTAGGAAATCCGGCCCAGTAGTTTTTACCAAGAGTCTCCTCAATATATTTTTTAGCAGAAAATAATGATTGTTCAGAAAGATTCACCGAGTCGGTTCGATGATAGGTGATGAAGCCTTGTTCATAAAGGTGTTGGGCAATGCTCATTGTGGCTCGAGCTGGAAGGCGGAACCTTTTCCAAGCTTCTTGCTGAAGGGTGCTGGTGGTAAAAGGAGGAAGGGGGTTTTTCTTCACCTCTTTTCTCTCAATGTTTTGGACTACATATTCAGCGTTATCCAAATCTTTGATAATCTTGTTTGCCCTCCTTTCGTTCTTAATTTCCAATTTTTCTATTACTTTATCCTTTTTTTTAAAAAGCTGAGCAATGAATTCTTTTCCATCGACCAGCTTTTTTAGAGATGCTTCAATTGACCAATATTCCTGCGGTTTGAACTTCTGAATTTCTCTTTCTCTTTCCACAACCAACCTGACAGCAGCCGATTGGACTCGGCCGGCTGACAGTCCCCTGGCAACTTTTTTCCAAAGGAAAGGAGATATCTTATAGCCGACGATTCTGTCCAAGATTCTTCTGGCCTGTTGAGCGTTGACCAGGTTCATGTCTATTTTTCTTGGATTTTTCAACGCTTCTTGAATAGCAGTCTTTGTTATTTCATGGAAGACAATCCGTTTGGGCTCACTTATTTTTAATGCTTCTGATAAATGCCAGGCAATTGATTCGCCTTCACGGTCTTCGTCAGTAGCCAGTATTACGTTGTCAGCTTTAGCTAACTCCTTTTTGAGAATAGAGATGGTTTTCCTGGCTTTCAAGGGGATAATATATCTTGGCTCAAAGTTATTTTCCACATCCACGCCCAGTTCATTCTTGGGTAAATCTCTTACGTGACCGAAAGACGAACTGATTTTATATTCGGTTCCTAGAAACTTTTGGATTGTTTTTGCTTTCGTCGGGCTCTCGACTATTATTAATTGCATTTTTTGAATATTTCTCTTTACCCAAGGGGCAGATTTAATTCTTGAAGAATATCGTTGGCTTCGTCAACTAACTTTGCTCCTTGTTTTATCAGCAGGTTAGTTCCTTTTGAAATTGGAGAATAAACAGAGCCTGGTATAGCAAAGATTTTTCTTTTTTGCAAGAAGGCGTAGTTGGCAGTGATTAAGGAACCGCTTTTTTTCTTAGCTTCAATTACTAGAACGCCGACTGATAAGCCCGAGATTATTCTGTTTCGCTGGGGAAAGGAAAATTGGGTTGCTTTTGTTCCGGGCGCGTACTCAGAAATGAGACAGCCGCCTTTTTCAATAATTTTGTGTGCCAACCAGATGTTTTCTTTAGGATAGATGCTTTTTTCATCCAAACCCGTTCCTAGAACCGCAATCGTCCTTTTATTATTCTTTATTGCAGCCGAGTGCGCGCAGGTATCAATTCCGAAAGCCAAGCCGCTTACGATGGTTAATCCTGCTTCTGCCAAAGAGGCTGACATTTCTCGGGCAGCTTGTTTTCCATGCGAGGTGCACAATCTGGCTCCTACAATAGCCAAGCATAATTCTTCTGGCTTCATTTCTCCTTTATAGAAAAGAACTTTTGGAGGAGTCGGAATAGCTTTGAGAATTTTAGGATATATTTTATCTAAAATAGAAATTTGCTGTATACCCTCCATTTTATTAAATATATCACAAAAAACAGAAAAGCATTAAAGTTATTGAAGTTTCCTTGATTTTTGGTAAGGTGGAAACGGACCTTTAACAATCCAAAGAGGGGTAAGAGGGGTCTTTGATATAAGGAGAAAACCATGGGTGCCGAGCCTGATGGAAATCCCGATGTTCTTGAGTTATCCAGGGCTAAAAAAGTTTTGACTCCACCGGTTTTGCCAAACGGCAGGTTAGAGTGTTCTATCGAAGTGGTGCGATCGGTTTTGCCGCATCGTCCTCCGTTCCTTTGTTTAGACAAAGTAATCGTTCTGAGGGACAGAGTGATCGGCGTTTTGGAAGTAAACCCTGCCGTCTGTGTGGGTTTTTGCTTCAGGGGAGCCGATGACATTTTTTTCATGGGAACGCTTATTACCGAAATGGCGATCCAGCTTCTCGGAATTTATGGCGCTCAGTTCAACGAGTTGAGACGTTTGAAACGAGAATTCGCGCTGGTTGAGCATGGCATAGGTCGGTTCCACAAATCAATAAGGGCCTCCGAAAAAGTACACATGGAGCTCCCAACCGACGATGTCCACATTAGAGGGTCAGCTGATTCAAAAAGGTTTTTACTGGAGGGGTCCAACTTCGTGGCAAAGGTGGATGGAAACACAAGAGCAACCGTTTCTTTTGTTAAGTTGCTTTCGACGATTGCCCCCGTAGCAGAGCCTAGGCCATAAAGCCCGGGCTTTTTTTATTGGCTCTTTAATTTTTCTACTGCTTCAGACAGCATCTGGCAGTAGAGGTTAAGCCCTACTCTGTTTATGCTTCCTGATTGTTCTTTGCCTAAAATGTTTCCAGCGCCCCGTATTTCCAAATCCTGCATTGCAATGCGGTAGCCGGAACCCAAAGTTTCAGCTTCTTTCAAGGCGCTCATTCTCATCTTGGCCTTGCCTCTCATCCGCTGGCTGTGGAAAAAATACGCGAAGGCCTGGGTTTTTGCTCGGCCGATTCTCCCTCGTATCTGATAGGCCTGCGAGAGGCCAAGGCGGGAAGAGTCAGCCACTATCAAGGTGTTTACATTTGGCAGGTCTATTCCGTTTTCTATGATGGTCGTGGCGATTAGGACATCTATTTTTTTATTCTCAAAATCAGCCATTACTTTTATCAGTTCTTTTTCTGGCATTCGGCCATGGGCAATGCCGAACCTTACATTGGGTAATAATTTCTCCATTGATTTCTTAACTGCTCCGATTGTTTCTACCAGGTTATGGAGATAGTATACTTGGCCGGAACGGGCCATTTCTTTTTCAATGGCATCTTTAATAATTTTATTTGAATAAGGAGAAACAAAAGTTTTGATTGGCAAACGTCCTTCTGGCGGAGTTTGAATTAAGCTCATATCCCTTAAAGAAGACAGAACGAGGTAAAGGGTTCTAGGAATGGGCGTAGCTGACAAAGACAAGATGTCTATCTTACTTCTCATTTGTTTCAGCTTTTCTTTTTGCTTGACCCCGAACCTTTGTTCATCGTCAATTATTAAAAGGCCGGTTTCTTTATTAAACAACAAAGGAGCGACATCGTTTGACAAAAGCCGATGGGTGCCAATCAAAACGTCAATCTTATTCTCTCCCAGTTCTTTTATTATCTGCGCCTGTTCTTTTTTACTTTGTAATCGGGTTAGAAGCGCTGTCCTAACTGGTAAATCTTTAAGACGGTTTTTGAAATTGTTGAAGTGTTGGTTTGCTAAAATAGTGGTAGGGGAGATCAAGACTGCCTGATAGCCAGATTTCACCACCTTTATTATTGCCCTTAGGGCCACTTCGGTTTTTCCGAATCCCACGTCGCCGCAGACAATTCGGTCCATTGGCTTTGTTTTTTCCAAGTCTTTCCTTATTTCCTCAATCGCTTCAGCTTGGTCAGGAGTTGCTTCATGCTTAAAAGAATTGGCAATATGGAGGTCAAAATCATCGGCTTGCAAATAGACTGGTCTTTCAGCTATTTCTCTTCTGGCGAAGATTTCCAGAATTTCTTTGGCAAACTTTTCCGCTTCTTCTTTTATTTTTTTCTTAGTTTTTTGCCATAATTCAGAGCCCAAGCGGGATATTTTTGGGTCAACGAATCCTACATAGCGGGACAACTTTCTTTCCAAGCCCTGAGGCACATACAACCTGTCGCCAGCCGCGTATTCTAACAGATAGTATTTGTGGCCATCGTGTTCTTTAATTTCTGAGAATCGGCCGATGCCGTGGTCTAGGTGTACAAGAAAGTCGCCAGCTTTCAGGTTCTTGAGGTCAGAGAATATTCTCTGGGATTTCAGCTTCTTTCTTAAAACTTCCTTTGATCTTTCTTCATCTTCAATCTTAGCTTCCAGGGGATATATGTTTTCTATCTTGTTTCCTAAAAAATCAAAGCGTACTGCTTGAAGCATGTTTATCGGGAAAACATCGATAATGCCGCCGCGTTGGGAAAACTCGCCAGGTTCGTTTGTTTCCAAAACTTTCTCATACCCCATTTCATCAAGCTTACGCAGGAACTGGGAGAAGTTAAAAAATTGGCCCCTTTCTATATATAGTATGTTGTCTTCAAAGAAAGACTGGGTTTTACTAGCTTCCAGAATCTTGTTCAGGTTTTCTTCAAACCAAAGATTCCCCTTTTCTAAAAAGTAGGGGGTGATGCTGACGATTAATATTCTGTTTAAGTTGGGTTTATCCGTTATATTCATTCATTGCTCTTTCTACTCCCTCTTTTGTCAGAAGGTCAAGAGCGTTAGATGCTTTTTCTATTGCAGCATCAATGATTTCTTTTTCGCTTTTATCGAACTTTTTAAGAACAAACTTTTCTGGATTGTTTGGTTTTCCCTTGCTTGGTTGTATGCCGATCCGGATTCTTAGAAACTGGTTAGACTCGAATTTGTCAATAATTGATTCTACTCCTTTGTGGCCGGCTGATCCGCGGTCGTAAACGACCCTAATCTGCCCCAATGGTATGTCCATGTCGTCGTGGACAACGATAACGTTTGCCGGATATATCTTATAGAAGTAGATAAGAGAGCTTACGCTCGCCCCTGATTCGTTCATAAAGGTTTGGGGCAGGGCCAAGATTGTTTTTTCTTTTCCTAGCAGGTTTTCCGACAGAAGGGCGTTGAACTTTGAAGAAAGCTGAAAAGCAGGGAAATTGTTTTTTTCCGCAAATCTTTCCACCACTGCAAATCCAACATTATGACGAGTGTCTTGATATTTTTCACCTGGGTTTCCCAGTCCGACAATCAAAAACATATATTCTATTATAGCATTCTTTCCACAGCTTGACAGAGCTTTGAGCCTGGGGTTATGATATACAAACAGTTCTTTTTTAGGGTCTAAGATCTACCGGGTGGTCCGGTGGATAAAACTCCGAACTCTCGGAGAAAGGAAGGTGCAGTATGCGGTACCGGAAGCGGCAGTTCGACGTGACGAAGATCCCGAAGACGAAAACGGCCAAGCAGTTCACGCACACGGAGAAGATCGACGCCAACGCGCACATCCGA
>CAYYDH010000005.1:0-24304 GCA_964470615.1 uncultured Candidatus Saccharibacteria bacterium
TATCCTCTGGCAAAGAAGCAATAACGTTTCTTGCTCTAATTTTTCTGCCTTGGACGCGTTTTAAGCTTTCTTTAATCACCAAGGCCATCTGCTCTTCGTCTTTTATTTCTCCGTTCTGAACCAACCCTGGTTTTATTTCCGATTGGCCCCAAGAAGTCAAACTTAAAGACCTCCCTCTTTTGCTAAGCTCAACTATCCTTAAAGAAAAGTCAGAAACGTCCAAGCCAAAAGTTTTTGGCTTTAGGTTCAAAAATTCTATCATTGGTTAATTATATCACTAAAAATATTGTTAAACAAAACGGCTCCAAGGAGCCGCCGAGACTAAGCGAAAACAAATCTATTCAATTTCTTTCCAACCTTCCACCACCCAAGAACCGCCCGGCCCGTTAGAAAAAATAGGATTCTCTAGTCCGCTTTCATACTCTATAACTGCATTATTGTTAATCTGTATTTTATAACCGGTGACCTCTCTTGCCCTCATATTATTATTAAGCATAATCAAACCGCTGGAAGCGTAAAAAATGGCGCCAGCAGCATTATTGCTAAGGTTAACAGCTGGTGTCCCGGGGTTTAAAGAAGAATTGGTAGAAAGAATCAGAATATAGCTCCCGGACTGACCAGTGCCTCGTAAAATAACATTATTACTCACAGTTATCCTGCCATCGGCTAAAATAACACCGCTGAAAGAACCGTACGCTGAAGAGTCAAGCTCAATAATAGAGTTATTGTCAAAGATTATATTGCCTGTTACATAAACAGTGCCTTTTATTTTAAGGCGCGAATTGTTGGTTATGGTAAGGTTTTTAGGCTGGCTAGGCGTTCCTATCTGGACAGGACCTAAATTATTGAAAGCGCCACTGATTGTCACATCGTCAGCCACTATACCTCCTGCCCCAGCTTCAGTCTTCCAATCAATAATCTGACTAGCAGAGATAGGAAGAGGTTCGGGTTCAATTTGGTTTGGTCTGGAACTAACCACACCCCCGACATCGCAACTTGCCACGCTGCCGCCAGAAACATAAATAAGATCGCCGCCTATATCAGAATCCACGCAAGTATGAACTATGGCGTCTTCTCCTACTTCCAAGCCGTCAATTTTATTGCCGCTACCAGCTACGATAACGCTGTTATCGATTTTGCCAGCTCCGGTAATATTCCCGTTGGAAAAAACATTTCCCATAATCCTGGAGTTATTACCCATCACCATGCCGCCTTCTCCTACTTGGGCGCCGTAATGAAAAGATATTTGGTCTGCGTCAATTCTATAAACCGCTTGAATGTTTTTGATGCGTCCTGCTGCATCGCCCTGCGACGTTAAAGTTCTGGAGCCGCCAAGAGAATCTGGTATGACAATACTAGCAATGCTTCCCCCAACATTTAGGTCGTAGCTAAGGTTAGTCAAAGATGGATCCATTTTTAACCGTAAAAGCGCGTCTTCTAATCCTGACTCAGCAGCGTAATAGGCCTGAGCAGATTTTACCGCATTGGTAGAAATTTTATTCTCGTTAGTAGCTATAAGGGCAGCACTCAATGCTATTCCTAAAACAATAAACAAAACAAAAACTGTCATGATAAGAGCGATAAAACCTTTTTGAGCGCTTAAAGACTTTTTCATTTTAATGCGGCCTCAACGAGGCAGTAGAAACTAAGTTAATAGAGGCTTGATATTCCGGCCGACCGGTAGGATTGTTATAACTAGCAGTAAAGCTAACCTTAACTGACGGCTGACCATTTGAATCTATTTGAATAAAGCTTAGGTTACTGATCTGAAGCGAATCAGGGGTTAGGGCAATAGGGTCATGGGCTTCTCTTTTTAGCCAAATCCGACTACCAAAAAGAAAAAAGTCAATGTAGCTGGTTTCTTCGCCGTCAGGCAAGTAATTACTGGTTTCCAAAGAAAGCTGTTTAGAATCAGTAGTGGGGGTATAGATGCTCTTTGCCCCTCTTACTTGACCGATCATTATTTCCATTGCTCTGTCGGCCCTACCCATTGTCTCTCCGATAACCTTAATCTTGGAGTTTGACTGAATCGTCCAGAAAATAAAAGAGATTGTTGTGCCGGCCAAAATGCAGAGGATGGCAACATAAACCAAAATCTCTACTAAGGTGAAAGCGTTCTGGGAGACTGTTTTTCTAACAAAATTCTCCTTCATTATTTCCAATTGGTAAGGTAGGCAACGATGCTAGCCACTTTTGAACCGCTGTCGCCCCAATAAATAGTAACAGTTGCCTTGCGAGTATCAGGATCATCGTGGCTGGAATTATAAACAGGCTCGATATTCTTGGTTGCCAGATCTCGAGAAACTTCCTCAAAAACAACTTTCCTTTCAAAACTCCCTAATGTTTCTGTACCCTCTGGCAAAGTCCAAGCAGGCAAGGGGCCTCCAGCAAGATTAGGATAGTGCGGGTGGATATCACCTAAAGTTATAACGCCTAGCCCATCGCTATCCCAGGTTGTAGCGTCGCGAAAACTTCTTACCGCTTCAATTGTTTCCTCGGCTAACTTGTTAGCCGCGGTAATATCTTTTATTGAAGCAGAGTTCTTCAAAGAAAACGCTGCCAAGCCAGAAAGAGAAACCAAAGCAATCGAAATTATAAAAGCGACTATCAAAATTTCAGTAGTTGAAACGCCCCTCTCAAGGTTTTTATTGTTCATTAAGGCTGGTGACATGGATTGATCCAAAGCTAACGGTAGCTCCATCGGCTGAATAGCTGATAATGCTTCCTGTGCCGTCTCCGCTGAGCGTAATACTTAACTCCTTATCATTATACCTTCTGTCACGGTGAATACAAAATTGGGTATCCGGACCGTTTAAGCTATGGGTATGAATCTTTATAGCCTGTTCTACCCCGTCAACTAAAATAATTCCCTCCCAATAGATCTGACCGCCCTCTAGGTTAACGGCCAGAGGTATTGGCTGAGTTACGGTCGGAAAGACTAAATTCAAGGTTTCGGTATCTGTATCTATTATTCTTTGGTAACTAACGTGGATATGTCTGGTATCTTGAACCCAGCCGCTGCTAATGGTCGCTGGAACAACCAGCCCAACTTGGCCCATCTCTTCGATATAAATGGTTCGGCTTTGAGAAGGGTCACTTTTCACCCTCAAAGAAACAAGCCCAAACTGCTCTGTCGCTCCGCTCACTTTATCAAAAACGACTTCCTTGCTGTTATAAGCTAAACTCACTTGGTAAATTTCCAATCGAGACGGGATTTTATGAACTTGGTCAAAAGAAACATCTCTTAAGGCAAAACTAGGTCCCTTAAAAAAGGTGTATGTCTGATTCGGGCTAGAGTCGTCAAAAAAAACCCCGTACTGACTAGCGTCTTCCGAAGCCAAGGCTTTGCTTTGGGCAAGTTTAAAGATACTAAAAAGTTTGTCTAGGTTGTTATCGAGATCTGATCTCTTTTGGAATAGATAAAGCGCTGATACGGAAATACCGACTAGAATAGTCAATACTCCGATAACAGTCAGCATTTCAACTAAGGTTGTACCGTGATTATTCTTAAGAAATCTAGAGATCATTTTATCGCCGACATCATCGAATATATCGGCTGGATTATTGAAATAGCGAAAAAACCAACAATAGCTCCGATTAAAAGCATCAGGGCAGGTTCAATAACAACTGAAAGATTTTTGGTGGCGTTAGAAACTTCTTCTTCAAAGAAATCAGCCAGTTTTCCTAAAACGCCTGCTGTTTCGCCAGTTTCTTCGCCGACCTCCATCATCTGTATCACCAGAGTAGGATAAATGTTTTCGTATGGCTTTAGGGCCCGAGACAACTTGAAGCCTTTTTTTACTTGCTCGGCTACTTCAAGAATTGCCTCTTTGTAGAAAACATTAGTAAGGGTTCCGGCAGTAATTTCCAACGACCTGACAATCGGAATGCCAGCAGATATCAAGGAGCTTAGGGTCCTCACTGTGTAAGCCGAGTTTAGCTGTTTGGTAAGGAGACGAATAATAGGAACTTTTAGGGAAAGCTTATTAAAAGCTCTTTTCCCCTGATTAGTACTCATTAAAAATCTTGTTAGAAAAACCAGACCAAGTAAAACCACGGGAATAATGTACCAAAACCTAGCTAAAAAGTTTCCGGTACCAATAATTATTCTGGTTGTAAGGGGCAGAGTAATCCCTAATTCAACAAATGTTTCAGACAGCCTTGGCACCACCACAACCAGCATCAAAATACCGATCAAAAACATTGTTGCAAGAATAAAAGCAGGGTAAATCATGGCGCTTTTAATCTTAGACTTTAGTTCGTACTCTCTTTCCATCTGGGTAGTCAGAACTTTCAGCGATTCTTCCATCGTCCCTGATTCTTCGCCGACTTTTATCATACTACAAAAAAGCTCCGAAAAAATGTGAGGGTAAGAGTATAAGCTTCCAGAGAACGTTTTCCCTTCAATAATTTCTTGGGAAATCTTTAGAAGGGCTCGCCTTAGTTTCTTGCTTTTGCTCTGGCCAGCCAGAATAGAAAGGGATTTAGGAAGAGAAATTCCAGCCATTACCATGACTCTCAGATTGCGAGCAAGCATTATTTTTTCCTTAAGAGGTACTTTATTCAAGAAGGGGATAGAAAAATTAAACTTATTCTTTGAAGCTACTTCTTCGTCAGAAACAGCTGAAACCAAAATACAACCTTCTTGGCGAAGGATCTTGGCTAAATCCTGCTTGTTTTTCGCCTCTAAAGCTCCAGAGCGCGATTCGCCGGTTAAACTTTTTCCGAAATAAGAATAGCGAGGCATTTATTCCATTATGACTCTTAATACTTCTTCGATGGTAGTGAGGCCTTGAGCCGCTTTAACGAACCCATCTTCAACCATTGTCCTCATCCCTTCCTTTTCAGCCTGTCCTTGGATTGCGTCGCTGGTAGCTCGTTTAGCAATCAGCTCTTTGATTGTCTCGGTTATCCCAAGAACTTCAAAAATCCCGATACGACCGCTGAACCCATCGGCGCTTTCCTTATTGGGCTTAGGCCGATAGAATTCAATATCCTTAAGGGTGCCTTTCGCTTTTATTATCTTTTCTTCTTTTAGGACCCTGAGAATCTTTTCCAAATCACAGTATTTGCTCAGGCTTTTTATTTCGCTGTCTTTCAATTTGTGCTTGTCCTTATCAGGACAAAGCTTTCTCACCAGCCTTTGGGCAATAATCAAATTTAATGTTGAGGCGATCAAAAAAGGCTCGGCTTTCATGTCAATCAAACGGGGCATAGCCCCAGCCGCATTGGTTGTATGCAAGGTGGAAAGAACCAGGTGGCCCGTTAAAGCAGCATTAATAGCCAAGCCGGCAGTTTCATTGTCGCGGATTTCCCCGACCATAATAACGTCGGGGTCTTGCCTTACCAGCGACCTGAGACCGCTGGCAAAAGTCAGCCCTATTTTAGGGTTAACCTGGGTTTGATTTATTCTCGGCATTCTGTACTCAACCGGGTCCTCCACTGTTGAAATATTGATATCTGGCGTATTCAGAATCTCCATCATGGAATAGAGAGTAGTGGTTTTCCCAGAGCCTGTCGGCCCAGTAACTAAAACCATCCCTACTGGTTTCTTCAAAGCATCTTGAACTTTCTCTAAAACTTCTCCCCTCAATCCTAGATCTTCTAAAGTTAGGGCTCGCGACGTTTCTGGCAAAAGCCTCATCACGATCTTTTCCCCGTCAAAAATCGGCAGAACGGAAACCCTAACCGAGTATTTATATTCTTCGCTTTCTATTTTGAACCGCCCATCCTGAGGCAAGCGGTGCTCGTCTAGCTTCAAGTTGGAAAGAACTTTTATCCTGGCTACGATTCCGGAGCTAACGGTCTTTGGCAGAACCATAGCATTCCGCAAAATGCCATCTATTCTATAGCGGACAACTACCTCTTTTTCGGTCGGCTCAATATGAATGTCAGAGGCCCGTTGCAAGATAGCATGCTTCATCAGGGTATCAACAATCCTTATCACAGGCAACTCTTCGGCCGCCTTGCGCAATTCTTCCTTTTCTTCTCCTTCTGCCTCTTCTTTAATCGGAGTTATCACTACTGCTTCTTTTTGAATAATATCGCCAAACTCCGCTTCAAGCGTTCTTTGATATTGCTTTAAGGCATGCTTTATGCTCTCAACAGTGGTCAACCTGGGCAGTATTTTAAGATCGGCTGTTTTCTTGATAAACTCGATCATTCTCAAATCTTCCGGATCAAGCATTGCCACTTCCAAATCTATCCCTTTCTTTCTGAAAGCAATAATATTATGGCTCCGGGCGATTGGTTCCGGGATTATTCTCAAAACCTCCGGTGGAATAATTTCATTCACTAAGCTGACGAAAGGAATCCCTAAAATATATGCTTCAAGTTTTATCAATTCTTGGCTGGCTAGCAGGCCTTCAGCGACCAGTACCTCTTCCACCCTCTGATCGCACTTCTTGGACTTCTTAAGAGCAGCTTCAAATTGAGCCTCGGTAACAAGGCCCATGTCAAGCAAAAAAGCTTTTAACCTCTGCGGTTCAATCCTCATATTTATTAATAAGATTAACCTTTAATTTACTCTCCGATCGCACTCTTTATTTTCTCAGTAATCTCAGGAAGGGTATATTGGGTTTTGAGCAGATAAGTAGTGGCACCAAAAGCAAGCGCTTTTTCTATTTCTTGGGATGACTCAAGGTTAGTCAGAATAATAACCGGGATGTCTTTGGTTTCTGGGTCATCTTTTATGGCTTTCAAAACTTCGAGGCCTTGGAGCCGCGGCAAAACGATATCTAGCAAAACTAAATCAGGCTTTTGAGACTTGGCCAAGCGCAGCCCCGATTCTCCATCCAACGCGTTTACCACTTTATACCCCTCATTTTTTAGAATCTCAGTAAGGGTTTTTTGGAGAACTGCTTCGTCTTCAACAAATAATATTTTTTTCATATATTAGATTGGTAAATTAAAATAAAATGTTGTGCCTTTATTTAATTCCGACTTAAACCAAATAGTGCCGCCGGAATTATCAATAATTTTTTTAGCTACGAATAAACCTAATCCTGTTCCCCTCACCTGGTTTTTCAAAATATTTTCGGACCGGAAGAACTTTTGGAAGATATATTTTTTATCCTCTTCAGGAATACCAACTCCCTGATCTTTTATCTTAAACTGCAGAAGATTGCCTTTCTTCTCCAACCAAATTTCAACAACGCCTCCACCTTTGGTATAGCGGATGGCATTATCAATTAAGTTTTCTACAACCAGTTTCACCTGCTGAGGATCGATAAAAACCTTTGGGATATTGTCCTTAGGATAAAATTTAATAAAAACGTTAGACGCGACGGCAAAAAACTTAAATCGGGAAATCATCTCATCAATCAGCCCCTTAAAGTCAACTTCTTTTCTATGAAGCACCAAAACGCCCTGCTCTATCTTTGAAACTATCAATAATTCTTCTACCAACTCCATCATCCTGGTTATGTTCTCTTTTAAAACACTGTAATACTCTTCTTCTTTTTCTTTGTCTTTAACAAAATCGTCAGAAGAGATAAGCTCTACTGCCCACTTTAAGTTGGTCAAAGGGGAACGCAGTTGATGGGTTACCACGCCTATAAATTCTGATTTTAAACGAGAGACTTCGGCCAATTTTTCAAAGCTCTGGGTAATGGCAAAAGAAAGAATGAACAAGATGGCAGTGATTACCAAAACAACCATGGCAACAATCACAGGGTCATCGATAAAACGGGTACCGATGAAATAGGTGCCTGCAGAACTGCTAATGATAAAAAGCCCCATTATTAGAAACAAAAACTGGGGACATTGCCATAAAGAAACGCCGTAACGACGGCACTGCGAAACAATATTCAAATTACCTAAAAAGCTTTTCGGCATATACTTTTTATCATTATATCACTTCTTGCCAAAAATAATAAACAAGATTGACCAAAAATATAATAAAAGCTATATTCAAATTGTGTACGGGGCGTGGTGTAACAGAAACATATCCGCTTTGGGAGCGGACGACTCTGGGTGCAAATCCCAGCGCCCCGAAAAGGTGCGGGTATGGTGAAACAGCATCACAACTCCCTTCCAAGGAGTTATCACGGGTGCAAATCCCGTTACCCGCTCAAAGCAACAAAAAGGCCGGTTCTTAGCCGGCTTTTTTGCTTATCTAGCGTATTCAACAACCCTATTTTCTCTAATAACCGTTACCTTTATTTCCCCTGGATACCTCAGTTCCTCCTGGACTCTATTGGCAATATCTCTAGCCAGTCTTTTGGCACCTAGATCGTCAACCTCTGTCGGCTTGACAAAAACTCTTAATTCTCTGCCCGCCTGAATGGCATAGGCCTTTTCTATTCCTTGGAAGGCTTGGGCAATCCCTTCCAGCTCTTCTAATCGTTTCAGGTAGTCTTCTAAGGTGTCTTTTCTAGCTCCTGGCCTAGCACCGGAGACCTGATCCGCTGTCTGGACTAAGGTTGCCTCCAGGCTTTCGGCTGGGTATTCTCCATGATGCGATTTCATCGCGTCTATAACCTGCTTATCTACTTTGAACTTTTCAAGTATTTTTATCCCGATATCAACGTGAGAACCCTGAATTTGATGGTCAACTGCCTTACCAATATCATGAAGAAGCCCGGCTTTTTGCGCTATTTTTACATTAGCATCAAGCTCGGCTGCCAAGACACCAGACAACAAGGCTACTTCTATTGAATGGAGCAAAACGTTTTGGCCATAGCTAGTTCGGAACTTTAGCCTCCCCAAAAGTTGGATTAGTTTGGGGTCTAAATCCAATACCTCGGTTTCGTAAACTGCCCGGTCGCCCGCCTCTTTTATCTGAGTAGAAATTTCCGTCTCGGCCTTTTGCACCATTTCTTCAATTCGGGCCGGCTGGATTCTCCCGTCCTGGATTAATTTCTCCAGGGCGATTTTTGCCACCTGCCGCCTTACTGGGTTGAACCCGGATATGACAACGGCTTCTGGCGTTTCGTCAACAACTATCTCCACGCCTGTTAACTTTTCCAAGGTCCTAATGTTTCTTCCCTCTTTCCCAATAATTCTTCCTTTTATTTCATCTGAAGGAAGAGAAACGGTTGTAGTAGTCAACTCCTGTGCCTGAGAAAGGGCATACTTTTGGATGGCAACTGCTAAAAGTTCCTTGGCTTTCTTTTCGTACTTTTCAAAGCCCTCTATTTCCAACTTGTTTATTCTGGAAACAATTTCTCTTTGATAGTCTCTTTCCAGATTTTTCAACAGCTCTTCCTTGGCCTCATCTTTGGAAAGCTGAGAAACGCGCTCAAGGTTTTTCACCACTTCTTCTTTTAATCCCTCCAGATTCTCTTTGATCTCTTTCAGTTTACCAACTTTTTGGTGGAAATCTTTTTCTTTTTCCTCGAAGCCTGTCGTTCTTTCGTTTAAAATGCTCTCTCGCTTCAGCAAAGTTCTCTCAGCGCTAAAAAGCTCCCGTCTTTGGGAATCGATGTCTTTCTTGGTTTTTTCTAGCACGGCCGATGCTTTTTCTTCGGCCCGAGAGATTATTTCCTCAGATTCTTTTTTAACTTGGGATATCTTTTTCTGAAGAACCGCTTCTATGGTCCCGGCTTTTTTCCGGGCGATTGATTGACGAGTGAGATAACCAAAAACAGACCCGATGCAAAGAAAAATCGCTCCGACTATAGGAAGTATAAATTGATCCATATTTAAGAAGATTTTGGCTATTTAGCATAAAATGTTTTTGTTGGTTCTAACTAATTTTACCAAAATTCAAAGTTAAGTAATTTCTGCTGATATAATAGCAAAATCCTTGAAAAAAAACAACCTCCCTTTTGGAGGGGGAGGAAAATCTATTTTGGGCCTTCTTTTGTTTTTATCACCTCGTCAATTATACCGTAATCTTTCGCTTCTTCGGCTGACAGGTAAAAATCGCGGTCAGTGTCCTTCTCCACTTTTTCCAAAGGCTGCTTGGTTTGTTGAGAAATAATGCTGTTCAGTTTGTTCTTTATCTTTATTATCTGTTTGGCTGTAATTTCGATATCTACAGCCGCTCCAGTCACTCCGCCAGCCACTTGGTGAAGAAGAATTTCAGCATTGGGCAAAGCATACCTTTTCCCTCTGGCTCCGGCTGCCAACAAAACTGCGCCCATTGAAGCAGCTAAACCGAAGCAAATCGTTGCTACCTGGCATTTTACATACTGCATTGTGTCGTAAATGGCCAAGCCAGCCGTAACTGAACCGCCCGGGGTGTTAATATATAATTGGATGTCTTTTTTTGGGTCTTTTGAAGCCAGAAACAGCATCTGGGCGATAACCGAATTAGCCAAAGTATCGCTGATCGGTCCGACCAGAAATATTATTCTTTCTTTGAGCAGGCGGGAGTAGATGTCATAGGCTCTTTCCCCATAATTTGTTTTTTCTAAAACTGTTGGTACGAGATTCATGTTTTTATGCTAATTTTTCTAATAACTGAAAGGTTTTTTCATAGTAAATTGCTTCTTTAGTATAATCCTTTAACTTGTTAAGGTCAATTTCCTTTTCAGCCTTTTTGACAGAAGGGTAGCGGCTCAAGGTTTCTTTAGCTTTTTCCTCTATTTCTTTTTCCGAGATAGAAATTCCCTCTTTTTGGCCAATCTCTTTTAAAACTAACGAATTTTTAATTCTTCTCTGGGCCTGGGCTGAAAAAGAATCTATTATTTCTTTTTCGGTTTTCTTTGTTTTTTCCAGATATTCGGCAAATGAAATCTGAAGCTGGTCCTGAACATTCTTTTTATAATTCTCGAGTATCCGGGCTTTTTCTAGGTCCACCAAAGAATCTGGTACCTCCATTTTCGTTTCGTCGCTTATTTTATCAATAATTTCATTTCTGACGCGCTGGACTTCGGCTTCTCTTTTTTCAAAAGTCATACCCTTTTTAATATTCTCTTTAAGCTGAGCCAAACCGCTAATATTACCCATATTCTTAGCGAACTCGTCGTTAATTTCGGGCAATTCTACCTTTTGCACCGAACCCACTTTAACCCTTATATTTATCTTTTTTCCAGCTAAGTTTTTAGCAAAATAATCCTTCGGGATTTCCAGCAATATTCCAGGTTTTTCTTCTCCAGCCCTCATGCCGACTAATTTTTCTTCAAACCCGGGTAAAAACTTTCCTTCTCCCAAAAGAAAGGCATCTTTCACGCCCTTAGGGTTAGTTATGCCCTCTATTTCAGGAGACCAGTACTCAACTTCGACAAAGTCCCCCAGTTCGGCTACACTCGGTTTGGCAATAAATTTAGCTCTTGATTTCTGCAACCATTTTAAGGTTTCTTCAACTTCTTTATCACTGACTGAAACTTCTTTCCTTTCAACTCGCCCGGCAATCTTTTTATAATCAGGCATCTTTATTTCCGGCATAACCACTACCTTGGCGCAGAAAATAAAAGGATCGCCACGAACTAGTTTATGAACATGAACCTGAGGATGAGAAATAGCATCTATCTTATTCTCCATTATTGCTTTGGGATAAGCATCGCTGACTGCCAACTCAGCTGCATTAGCTAAAATTCTTTCTTCGCCTATTTCTTTTTCAATCATATCTTTGGGAATTTTCCCCGGCCTGAACCCCGGCATTTTAGCGCCTTGGGAAAAATCCAAAATAACTCTATCAATAAACTTGTTTAGTTCCTCAGGAGAAATCTCAATCTCAATTTCTACTTCTGACTTGGGAAGTTTTTTTACAGTGCTTCTCATTTGACCAAGAAAGTAACGATTAATAACGCTACTATGTTCAACACCTTAATCATCGGATTAATGGCTGGCCCTGCCGTATCTTTGTAGGGGTCTCCAACCGTATCTCCAGTAACAGCAGCTTGATGAGCGAAAGAACCCTTGCCTCCGAAATTCCCGTCTTCAATATATTTCTTGGCATTGTCCCAAGCTGCACCGCCAGTAGTCATCGAAATACCGACAAATAATCCAGTCACGATGCTACCGATTAACAGTCCGCCCAATGCTTCGGGGCCCAAGATAAAACCGACTAAAATGGGGGAAACAACTGGGATTAAGGCCGGTACGATCATTTTCTTAATCGCAGACTTTGTCACAATATCAACGGTTTTTCCGTATTCTGGCTTGGTTTTTCCCTCCATCAGACCCTTTATTTCTCTAAACTGACGCCGCACCTCTTCCACAACGCTAGAAGCTGTCTTGCCCACGGCGCTCATTGCCAAGGCTGCAAAAAGATAAGGAAGCAGCCCGCCTATAAACAACCCGGCGACTACCCTTGGGTTTTCTAGAAGAAAATTAGCTTTACTGCCAGCATCAGCTAACTCCTGGGTATAGGCAGCGAATAAAACTAAAGCCGCTAACCCAGCTGAAGCAATAGCATAGCCTTTAGTAATGGCTTTAGTCGTGTTGCCGACTGCATCTAAGGCATCTGTTATTTTTCTTACTTCACCAGGAAGCCCAGCCATTTCGGCTATGCCGCCGGCGTTATCTGTTATTGGACCGTAAGCATCGATACCGACAACAATTCCTGCTAAAGAAAGCATCGCAGTTGTAGCTAAAGCTACTCCATAAATACCAGCCAGCCAATAGCTGACAAGCATTCCTAGGGTAATTAAAAGAATGGGCCAGCCAGTAGAAATCATACCCGTTGCCAGTCCTGTAATTATATTCGTCGCGTGGCCGGTCTGCGAAGCTGAAGCAATATTTTTAACTGGCTTAAATCTTTTAGAAGTATAATATTCGGTGATAATAAACATCCCTGCGGCAACAATTAGTCCTACCAAACAAGCAAGATACAGTTTAAAGGAAGAAAAATCAGGATTGGTAAAAACCAAGCTGTTAACTATCGGATAAAATCCTATTGCCGAGAGGACGGCCGAAACAATTAAGCCCTTGTACAAAGCACCCATAATATTCTCTTTCTTGCCTAGCCTTACGAAGAAACTGCCGATAATTGAAGACAAGATGGAAATACCGCCCAACAACAAGGGTAATAAGATAAACTGAGAGCTTACAGCCGAGGGAAAAACCAGACTTCCTAAAATCATAGTTGCGATAGTGGTGACAACATAAGTTTCGAAAATATCAGCTGCCATACCAGCGCAATCACCAACATTGTCGCCGACCTGATCGGCAATAACTGCTGGGTTTCTTGGATCGTCTTCTGGGATTCCTTTTTCCACTTTGCCCACAAGGTCTGCTCCTACGTCAGCGGCTTTGGTGTAAATTCCTCCGCCCAATCTGGCAAAAACAGAAATCAAGCTGCCGCCAAAACCTAAAGCTATTAAAGCCTTAAGGTCTTTGGTTAATATGTAAAAGACAGTTACGGCCAGCAATCCTAAGCTCACTACCAGTAATCCCGTCACTAGGCCACCGTTGAAAGAAAGCGTTAAAGCTGGCTTCATGCCCTTCTTGGCAGCTTCTGCCACCTTAACGTTAGCTTGGGTAGAAATCATCATGCCGATAAAACCAGACAGAGCTGAAAGAACAGCACCCAGCAAAAACCCTAGCCCTGTTTTTACGCCAAGAAAAACAGAAAGTAGAATAAAGAGAATCACAGCTACGATAGCTACTGTCCGGTATTGTCTTTTTAAGTACGACTTAGCTCCTTCTCTGATAGCTTGGGAAATCTCAATCATTTTTCCTTCGCCCGAAGACGTTTTCTTGATTTTCCTTGCAAGAAAAAATACAAAAACTATGCCTAAAAGAGAAATAACTATCGGGAAATATGTTTTCATAAAAGAATGGGTTATTATTTATTCTTTTTTTTGATTGTTTTCTTTTTGGGTTCTTTTTTCTCTTCAGCTGGTACTACCTCTTGACTGTCTTCAGTCTTTTCTGTTGGTTCTCCTGTTTGGCTATCAGGCATTCTCACATCAATTTTCCAACCAGTAAGCTTGGCAGCCAACCTTACATTTTGGCCGTCTTTGCCGATAGCCAAAGAAAGCTGGTCTTCTGGCACCAAACAAAGAGCTTTGTTCTGCGGCATTATTTTGACTTCCAAAACCTTGGCTGGAGATAAAGCATTAGCTAAAAACTTCTCCGGTTTGTCAGAATACTCGATAATATCAATTTTCTCGCCGCCTAACTCGTTGATCACAGCCATCACTCTTGTTCCTCTTTGGCCAACTGCGCTACCAATCGGATCTATACCTTCAGCTTTTGACTCAACGGCAATCTTTGACCTAGAACCTGCCTCTCTGGCAATGGCCTTAATTACTACTGACCCCTGGGATATTTCCGGAACCTCTAGTTCAAAAAGCTTGGAGATAAGCTTAGGATAAGCTCTTGATAGAACTACGACCGGACCCCGAGGAGTTTCATCAACTTTCAGGATATAGCACTTCAATCGCTGACCAGGTCGGTAAAATTCGCCATAAACCTGCTCTTCCCTAGGAAGAAGGCCTAAGGTCTTGCCGATATCAATAAAAACATTACGGCCTTCTATTCTCTGAATGACTCCGGAAATTATTTCGCCTTCTTTCGATTTATATTCTCCAAAAACCGCATCTCTTTCTGCCTCCCTTATTTTCTGTAAAATAACCTGTTTAGCGGTTTGAGCAGCAATACGGCCGTAATCTTTTTTGGTCTCCAGAACGGTTTCCAGTTCTTCGCTCGCCTTAATGCTCTTTTTTTCTTTCTTGGCTTCATCTAACATAATATGCTTTTCTGGATTGAACCTAACCTTCCTTCCCTCTCCTTCTTCATCGCTTTCTTTAAACCCGAAAACGCCTCCTTCGGCCTCTGCTTTTTTCTTCAACTCCTCTATCTCGGATTCAGAATAAATCATGTCCTCTGCTAATACCTGCTTTACCTGCCAAAATTTAACTTCGCCGGTCACAGGGTCCATTTTAGCCTTGATTATCTGGCCCTTTTTCCCGTAATCCTTTTTGTAGGCAGCAGCAATGGCAGTTTCAATACTTTCCATTACTTTCTCGACGGCTATACCTTTTTCCTCGGCGATCTGTTTGATGGCCGAAGCGAATGTTTTTAAATCCATGCTTTTCTAAAAAAATTGTCCGTTTTCAAACGGACAAAAATTCAAAATAATCATTAATAATATGTTAACTTTATCAAACCAAGCCAACCTTGTCAACCTCTCAAGCTGGACAAAAGAAAAATTCTAGATTAAAATTCTAAACATAACACATAAACTCTAATATTTTTTATGTCTGGACACAGCCATTGGCATTCAATCAAAGGCCAAAAAGCAATTGCTGACGCAAAAAAGGGCAAAATCTTCTCAAAAGTTGCCCGCTTGATTTCAATTGCTGTAAAAGACGCGGGGCCAGATCCGGCTATTAACGCCAAGCTCCGCATGGCTATGGAGAAAGCCAAAGAAATGAATATGCCCAAAGACAATGTTGACCGGGCAATAAAAAAAGGCTCTGGCGAAGGCGAAGAAGGGAAATTAGAAGAGGTTTCTTTTGAGGCGTTCGGCCCGGGCGGCACAGCTTTGATTATCGAAGGAATAACAGATAACAAAAATCGAGCCTTAGGCGAGGTAAAACAGATATTGAATAAAAATAACGGCAAGCTTGTCAACGAAGGCGCAGTTAGGTGGATGTTTGATAAAAAAGGCATAATATCTTTGGAAAAAGAGCAGGAGGCAATGACAAAAGAGGATTTAGAGCTAGCCGCAATTGAAGCTGGAGCAGATGATATTCTCTGGCGCGAAAGCGGTTTGGATGTTTACGCCCGTCCTGAAAACACAGAAAACGTCAAAAAAAACCTTGAATCAAAGGGAATCAAAATTTCTTCTGCTATTCTAGGAGTGGTGGCAAAAGAAGAAATAGCTGTCTCTGAAAAGGAAAAAGAATCCTGCGAGAAGCTCTTTGAGGCCTTAGACGAAAGCGACGAGGTACAAGAGATATACTCAAACGTTAAGGACTAAACAATTTATGATTATCCTTGGAATTGATCCGGGCACTGCGACCACTGGTTTTGGGGTCATAAAAAGATCTGGCGATGAAAAGATAACAGCCGTTGATTACGGATGCATAAAAACCAAGCCTGGTACAGCAGCTGGCGAAAGGCTTAAGATATTAAACCGCGAACTGGGAAAACTGATTAAGAAATACCAACCAGATGTCCTCGCCGTAGAAAGGCTTTTTTTCTTTAAAAACCTTAAAACCGCAATGCCAGTAAGCGAAGCTAAGGGAGTTATTTTATTCACGGCAGCAAAAAACAAAATACCTACTTACGAGTTCACTCCTTCGCAGGTCAAAATGACAGTAGCTGGCTATGGCAAAGCAGAAAAAAAACAGGTCCAGAAAATGGTTAAGAACCTGTTGAATTTAGAAGAAATACCTAAAACCGATGATGCAGCTGACGCTTTAGGAATAGCGCTTTGCTACCTTTTCCAGGCAAGAAGCAAAATAAAGACTATTTAATCCTTGCGAACTTTCTTTTCCCCGCCCTGACAACCATGCCTTTTTTTATTTCCACGACTTTCTGCCAATCGTTCTGAACCTCCCCGTTAATCTTCACCCCTCCTTGCAAAATAAGCCGCTTTGCTTCAGATTTTGAAAAAGTAGCTCCAGACAAAACAAGCAGATCAAGAATAGGAAGGCTTTTCTCTTTTATCTCCACTTCCGGGATATCGGTAGGCAAGCCCTTTTCTGAAAAAACTTTATTGAATTCGTTTTCCGCCCCTTGAGCCAATTCCTCGCCATGATAAATCTTAACAATCATTTTAGCTAATCTTGCTTTAATATCTCGCGGATTAGCTTGGGATTTCTTGACAGATTCTAGCTCTTCAAAAGAAATATCAGTACAAAGCTCAAAGTATTCAGGAATCGATTCGTCCTTCATTGACATCACTTTCCCGTACATATCGTTCGGCTCGTCAATAATAGAAATGATATTACCCCAGCTGGTAGACATCTTCCGACCATCTAAGCCATTCAGCATTTTCAATGTCATCACGTCTTGGGATGGTTGGCCAAACATCGGCTGGATATCGCGACCAGTTAGCATATTGAAAACCTGGTCAGTGCCGCCGACTTCTACATCAGCTTTAATTGCCATTGAATCGTAGCCCTGGAATAAAGGATAATCAAGCTCATGAAGACCTATGGGCCGACCGGCATCCCATCTTTCCTTAAAGTTTCTTCTTTGAATCAACTGCTGAGCTGTAAACTGCATGGAAATAGCTAACAGGTCTTTGGCAGTCATCTTCTTCAGCCATTCACTGTTATGGCGCAATTCAACCTTTCTCATATTTAATATCTTCCCAATTTGATGCTCGTAATCTTTCATGTTTTCCTTTATTTCCTTTTCTGAAAGAGACCTTCTCATCGCATCCTTGTCGGAAGCATCTCCGATTTGAGCGGTAAAATCGCCGATAATCAAAACGACCTGGTGGCCCAGTTCCTGGAAAACGCGCAGTTTTCTAAACTGAATCGCCCGACCCAGATGGATTCTTGGACCAGTAGGGTCAATCCCGTGCTTTATCCTTAATTTTCTTCCGGATTTCAGCTTCTTTAACAGGCTCTCTTTTTCAATCACTTCTTCCACGCCCCGACCGATCAAACCCGTAATTTTGTTATCATCAGTGGTTATCTTCATATTTTGTTTAATAATACCAAACCATTTTCTATTTGCCAAATTGCTTTAAATTTATTACATTGAATAAATGGTCAAAAGGATTTTCCAAAGAAGGGTTTACCAAAAAAGAACGCTCCGTCCGATTTTAAAGATAACGGGGCTCGTTTTTTTATTCCTCTTCTTGTTCGGAATAATCATTTCTCTGGCGGCATTTATTTATTTTGCCAAAGACCTGCCTCGACCGGAAAAGTTTACCGAGCACACTTTTTCTCAATCAACCAAAATATATGACCGGGCAGGCGAAACCTTACTTTATGAATTATACGGAGAAGAAAAAAGGGAAATTATTCCCTTCAGTTCAATGCCAGCAAACCTCAGAAACGCAGTTGTCGTAACCGAAGATGCTGAATTTTATTCCCATCACGGCATAGACTTAAAGGGCATTATTCGATCGGTTATAAAAGATATTAAAACCAGGACACTTGCTTACGGCGGCTCCACAATCACTCAACAACTCATCCGATCTACTTTTTTAACAAGTGAAAAAACCGTTGGGAGAAAGGTTAGGGAAATAATCTTGGCCTTAGAAATAGAAAGGCGCTACCAAAAAGACCAAATCCTGGAATGGTATTTAAACCAAATCTCTTTGGGCCCGAACATCTATGGGGTGGAATCTGCCTCAAGAATATATTTTTCTAAGCCAACGAAAGATCTTTCCTTAAATGAAGCAACAACCTTGGCCGCTTTAATCCGCGCCCCTAGTTATTTATCTCCTTACGGCAATCACAAAAGCGAATTAATCGAGAGAAAAAACTATATCTTGGACCGAATGGTAGAAAAAGGATACATATCTCTAGATGAAGCAGAAACAGCCAAAAAGGAAGAGGTGATTTTTGCTGAAATTTCTCAATCCATAAAAGCTCCTCATTTTGTGTTTTTTATCCAGGATTATCTTTTTGAAAAATACGGCAAAGACTTTTTAGAAAACAATGGCCTGAAAATATACACTACTTTAGATTGGGACCTTCAGCAGCTGGCTGAAAAAAACGTTGCTATCGGCGCTGAAAGGAATAAAAAATACTATAGCTACAATACAGCTCTGGTCGCCATAGACCCAAAAACCGGAGAAATTTTGTCTATGATCGGTTCAGCCGACTGGTTCGGCGAATCATACCCCAAGGGTTGCAAGCCCGGCATTGACTGCTTATTTGACCCTAAAGTCAACGTCGCCACTTATCAAAGCGGAAGACAGCCAGGATCATCCTTCAAACCGTTTGTCTATGCTACGGCTTTTGAAAAAGGCTATGACGACAACTATATTGTTGTCGATGAAGAAACTAATTTCGGCATTTGGGGCGGAAAACCATATATCCCCAAGAACTACGATGGTAAGTTCCGAGGACTGGTTACCCTGCGAAGTGCCCTAGCTAATTCGTTGAATATCCCGGCAGTAAAAGTCCTAGCCTATTTAGCCGGTCAGCATGATAGTTTGGCAACAGCAAAAAAAATGGGCATTACCACTTTGAATGAACCTGATTCCTATTACGGCCTAGCCATTGTCTTAGGAGGAGGAGAAGTAAGGCTTTTGGATATGACTTCAGGCTACGGTGTTTTTGCTAATGACGGGGTCAGAGTACCAGCTACCGGAATCTTAAAAATTGAAGACTCTCAAGGAAACGTTATAGAAGAGAATAAAAAAAACGAGAAGAGGGTTATCAGCTCTGAAACCGCCAGACTAATCAGTGATATTCTTTCTGACAACGAAGCCAGAACGCCAATCTTTGGCCCCAACTCCCCGATGTATTTTGAAGAATATCAAGTAGCGGCTAAGACTGGAACGACTACCGATTACCGCGACGGCTGGATTATCGGCTACACCCCTTCAATCGTAGTGGGGGTTTGGGCAGGAAACAGCAATAATGCGCCGATGAGAAGGGAGCCTGGCATTGTTATGGCTGGCTTAACCTGGCGAGATTTTATGAGCCAAGTCCTGCCGCTTTTCCCAAAAGAAGATTTTATCAAGCCGCAAAGTAATCCCACTCCTACGCCACAAGCCTCTCCTGCTCCTTAGGCCCAACAAAAAAGCGGCTTCAGCCGCTCTTTTGTTGATATTATAGCACTGCTTTATTCAAAGGAAACTCAACTATTCCTTCACAACCCATCTTTTTCAATCTCGGCATTAGATCCCTTACTTCCTCCTTAGGAGCAGCGGCAAAAACGTCGTACCAATCAGTTGCTGGCATTCTAGTCACGGTCGGCTTCTTCATGGTGGGTAACGCCTTTATAACCTTCTTAAGAATCTGCTGGTGAACGTTCATAAAAAATCCAACCATTTCTTCGCCCTCTACTGCTCCGTCTAAGAGCAAACCCAATTCTTCTATTTTTTCTTTTTTCCATCGGTTCTGCATTGCCTTTTTATTGGCAATAAAAATTGTTGAACTCTCAAAAACCGTATCTAAAATCTTTAAGTTGTGAACTTTCAAAGAAATTCCTGTTTCGGTCAAATCAATCACAGCGTCAGAAAATTTCGGCGGCTTCACTTCGGTAGCACCCCAAGAAAAAACAACCTTTGCCTTTATTTTCTTACTTTTGAGGTAATCCCTGGCTAGATTAACTACTTCAGTAGAGATTGTTTTTCCGTTTAAGTCTTTTAGGGTTTTTATCTTTGACTTTTGAGAAGCAGCCAAAACCCACCTTATCTTTTTCATCTTCTGCTTAGCATATTTCAAGTCGGAAACCTCAACTACCTTAGCACGGCTTTCCTGGATCCAATCCTCGCCGCTGATCCCGGCATCCAGCCTTCCTTCTTCTATATATTTTGGTATCTCTTGAGGCCGCAGCAAAAAACACTCGATTTCAGAATCATCGATTTTGACTATGTAGCTTCTTTCCGGTATCTCAACGTTAAACCCCGCTCTTTTAAAAATCTTTAAAGTAGAATGTTGCAAAGAACCCTTGGGTATTCCTAATTTTATCTTTTTGGCATCCATTAGACTATAACCTTGCTTAAGTTAAACTCAATGATATCGGTACAGCCAATTTTTCTCAACCGGGGGATAAGCTTTCTCAGTTCTTTCTTGCGGGCAACCGTAAAAACATCAAACCAATTCTCACCCCTAAGATGGGTGATAGTTGCTTTCTTCATTGCTGGCAGCGCTTTCAAAACCTCTTCCATCATATCGTTTGAAGCGTGAAGCATTAAACCGCTATATTCTTGGGCGATTCTGGCTCCTTTCAGCAAAATACCTATACCTTCTATTTTCTCTCTTTTCCAGGAATCTTTCAGGGCTTTAGAGCAGGCTATAACAGAAAGAATGTTCGCATCCTCTAGAAGCACTTCTAGTACCTTCAAGTTATACAACTGAAGCGTATTCCCTGTGCTTGTAAATTCAACGACTGCATCTGCTAAAACCGATGTCTTTGCCTCGTTGGCGCTATGAGAGACTTCAATCTCAGCAGAGATTTTATTCTTCTTAAGAAAGCTCTTGGTGATCTCCGGGAGTCGAGTAATAATCTTTTTTCCATTCAGGTCTTTCAGGGTTTTTATCTTTGATTTCTCTGGGACAGCTAGTACTACTTTTGAGCTCCGCCAGGTTGAACTGGGCGTGCCAATTGTGCAAACTTCTGCTATTTCTGCTTTTGCTTCAATCAAGGCTGCTTTGCTGGTAATCCCTCCGTCTAAAATCCCAGCGCCTACTAAAAAAGCGATTTCATTGGCTTTGTCAAAAAAACATTCGATGTCCTGATCGTCAATGCAAACTGAAGAAGATTCACTGTTGACTTTAAACTCGTAACCAGCATCTTCAAAGAGCTTAGCGATTGACCTTTCAAGATTACCTCCCGGTATACCAAATTTTAATTTGTTTTTTGTGCCCATTTTTTTATTCTTTAGTGTTTATCTTTTGGAAGAAACAAGTTTCGTTGCCAGTGTGACAAACATTTCCTATTTGTTCAACCTTTATTAAAAGACTGTCGTTATCGCAATCAAGATAGATTTCTTTTATAATCTGTGAATTGCCCGATGTCTCTCCTTTGGTCCAAATCTTATCTCGAGACCTGCTCCAATAAGTAACCTTACCCTCTTTAATCGTCTTTTTCAAGGCGTCCTTGTTCATAAACCCCAACATCAAAACAGCACCGGTCCCATAGTCCTGCGTTACAACAGGTATCAACCCGTTAAGCTTTTTAAAATCAATTTTCTCTATAATTTCATCCATTGTTTTATTAGTTTGTCTAGTTTTATCCTCTTTTCATATATTGCCTTACCTACAATGACTCCGGTTATTCCTGTCTCTGAAAGCTCTTTAATGTCTTTAACGCTTTTTATTCCCCCTGAAGCAATCAGCTTTATCTTGGGAAACTTCTTTAAAATCGATTTGTAAAGATTTGTGTTGGGGCCCGACAACTTGCCGTCTCTTTTAATGTCTGTGCAGATTACTGTTTTTATACCCAAGCAGTCTAGTCTTTCTAAAAACGGGAATAGGCGCTCAGCTGACTTTTCCTGCCATCCTTTGATATAAATTATATCTTCTTTCACGTCAACTGCTGCGATAATCTTATCCTTAAGCTTTTTAGCGATCTTCTTAAATAACTCCGGCTCCTTAAGTATCAGGCTGCCCAATATTACCTTATCTACTCCAATCTTCAAAAGTTTTGCTATGTCTTCTTCGCTTCTTATACCTCCGCCAAACTCAATTTTTAGCTTAGTTCCTTCAACAACTTCCTGAACTGTTTTCCAGTTCTTGACCTTTCCTTCTTTAGCCCCGTCTAAGTCTACCAGATGGATTTTCTCAAACCCGGCGTCCTGAAACCTTTTGGCCTGGCTAACGGGTGAAATGTTATAAATCTTTTCTCGGTTAAAATCCCCCTCTGTTAGTCTCGCACAGGTGCCTCCAATTATATCAAGGGCTGGAATTATTTCCATAGTTTTAAATATTGATACGCTTGTTTCTGTTAATTATTTGGTGTAGAATAGGGCTTGCCAAATTTCTGGCACCTATATATGAAAACTTTTATCATTCCTACTTCGCAATCTGAGTATCTTGCAGAAGGGACTAAAAAGCAAGGCAATCTTGAAATTGTACTCTTGGAAAAGAATAAAGAATCTTTGCGCCTTTTCCCTGATGGCGAAGTGTATGTAAGAATACCACAGATTGAAAAGATAGGGAAGGGCCGGGTAGTCGTCCTGCATACCGGCATGCCTAATGTTAATGCAGGGTTGGTCGAGTTAGAAATGATTTTGCAAACCCTGAAAAATACTAAGGCAAAAGTAGAGCTGTTTTTTACCTATTTTCCTTATGGCATGCAAGACAAGATTTTCAAGAAGGGCGAGATAAACGCTGCTGAAAGCTTGGTTAAGAAATTCGTTGAATATTATAATGTAAAGAAAATATATATTATTGACCCGCACTTTGGAAACGAAAAATGGCTGAAAAAATACCCCGTCAGTATCGTTTCGGCAGTACCCATTCTAGTTAAAAGGGCTCAAAAGGACTTGGGCCGAGATGTCTTGTTTCTTTCGCCAGACGAAGGCGGAAAAAGAAGAACCGGCATCAAGGGCGGTAGAAAAGAAAGGGTCAACTCTTTCCAAATAAAGATGACTTGCGACGTTATGGATTTAAAAAACAAAAAAGTGGCTATTGTTGACGATATTATTGAAACTGGCGGTACACTAGTGCGCTTTTATGATTTCATCAAAAAGTGCGAAGCAGAAGAAGCTGTTGTTTTAGCTACTCACGGAGTTCTAAAAAGCGGCATTGAACTAATTAAAAAAACCTATGCTGGCCTATATTTAACCAACACCATTGACCAAAAAGAGGCGAATGTAGACCTTAAAAATCTAATCTTAAAAACTATCATCGGCTGAACGGTGACTCTTTCTATAAATGGTTGATTGGTGGACCTGGGGAGAATCGAACTCCCGTCTCCACAATGCGAATGTGGCGTCTTACCACTGAACCACAGGCCCGAACTTATCTCTCAAGTGCAATCCGTATAACCTTTAAAAGGCGGGTAAAAATGAATACGGCTAAAACCTCCAAAGTTATTAAGGCGGCGTCTTTTAAGGTCTCGGAAGTATCGCAGCGGCTAACGTAAGAAAAACCGCCGTTGGTTAGAAAATGAATAACATATAACAGGGTCGTCAGCCCTATCCAGGCATAGACAAAATACTCACCCTGCCTTTCTACTTTGTCTTCTCCGAACCAGCGCAAAAACTCTTTATGCAAAGAATAGATTAATAGGACACCCAAATAAAAGAACTCTATTCTCACCACTGAAAAGAAGCCACAGGTAAAAAACTCCAGGCAAATCATAAGCATTGTTACTACTGTAACTCCGCCACAAATCAAAAAGAGGTTTTGGCTTATCCTGGTTTCAGCTTTTCTCACCTTTTTTAGTTCATTCTGATTGCTATTCTTCATATTAATACATGCTATTTTAACATAAATCTCCTAAAAAACAAATATAAAGGCCCTGTCACATTTTTGCGTGACAGGGCCCTAGTTTCATCTCCGGCTTTCGTGCCGGATAAGCCTGCAGCGATGCAGCCCCAACTTGTACCAGGAACAAGGATTCTTCGACGAAGAAGTGCACTTGCCTTTCTGGCAGTCAGAAGCACGGCTCGGCTCAAAGGTACTGGGGTCAATGCCGATTTTCACCATCTCCACGATCTCTCCCAAGGAAAGACGAGTCGGCGGAACCCCCTTGGCAGTCAAGCTGCCGTTCATAAGCGCCATCAAGCCAACATGGAAATACCACCTTTCAGCGCCTTTCACCTTGCCTTCAGCCCCCAACTCTTTCCAGTCGGTGGTGATAACCTTGCCCTCTC
>CAYYDH010000006.1:0-19971 GCA_964470615.1 uncultured Candidatus Saccharibacteria bacterium
CCATGTGCTTTCCCAGGCGCTCTACCTCCTTTATTATCTCCCTTGCCTGCTCGGAAATCTTCTGATTTCTTAATCCCTGGAGAACTGTCTGTAAATAAGCTAGGAAAGAAGTGGGCGAAACGATAATAACCTTTTTCTTCCCGGCATAGTAGATCAAATTATTGGTTTCTCCGGTAACGGCTCCGACTTTATTCACCAATAGGTCGTAATAAACGGCCTCTGAAGGAATAAACATAAAAGCAAAATCTAAAGTATTCTCTTCGGGCCTGACGTATTTTGCCGTTTCCTCGATTCTGTTTTTTAAATCAGCAATCAGGGCGCTTTCGTATCTTTTTCTTTCGTTGGCTTCGTGGCATTCTATCAAACGGTTATAGTTTTCCAAGCTGAACTTAGAATCAACAGGAATTATCCTTTTTTCTACCAGGACAACCGCATCAACAATAGTGCCGTCTTTAAAGGAATACTGCATCTTATACGCCCCTGGAGGCAAAACATTCTTTAAAACGGTTTCTAGATAATATTCTCCTAAAACTCCGCGCTGCTTTGGGTTTTTCAGGATATCCTGGAGACTCTGCAGCTGATCGGCAAAACTGATTACTTGCTTGTTTGTCTCGTCTAGACGCGTGAGTTTTTCTGTCACATCGCGGATTATCTTGGCGCTCTGGTTAAACTGGTCCTGAAAGTTCTTATTGGATTCAGAAAGCTTACTGTCTAGAACCTGGCTGACATGGTTCAGCTGCTGCTGAAGCATAAGTAAGGATTCGGCTGGTTTGTCTGCTTTTTTGCGTAATAACAAAAAAATCACCGCTATCAGGGCAATAACCAAAACTGCTAAAAAATAAACGAGCAAATTATCCATTGGTTTAATAATATTACACTTTGCTTAGAAAATCAAATCTTTCTTATATGGCAAAAAATATCACGCTAGCGACGAAAACAAAATAAATCAGCAGGAATAAAAGTCCTTCTATTTTGGAAACCTTGCGGCCGGTTCTAACTGCCAGCAAAAAGATAAAAGCTGAAATTATTAGAAAAACTCTGGCGATGAAAAAGGGCGGGAGATTAACTATTTTTATCGGAGAAAGTAAAGCAATAATCCCTAAAACAAGCGTAGACGTATAAATGACTGAGCCGACAACATCGCCTAAAACCATCCAGTTTTGGCCTTTTCTGGCTGAAACAATGCTGAAATATATTTCGGGCAACGTATCTCCTAAACCAACAATTAGTATGCCGATTATAGGCAAGGGGATCTGGAAAAAAGTAGAAAACCAGATTGAGCTTTTGACTATTCCGGCTGTTGCCAGCAAAAGTACAGCTAGAGAAAAAACAACCCTCAGGGAATTTTTAAAAAATCCTAAAAAATCGCTAATAGTCTCTTTTTTGCTGTCCTGGTAGATCTTTTTGAAACGGTCTTCTTTCGAAAAAAGCCAAACCGCATAGACAATAAAAACAACTACCATCATTGCACCGTCCAACCGGCTAAGAGTGCCGTCAAGAACTAGCAATAACGGTAAAATCGCAGCAAACGTAGCGTATAGGGTGCTACTTTGAACCATTCGGCTTTCAGCTGTTAAGGCTCCCCTTCCCAACAAAACTGCCAATCCCACTACCAAGGTCAGGTTTATAACATTCCCGCCGACAATATCCCCGAAAGAAAGCTCAGGAACCTTATTAATAACCGAGTTGATGCCGACAAAAAGATTGGGCAGAGAACAGGCAAAAGCCATAACGAAAAAAGCTACGACAAATTCCCGCCAGCGCAAAAACTTGCTTATTTTCACCAAAGCCTCGACTAGCCAAAAACCTGACCAGAAAAGCAGAAAGCAAGAGAAAAGAAAAAGAAAGATATAAAGAAAAATCATTATTTGGCAAAATAGATTATTTCATAGACTAATCCTAAAATAAAAACCAGGGATAGAAGATAAGATAAAGATCTGGCAGTTCTGCTGTTTTTTATCTTTCGGTACATCAAAAGTACTAAAACTCCGTCAAGAGCTATTAAAACTCCGCCCACCAAGCCAATCACTTTTATAAAATCCTTGAACCCTAGCAAAAAAAGCAGGTAAGGAATAAAGCAGGCGATAACCCAAGATGGGGCCCTGGGTATTTTAAGATCGTACCAAAGGGTCTTTTTCAAAGTAAGCGCCACGCCGAGAAAAGCAGTAAGGGTGCTGACAATGCCGATAAAAAAGGCTATTTTCAGAATCGTTCCGCTCAAATATTTTTCCAACCCGGGAATCGCCATAGAAGAAGTATCCGAACCAGAAACCCCCAGCACTAGCACAATAAACACCAAATAAACGAGGGCGGAAATCGAAACGGAAATAGGTATCACTCTTCTCAGCCATTTTTTGTTCTCACCCAGCATTTCTTCAATTTCCGGGATTATCATCAGAGCTGATAAAGCAAAAAGAAGCGGCCCATAGGGAAGAAAGAATTCTGCCAAAGAACCGGTTTTCAAAGCAAGGTTGTTGATATCAAAGCGCGTAATGCTGGAAAAGATTATTACAAAAAGAGAAACAATAAAAAGGCATACCCCTAATAAATCAATCCTTGAAATGGCCCTTATCCCGAAAAAAACAAAGGCCGAGCCAATTAGAAAATAGACAAACGAGTACCAGTCAGGATTACCGCCTAAAACTGGCGATAATATTTTAGATAAAAACTCTCCGCCGATAATAATGTAAGCCAGCATTGCCCCTATCCCCCCTAAAATGCTGGAAATCAAAGCCAACCATTTACCCGGTTTTCCCAAATAGAACTTAGCAAAACCTGGCAGGCGCCGAAAGTCAGGAGTGGCTAAAGCCACCTCGCCAAAAAGATATTGAATCAGTATCACCAAAATAGTTAAAACCAGTAGATACCCCAGCATCGCCAAAAATCCTACCCGCAAAGTAATATAGGGCAAAGAAAAAATACCAACGCCGATGGTTGACCCGACTAAGGTCGCGACAGCATAGATAAACTTAAACTTCCTGCTCATAAATATTAATACATTTTAGCATAAAAAATAGGACCGCCAAAGGTCCCATATAATCTTGCGCTCTCAAGGGGAGTCGAACCCCTGTTGCATGGTTGAGAACCATGTGTCCTAACCACTAGACGATGAGAGCACTTGCTTATCAAAAAGTATCATAAATTTTAGGCATTGTCTACAAAGCTAAGAGATTGAGATACTTCTACTAAATTAAGGCTTTTGGCATCTCCGACGCAGACTGCTGCCAAAGCATCATATATCTGTTCTTTGCCAAATTTCTTTTCAAGCCAAAATGGCACCGTACTCCCTAGACAATTTACTTTAAAGTTAGTGCCGCTTTCATCAATTTTTAAGTCGGTTACCTGAAAATTAGACCCTTCAATGAACCCAAAGGACAAAACCTTACTTTCGGTTTCGTTTCTCAACCTGCGAACGTTCCCATCGTCAAAGTTTAAAATTAAAAAGGCAGAAGACGGCATACTTTTAACTATTTCTTTTATTCTAGAAACATCTTCTTCTTTTCCTTCGAAATAATCCTTATCTGAAGAAACCTCTCCGAAGTTGGTTACAACAAAAATAAAAGGAGAGGAGTTTTTAACGAAAAAGCCGGCCTGATTATAATCAACCTTGTTTATTAATGAATCCTCGCAAACTAAAATATCGTCTCTCCCCCAAAAAAATGGCAGCTTTCCGTTAACTATCTTTTTAATCTTAAAACGGCTTCCAAGGGTTTTTTCAATAACTTTTACTGCCGAAAAGCATGCTCGCCCGCAAACGAAAACGACAGTTGGCCTTCTAGCCCTAAAGATAATTCTTCTGATGATGTTTTTCATATGATTAGTCATAGTCTGGCGGAATTTCTAAATAATCGATAATGTATTTTGCCAGTTCGTTAAATATCGGAGCAGCAGAAATTTCAGATGTGGTTGTCTCTGGCCTATCTAGCTTAACAAAGATAAGAAATCTGGGATTAAAAGCTGGACCGAAACCTATAAAGCTCTGCCAGGTTTCGTCAGAATACCCTTTCTGCTGAATACCCAGAGCAGAAAACGGCATTTGAGCCGTACCTGTTTTGCCGGCGATATAATAACCGGGGACCTTTGCTCTTCTCCCAGAGCCGTTTTCTACCACGCTAACCAGCATGGCAGTAATCTTGGAAACGGTTGTTGAAGAAATAACCGTATCAGACGAAATTTCTGGCTCTATCTCCCTTACCTCGTCACCATCAACTATTTGCTCTACCAAATACGGCCTTACCATCTTGCCGCCATTGGCAATAGCACAGAAAGCCCGAACCATTTGTATGGGCGTTATTTCTATGCCCTGGCCGAAGGAAGCGGTGGCAAAATTTATCTCATAACCTTTTTTAAGCTCTTTGTTTTCAGAAGAAACCTCACCTTGTAAATCTATTCCGGTTGGCCTAAAAAAACCGAATCTTTGGACGTAATCAAGGAATTTTTCCGAACCCAAGCTTCTTTCGGCAAAAACAGCGCCTGTGTTGATAGACATTTCCAAGACTTCAGTCATTGTTCTTTGACCCCAGGATCTCTGATTAAAGTTATAAATGGTGTAGCCGCCGATTTTCAGGTTTCCCTCATCAACATAGGTTGTCTGCGGAGTAACTTTGTTTTGGTCTAGAGCACCAGCCATAGTAATCGGCTTAAAGATTGAACCTGGCTCAAAAAACTGCTGAACGGCCGGATTTTGGAAAATCTGGAAATCTCCAGATTCAAAATAACGGTTTGGATCAAAAGTAGGATAAGCAGCTAAAGCCAATATCTTCCCTGAGTTTGGCTCTGCTACTATAATCTGCCCGCTTTTGTATTTAAAAATCTCCCTATACTCCTCCAGCAGCCTTTCAGCCATGAACTGGATATTATAATTAAGGGTTAAAATAATCTTTCCTTCTTTGCCAGTCCCGTTGCCACCTATGCTTTGCAAAGTGCTGTCATGGTAGCCCTCTATGCCGTATTGCCCCGCTCCTTCACCGCCTAAAAAGCCTATTGTTTGGGCTGCCATAGTGCCCTGCGGATATTCTCGGAAAATTCCTTCCTTAAAATAGAATCCGGGCAAGTTCAAAGCTTCAATGGCTTCTTTTTCTTCTTTGCTTGGGTCAAACTTTATCGGCTCTAAAAAGCTACCTTTCTCAAATTTCTCTAATAACAGTTCCTTATCAATCCTGATAATTTCTGCTACTTTAACTGCCGTCTCTTCTTTATCAATTATTTCTTTAGGCAAAACAAACAAATACTCCCCCTTTATATTCGTTGCCAGAGCTTGTCCTCCTTGGAAAAAAATCTCTCCTCTCTCTTGAGTAAACGTGAAAAGAACATTCTGCTGGCCCTGAGCTAAGGCTCTATAAAAGTCGCCTTTTGTTATTTGGAGATAAAACAAGCGGCCGATAACAACCGCTCCGAATAACGAAATTATTATAAGAATCAGGTTTATCCGCCAATTTTTCATTGCCTACTTATTTTGCACGACCTGGTTATTGATAACCTTGATGTATTGCACCCTTTCAATCTTTTCAAAATTCAACTGGTCGATAGAGCTCAAAACGCTGTTCAAAGAATCCTTTTCCAAAGAGCTTATCTCCAGAACTTTGTTGTTTTTTAAAAGCTCCTGCATTCTATTTTCAGATTTCCGGATAGAATAACTGACCGAAGCCTCGTCAGTAATTTGATACAGGCATAGAACTAAAAGTAAAGCTATGGCTAAAACGCTGACGACTCCAAAAAGGTTAAAAATAATCCTCCACCTGTCAGAAAGCCGATTATTTATAAAAACTGCTGGTTTTAGTATTAGTGCTACAGTGGTCATATTTTTACAGCTACTCTCATTTTAGCGCTGCGAGAGCGCGGGTTTATTATTATCTCTTTTGAAGACGCTGTTATTGGTTTTTTAGTTATTATTTTTAAGCTTTTTTCCTGATTAAGAAACCTTTTAACGATTCTGTCTTCCAGGGAATGGAAAGAAATTATTGCAATCCTTCCTTCTGGGCTCAATATCTCTATTGCTTGCGGCAAAACTTTCTTTAAGTTGTATATTTCTTTGTTCACTGCAATTCTCAAGGCCTGGAAAGTTCTAGTGGCAAAATGTATCCTTAAGTTTTGGTACCTTCTAGGCACTATCTTTTTAATTATCTCCACCAACTGGAAGGTTGTTTCAATAGGCCTTATCTTGCGGGTCATAGCAATCTCCTTTGCTATCTTGCGCGAAAACTTTTCTTCGCCAAACTCCTTCAAAATTCTTTCTATTTCTTTTTCTTCGAATTTATTTAAAATTTCAGCTGCAGTTATATCCCCCCGACCCCTGCCATACCGCATATCCAACGGTTCGTTTTCCTGGAAAGAGAATCCCCTGCCCGATTCTTCCAACTGCCAGCTTGACATTCCCAGATCCAATAAGATTCCGGCAACAGGCCCAAACTCTGTCTTTTCAACAATCTCCTTTAAATTTACGTAGTTGCCGCAGACAATAGTCAAATTATTTAAATCGTGCTCTCTTTTCAGCGTCTCTAGTCTTCGGACGAGCTCGTTATCCAGGTCTATCCCTAAAACCCTGCCCTTGGGTTTTATCTTTTCCAATACTGCCAAACTGTGCCCTCCGCCGTCTACAGTACAATCAACAAAGTTCTCGTTAGGTTTAGGATCTAATTTTTCTAAAACTTCTTTTTGAAGAACAGGAACATGCGTCATTTTAAATCCCCAGTTCTCTTAATTTGCTCGGGAAATCCCCTACCTCGCTCTCTACCTTTTTTCTGTAATCAGCCCAAGCGTCTTTATCCCAAACTTCTAATTTATTGAATAAGCCGCAGATTACAACGTTCTTTTTCAAAGCAGCATATTCTTTCAAATAATCAGGCACAAGAATCCTTCCTAGCTTATCTAAATTGACCTCCATTGCTCCAGCTAAAAACATTCTGGCAAATCCCCTGGCATCGGCTGGCAAATTCCCTATTTTGCCTGAAATTGCTTCCCATTCTTTTTGCGTATATATTACCAAGCAATTCTCAAAACCCTTGGTTATCACAACAGTGTCTCCCAATTCTTTCCTAAACTTAGCTGGCAAAGCCAGTCTTTTCTTACTATCAACTGTATGAGTGTATTCGCCTATAAACATTGGAGTTATCCACAGATTTATGGGGTTTTCCCCATAGTTATCCACAATTATCCACTACACTTTCTTTATACCCCACTTTATAAGACAAGGTCAACACTTGCAGCAAGACAGGAGAAAATAAGATAAAAATGCTGTTTTATACACAACTTTTCCACAACGGCCTAATCTGAATTAAAACAAAAACCACCCTGGTTATTAGCCAGGGTGGCCTTGTTCTATCTTATTTAATACCTTGTGCTCTCGGACAAACAAACGTTGTACCAGCACAATATCCTCTGCCTGCCGGGCTTATATCAACCTGATAATAGCCCTCGTTATCAATACAGAAATAATTATCAGGAGCTGTCAGTTTTGCATAGGCGCAGTATTTAGTTTTTGATACTCTGACAACAGGGCTTGTCCCGACTATCATTTTTATTCTATCGCAGTGCGGCTTGATGTTGGTGCTACAGGAAAGACTATAATAACTTCTGTTTGTGTTGTAAATTGTTTCTGCTGAAAGCTGAATGGCTCCCATATTGCCAGCAATATCTGCGTCGCTGGATAACAGCTGATACTTCTGCATAGCGTCTGCTGCCACTTCTTTCAGATCAACGGAAGATATCGGAGCGACAATTTGAACAGGCTTGTTAAAATCGGAAAAGTCCATCTCAAATCTGATTATAATGCTGCCCCTTGGCCAGCCCAAATCATTCTCTCCGTAAAAATTGCTGAGAAGAGTAGTCAGATCAATCGTCTTTTCCAAAGCTGCTCTGTGAACAAAAAGGTCTTCCTTGCCAATCCAAAGGTCAAAGCTGATTTCACCAACAGCAGCAAAGATATTGTCTATCATTCCTCTTGCGGCGCTCGAAATCATGGCTGGGCTTATCCCCTGGTTATCTGGCATCAAGGCCTGGCCCTCAACTATCTCTGAAAAAATGTCCTTAGTGATTTCTTTGTCCAAAGAAATAAGATAGTGATAGGCAATGTTTCCATTGATGCTTCCGTCATCAAGCTCTTTTTTCACAACTAACAAGTTTTTGCTTAAAAGCATTTCCTCAATCTTTTTGGCAGTCTGTTCTCCAGCTGCAGAATCTATTTCCCTACCAGTTAACAACGGCAAAGAAGACTCGTCCATTTTTATCCATTGATTCTGAATGCTCGCTGAGTCTAAACCGAAATTTGCCAGAAAATCTGCTAAATCGTCAATATTGTTTAAGATAAGATACCCATCAGCGCCGATAACCCTTGTCTGGGCTTGAAAATTATAATTTCCTGCATCTCCGGAAATTGAGATATTAATAACGGAAGAGCTTTTGGGATTCTTAACATCGGCGTTGTCGCTATCGCCAGTTCCGATGAAAGACATCTCTATATTCTGAACGGGCAAAATTGTCTTCATGCTAAAATCTACTTTTGCTTCTGAATGAACTGTTTTTAAGGCGCTCATATTTGCCATCGCCATCTTTATCACCTGCTCCGGCTCCGGCCTGAAGGGACTCCAAAGCGGATCGTAAAGACGGCTGGCTAGAACCGCCGCAAAAGCGCCGCCCAAAACCACAACTCCGATAACAACACCTAAAGCCATTTTTAGCATGGGCTTTGGGGTCCTATCGGGAACCGATGGTACGGGTTTTATTTGAGGAAAATTATCTATATTGCCTCCTTCCATGACTCTATTTATTAATTATCAAACTGAAATCTTCGGGATTAATTTCAACTGACTGCCCTCTTGTTAAACTACCCGCCAGCAAAGCAGTAGCTAAAACATTTTCTATTTTATCCTGGATAACTCTTCTCATTTCTCTGGCGCCGAAGGTCGGATTGTAGCCTAGCTCTACAACTTTCTCTTTTAAGGGTTCGGTGATTTTAAAGCCAATGCCCTTTTCTTCAAGGTTTTTCTTAAGACTGGTCAGCAAAAGCTGAGCAATGTCTAAAAGGTTTTCTTTGCTTAGAGGCCAGAAAACAACGACCGCATCAAATCTGTTTATAAACTCTGGCCGGAATACGTTATCGGCGAAAAAGTAATCAAGGAGTTTTTGCTTTACCTCTGACCATTCGCCTTTTTCTTTTATCGCTTCCAAAATTATCTTGTAACCGGCATTGCTGGTGGCGATAATAATAGTGTTTTTAAAATCAACCTTTCGGCCCATGCCGTCAGTAATATAGCCCTCGTCTAGAATCTGGAGGAAAAGGTTCAGGATTTTAGGGTTGGCCTTTTCTATTTCATCTAAGAGCAAAAGCGAGAAAGGAGCTTCGCGGACCGGCATAACCAAAAGGCCTGTTTCAGAAGCCGAACCGATTAGACGCGATATGTCTTTCACTTCCTGGAATTCTGACATATCAAGCCTTATCATCCGTTTCTCTGAACCAAAGTAGAATTCAGCTAAGGCTTTTGAGGTTTCGGTTTTCCCGACGCCTGTCGGTCCTAAGAATAAAAATGCTCCGATCGGCCCCTTTCTTATTGTAATATCAGCCCTGGCCCTGCGCATGGCAGTTGAAACTTCATTTACTGCCTCGTTTTGATTGATGATTCTTTGATGAATCAGGTTCTCCAAATTAAGCAGAACCTTTCTTTCGCGCGCTTCAATATCGCCGACAGGAATCTCTGTTTTTTCAGTTATCAATCTGGCAACATGCTTTGGTAAAAGTATCTTATCTTTAGTGTTGGCTGCGACATAAACCGCTGCTTCGTCTAAAATCTGCATTGCCTTTTCCGGAAACGTCAAATTGGGAAGATAGCGATCGGTTAAATCAATTATGTCGCGCAGCGCCAAGTAAGAAATAATAATTTTATTCTTTTTCTCTAAGATAGGAACCAAGCTTTCCAGTATTCTAAGGGTCTCTGCTTTAGATATCACGGTCACTTCCACTTTCTCAAAAAGAGAAAGCAAGGCGGAGTTCCGTTCAATATTTCTGTGCAGGCCCTCGTAATCAGTTATGCCGATGATTTGAAAGTTCGGCAAACGAAGAAAAGGAGTTAAGGCCCCGGAAATATCAATAATGCCAGGCTTAGTTTCCTGGCCGACATAGCTGTGGATATTATCAATTAATAAAATGATGTTGCCTGCCGTTACAGCATCGTTAAGAATCATATCCAGTGTTGCCTCAAGCTCTTCTGTATCTTTAAGCTGCGCCAGCAGCGCTGCCATATCTAGCTCCACTACTCTTTTGTAATTGGCCTCTGGCAAGCTCTTGCCCAAAAGGCTTCGCTGAGCTAGGCCTAAAACAATGCTGCGCCGGCCTGAGCCGGATTCGCCTACTATTAAAACATTGTTTCTCTCCCGTTTAGCCAAAATCCTCTCTACGGCCCTGACTTCTTCGTGGTGAGAAACAAACTCCGGAATATCGCCCTTAACTAAACTTGTCAGATCGCTAGAATACTTGTCTAAAGTTATAGTGTATCCTGCCACCCATTGCTTGGCTAGGGTTCCGTTTTTAGCCAGTTTTTCATAGTCCCAAAAGCGTTTGCGTTTCTCTGCCGCCTCTTCAACGTCTTCAAGCCAAAAGCTTAAACTCTCAATATCTCCGGCCCTAAGCTTGGCATCCATTAAGATTTTCTTGAAAAACTCATCGTTCTTGGCTAAAGCTGCCAACAGATCGGTTTTCTTGACGCGCAAGTTGTTTCTGTCTTTAGCATATTGAAAAGCGTCTAAGATTGTCTTCTGGAAAGACAAAGTAAACGATTCTGTTGTTTGGGCTTGGTATTTTTTAACAGCTTCTTTCAGCTCTGCCTTTATCTTTCCTGTTCTTAGAAAGGCTCTGGTGAAAACAAAACTCAAAACCGGATTGTCAGCCAAAAGAAAATAGAAAACATGGAACGAATCAGTACCAACGCCCTTGGTTGCCCTTATCGCCTTGCTGACTGCCTTAGCTGCTTCAAAACCCAAAAACTCAGCTAAATTATACTTTTCCGAATCTAAAACCGTATCCTCTATTTTCGCTTTAAGCGACGGGTTTTTAATCTTTTGCTTGAAAAAACTTTCTAGAACCTGGAAAAAAACAAAAAGAGATAAAGACACTGAAGAAAAACCCAAAGACAAGCGGACTATCCTTAAGGAAAGTTTTTGCGGGAAAAATCCGTAGGAGAAAATAAAGAGAAAAAGCAAAAACAGAACCAGAAGCAAAAACTTAAGAGGCCGGGCAAATTTAAAAAGCAAGAACTTCTCTCTCTTAACGGCGACGTATATTAGCGCTTTTTTAAGATTAAAGTTAAACATAAATTATTAAGCGGATTCCGAAAACAAACCCGGCGACTAAGACAAGGGGCAAAATTATCCAAACCAACAGTATCGCCAAGCCCACGCTGAATACAAAGGTCTCAGCTACTATCCCGAGGATTATAAAAAGGGTGCGGAGAATCATTCCGATCACCCTGGACATTACATTAAAAACAAAGGTCTCAATATATCTTTTAGGGTCAAAGCCCTTACCGTAAGGAGAAGCATACCTGCGCCAATGCGAAAAAAAGGTTTTCAAAAGCAGAGGAACGGAAAAATAATTCAAAACAAAGTAAAGATAATTGCGCCAAGCACGCCCAAAAGTACGAGGAGTATCAACAAAATGCCAAGCTAGGTATTGAAAAAATATCATTACCCCATTATACCAAAAAATAAAAAAAGCAGTAGTCTTGCTTTTTTGAGTTGTTGGAATAATATGGACTATCGTTCTTTGGTATTTTAATATTAAGGGGAAAGGAATGAGCGAGCTGACCCTTAACGGGACAAAAGAAGTCCTTCGGAAAAATGCCGCTAATATCATCACCATTTCAGGAATTATCGGAGCCGTTTGGCTCCTGATAGTGGCTATCGCTTACCCCGAAGAACTTTGGCTGATTATGGCTTTGTCTGCTTTCATCGGGCTGACCGATTTTGTGGACGGTCTCGTAGCCCGCTCTCTGAAAGTAGAATCGTCTTTAGGCAGCGCTCTCGATAGAATCAGGGATAAGCTTTTTATCCCTCCTGTCCTTGTCTTTCTAGTATGGCATTACTGGCCGAAAAACCACCCAGTAGCTTTGGCAACGCTCACAGCAGCCCTAGTGGTTTGCTCGGTGGCAATAGAGATAATTCTCTTTGCTGGCTGGGTTTTCGGCCTCCTGACAAAAAAAAGCGTTCAGTCCAACCAATATGGCAGGACGAAAATGTTCCTTCAGTTTTTTATCGTCATGATTTGGTTTATCAGCCTTCTCGTCGAGAAGTACATTGGTCTCCAAGTGACCAAGGTGTCGCTTTTCTTTGTTGATGGACTTCTAGCTGTTACGCTCTATTTTGCTGCAAAAAGCGTAGCTGGATACTATAACCGCTACTTCCCCCAAAAAGAAAAAGCCCAGTGAATAACGCTGAGCTTTTTTTGTGGGCAGCACAGGACTTGAACCCGTAGCCTTCCCGATGTGACCGGGACGCTCTGCCATTGAGCTAGCTGCCCTTTTAAGATTAATCTCATATTATAACTTTGCCTTAATTTAGTAAACCCTTTATAATATACTAATAACTTTTATACGATGCAGATATTTGAACTCCATTTTAACCCGAAACTGAAAGAGGGCGCGGTCTTTGATAGCTTTATCTATGAACCGGAAAATATCTATGAAAAGAAGCTAGGCAGTTTGTATGTCGTCGGCGAGCTGCAAAATGCTCTTCCGACTGATAAAAACTTCCTAGATAATCTTTCTAAGATACTAAAAGAGAAATATTACACTCTTTCTTTGAAGGCCCCGGAAAAAGCCCTTTCAGAAAGCCTGAAAAAGGCCAATGACTTCCTTTATGAAGAAGTAAAGAAGGAAAATGTCAGCTGGCTGGGAAATCTGAATTTGGCCATTCTTTCTTTAAAGGACTTTAACTTGGTTTTTACCAAAACCGGCACCGTTAAAATACTTCTGATCCGAGGCGACCAAATAATAGATATTGGGAAAAACTTAGAACCAGGAGAAATCGAACCTTACCCCCTCAAAGTGTTCTTTAATGTTGTCTCCGGCCAAATAGTTGATGACGACAAGATACTCGTTTTGACGCAAGATGTTTATCAGCTGTTCCAACGAGAAAAAATCATTGAAAAAATCGCTAAAACCGAAGTGCTGGAAGAAAAAAACCTTAGACAAATCCTCCCCTCCCAGCTCTTTGAAGAAGAATCAAGCTTAAAAACCTCTGGAATATGCTTTCTGGCAATTGTCAGAGAACCAATAGCTGGACAAAAATCACAGGAAATCCAAATCAAAAGAAGCCGGCACTTCTCGTTGTCAAAAAAACTATCACTGGCTTGGAAAAATCTCAAAGAAATATTTTCCCTTCCCAAGCTTAATAAAAAAGCAAAAAGCGCTAAAAGAAAAGCAACCAATCGTCTTAATAAAAAGCTCGAGGGGGCAAAGAGCTTGCTAGTTAAAAGGTTCCTCCGCTTTAAAAAGACCCTAAAGATTCCCGAGCCTAAGTGGCTGAAAAATCTAATTAAAAACAGCCAAGACAGAAAAAAGCTGATTCTAGTGGCTGGAATTGTTTTAGTCCTGGCTTTGGGTTTCTTAATCTTCCGCGGCCAAGAAATTAAAAACGAAGATACTGCCAAAGAATCCTACAGCCGGATAGAAAAAGACGTTTTTCAAGCTGAAAGCTTTTTGATATTAAAAAACAACGATAAAGCCAGCTCTCTCTTAAAACAGGCATGGAAAGATATCTTGCCCTTAACTGAAAAGCAAAGTTCTATTAAGCAATCTGCCCTCTCTTTGAAATCAAGCATTGAAAAAAGGCTGAACGAGTTAAACTTTACGGAGAAAATCGATAACCCGGAAATCTTGTTTGATTTGAGGCAACAAGATACTGGGTTTCTTCCCGAAAGAATGCTCTTTTTAGACGATGTCTTCTACTTCTACTCTCTGAATACCACAAAGTTCTACAGCTATGACTTAGACAAAGAAACAGGCGACATCTTCCCCCCTCCTCAAAACATTAAAGCCGGCTGTTTGTTTTTGGAGTTACCAGTCTTTCTTTCTGACCAAGATAAAATATTGTTTTTCAACAATAAAACCTGGCAGGAAAAAAGCATCCCGATGCCGGCCTTCAGCGTGAACTTTACTAGTATCGCCTCCTATGAAGAAAACCTTTATCTATTAGACCAGGATAAATATGAAATTATAAAATACGGGCAGTTTGGCGACGGCGAACTGACTTTCCCCTTTTTCTGGCTTAAAGACAAATCTCCCAAACAAGTTAAACCTAAGAGTTTGGCAGTGGACGGGACGATTTGGCTGTTAAACGAAAACAGCGAAATCGATTCTTACTGGAAGGGTTCCTACATAGAAACAATCGGCCTTGATATATTCCCTTTTGTAGAAAATATACAGCAAATGAAAACTAAGCCGGGACTCCCCTATTTCTACCTTTTAGAACCTGCTCAGAAGCGCCTTATCATCACCGGACAAACAGGAAATATTATAAAACAATTCCAAAGTGAAAGGTTTGACAACCTAAAGGACTTTGACACTTCTGAAGACGGAAAAACAATCTACCTTTTAAACGGTCCTTTGGTTTATAAAATAAGCTTCTAAAACAAAAAGGCACGCCCGTTAAGCGCGTCTTTTTGCTTGAGAGAAATTATTTCAACTCTACTTTCGCACCGGCTGCTTCAAACTTCTTCTTCAAATCTTCAGCCTCTTCCTTTTTAACATTCTCTTTCACTAATTGAGCTCCGGAGACAGTGGCTTCCACCAAGTCCTTAGCTTCCTTCAGGCCCTTACCCAAAACATCACGAACAACCTTAATCACTTCTATTTTCTTATCGCCTGTAGCCACAAGCATAACAGTAAAGGAGCTCTTCTCTTCGGCTGCCGGAGCAGCCCCTGCGGCTGGAGCGCCAGCCATCATCATCGGAGCAGCGGCGGATACGCCAAACTTCTTTTCCAGGATTTTTACCAATTCAGCCAAATCAATAATTGACATTTTTTCTACTTCCTCAACTAAGCCTTTAAACTTAGCTGGAACTTCTACTTGCTCTTTTATTTCGTCTGCCATATTTTTATATTATTATTTTTTAATTGCGCTTAGCACATAAACTAAGTTTCTAATGTTACCCTGCAAAACATTCACCAGCCCGGAAATTGGAGCTGAAATGCTTCCCACGACCTTTGCATAAAGTTCTTCCCTGGAGGGTATCAATGCCAGGGCAACAATTTCGTCTTTTTCTCTTAATTTATTCTCAAAATATCCGCCTAATATCTTCAAGCTCTTATTTTCCTCCCCAAATTTATAGGTGATCTTAGAAGCAGAAATCTCATCGCCAAAGCCGTAAACAAGGGCTATTTCCCCTTTTAATTTATCCTTATCAACCTCAATCTTTTTGCTTTTGAAAGCCAGATTCATCAAGGTCTTTTTAACAACCGCTATCAAGCAGTCTTTCTCTTTCAGCTTCTTCCTAAAAGCAGAGAGGTCTTTTGTTTTGATATTATCAATCGCCACAAAAACCATTGATTTCTGCTTATCAACGTCTTTCTCTATTTTCTCCACTATTTTTTTCTTTTGCTCTTTAGTTAAAGCCATAAAATAAAAAACTGTCTGGCCATAGACAGTAAACCCCAAGTTAGAATGTTTTAACTTGAAACGCTTGCCTCGATAGGTCTTATTCCGTTAAAAACGGAGCCCATTGTCTATGGCTATTAAATTTATACTCCTATATTACACCTCCAAAACCCTTTGTCAAGATTTAGCTATTCTTCAATGCAGATGAGCTTTTGAGGCACGTTACAAAGTTTTCCTTGGAAAGGAGTTAAAGCATCTGCGTTCTTAGCGCCGCCAGTTGTGCCCATGGCCAAAGCAGCAATGCCAACCGCATCTGTCGCCTTACCCTCTTTGGTATAACAACGAGGAAAGGCTGGTTTCGGGCTTCCAAAGGGCACAGGATACCCATCGGCTAAACCAGTCCCCTTTGTCCAATTTTGGCAAGTGGTAGTAAAACTGTATTTCTGGGCTAAGGGCAGACTCAACTGATTGATATTGCTAGCTATTGTCGTGCAGTTTTCTGCGCTTCGCTCATCAAGCCTTCCCAGCCACACGTTTTTCAAATTACTCAGGAAATCCGATGAAATCTTTTCTTCATTGATAACTATTGGGTCTGAAAGTTTAGCAATAAACTCACTGATATCTTTACCTAGCAACCTGTGACAAGTCGCTCCCCGGGTCAAAGTTGAGGAAACAGTTGCCTCAACAAAAACTCCGTCTGTTTTCCTGGGGCCCCGAGCTAGTCTTTTTGTTGCTATTTCATTTTCATCATCTCCTCCCAAGAAGGCTTTCCAGGTTCCCTCTAGATTCATCTGTTCAGCCTCTTGCTGACATTTCTGGTCAGCACCAGCTAATCCGTCTAAGTTTCCGTTATAGGCTTGGCTGGTTATAAAAACCCGCCTGGCATTAGGATAATCGCTCGGAATCAAGGGCCATTCATTTTGCAAAGATGCTCCTTCGCAACTTCCCAGCTCAGAAAAAACTATCGCAAAGGCGCCGGAAGAATAAGCAATCTTATTCCCTGGTTTCCAAGGATACTGGAAAACCGCCATCCAATAGTCGTCTCCGTAATCCTGACCAGGATAAATCGTCCATTCGTAACGGCCTAAGCTAGCTAAAACGTCTTTGGCAATCCATTTCGGCTCTTCTCCTTTGAATAAAACAATGCCTACCTTATCTATGCCCCCTCTCGCCTTCCATCTGACCTCATAGGTTTTGCCGATTTCCCAGTTCTCTCCTCCTACCGGAGACTGGATTTCAATATTCTTTGAGAAGTTAAGCACCAAAAGATAAAAGATAAAGACAAAAGTAACGACCACTGCGGCGATAACAACATAAATTAAGGTTTTTTCTAAGGTGAACTTCTCCGATAGTTTTGGCAGCATCATTTTTTTAAAGATTTAATTTATTAATAGCTTAATTTGGCTGAGAGCAAGCTGGACTGAAGGTTTGCCTCAAAGAGGAAACAATCTCGTCGCGCCTGACAGAATCGTAAAGCCTCTGGTCTGTCCACAAAATAGAGATGTAGAGGTTTTTCAGGTTCTGGCTGCATTTCTCCAGCCAGCATCTATAATCCTGGCTTTTCAAGAGATCATTCTGACTTTCGTTTTTGCTGATATAAATTATATCATAGCCAGACGTGTTTTTACACGAAATAGCGTAAACCGCGTTCTTGTCGGCAGGAAAAACAGAATTACCTTTCAGAGAAAAGGGACCGGTAAAATAATAGCTTGAGAGCTTAGTATAAATAGCTGGTGGCGGGAAGTTAGCAGCCGGAGTAGCAGGAAACCCAGAATAAATGACAGCTGGCTGAAGAGCTTTGCCGTTCTGCAATACGGCTTTAACAACAAAGAACACCAAAATGACCAGCAAAACGATAAAAAGGCCGATGAGGGCGTTAAGCAATATCTTCCTCCCCTTCTGCGCTTTATTTTGATCCTCCTTGGCAGTTAAGATAAGGACTGTAGCCCAAATAAACAAGCCAAGAACTATTAAAGAAAGCAAAGAAAAAATCAAATAAGGAAGGTTTGTTAAGAAGTCAAATTGGTTTCCCATAGTGTTTCTGCGTTAGTTATTTATTCGGCGTAGAGCTGGCTCGAAAAACGTTTATTATCGCCCTGGCAAAATCATGAGTAGCTTCAGGGCCATCGGCAGTAACTATTCTTCCGTCTGTTACCACTACTAGGTCGGATGCGTATTCTGCTCCGTTATTCTGCAGTATTTTCACCAAAGACTTGTCTATATTTGAACTCCAAACTGTTGCTTTTTTGCCATCCAGTACCCCGGCTTTAGCCAGGATCGCCGGCGCGCTGCAAATTGCCCCCAAAACCTTGCCTTTCTCAACTGCGTCCTTGGCAATCTGATGACAAGTTGGATTATCAAAATAGTTATAGGCACCTGGCCCGCCGATAAACAAAATTGCGTCGTAGTCATCAACTTTCAGGTCTTTTAATAAAACATCTACCTTAACTTCTCCTCCTTCCTTTCCCATCGCACTTCCTGCTACAGAACTGACCGTTACAACCTGCGCCCCTTCGTCTTCTAGATCCTGCTTGGCAAAAAAATATTCTTCGTCGCGAAAATCGCGGGAAGCAATAATTAATGCAATTTTTTTATCTTTCAAAAGCTTCATCATGGAGTCAACGCCAGTAAAGATTCTCCCAGTTGTTTCGCGAAAAGCTTGGTTCTTGGTCAAGCTTTGCCAAACCCAAGCTGCACCTATTATTATTATAACAATTACCAAAACTATTGTAAAAAACTTCATAGTTACTTTAGATATTTGTTCCTGGCAATATTATGCTCGTCTAGGGTCCGGCTAAAGATCGTCTTGCCGCTGGGAGCGGAAAGATAATAAAAATAGTCGCTTCCAGTGGGATAAGCTGCCGCCAAAATGCTCTCCAGGCCAGGGCTGGAAATCGGGCCGGGCGGCAATCCCTTATTCCGATAAGTATTGTAGGAAGAGTTAAGATAAACTTGCTCTCTAGTCATTTCTCTGCCTGTTATATAAATAATGCTGGCATCAACCTGCAAGGGCATGTCGATTCCTAATCTCTTCCACAAAATGCCAGAAACAATCTTTTTGTCTTCAAATGTTCTCACCTCTTTTTCAATCAAAGAGGCCATTGTTATTATCTCAAAGATTGATTTTTTCTGCCTGGCAATCTCGTCCTCCAAGCTGGAAGAAAACTTCTTATCAAAATGGCTCAATATCTTCTTTACTATTGATTCTAGGTCGTCAGAAGCTAAGACTTCGTAAGTATCAGGGAAAAGATAGCCTTCTAGGTTTGAACTTTTGGGTTTATCTTTAAGAAAATCAAAATCTTGGTTAAAATCTTTTACTAAATCAGAAGGATACCCAGAGACCGGCTGACCCACCAACTTGAAGAATTCTTCTCGCGAGCCGATTTCGTTATCTTCTAGATAGGTTCCGATTTTGTTCAAGTCCCAACCCTCAAGAATAGTAATTTTCTTCTTGAGAATCTGCCCTGATACCATCATCTCAATAATCTCCGGGATATTCATATCGGGCGATAATAGGTAGTCCCCGGCCTGAAGATTCTTTGAAGCACCTGTTACTAAAGCGTAAACCCTGAAGATAGAGCTGTACTTAATCAAATCAACCTCTTTGAGATCAGCAGCAATCTCTTTTGCTCCTTCTCCTTTTTCAACACTAAACCTTACTTTTTGCATCAATCCGGGGTTTTTCGGTAAATAAACGCTGTTCCACAAAAAAGTGGAAATAATGAAAAGGCAGAAAAGAATTAAAATTACAGAAACTGCTGATAATCTTTTTATATTCATACAGGGCTACGATGAAAAAGTTTAAATTTGAGCTTCTGAAAAAAGCTTAGCCGGTCAAAAAATAGGACGCCGTTTAAGTGGTCTATCTCGTGGCAAAGAACCCTGGCCAAGAGGCCTTTAGCTGTAAGTTCAATCTTCTTTCCGGAAATATCCTGTCCTTCAACTTCTATCTCTTTCGGCCTTCTTATATTAATAAAAACATCGGGAAAGCTCAAACACCCTTCTTCGCCAAGGACCAAATCATTGCTTTTCTTCAGAATCTTGGGGTTTATCAATTCAAAAAACTCTTGGCCCTCAATGCCAGTTTTTATAACAACAATCCGCTTATTAACCCCGACTTGAGGAGCTGCCAGGCCAATGCCATTGCCCTTCTCCATTGTCTGTACCATATCGACAATGAGCTTTTTTACCTCACGCGTTATCCTATCAACAGACACAGAGCGTTTTCTCAAAACCGGATTGCCAAATTTTTTGATTTCTAAAATCGCCATAATATGGCGGGGACGCAAGGACTCGAACCCTGATCAACGGTTTTGGAGACCGCTATTCTGCCATTGAACTACGTCCCCAAAAGGACGCTTCCGTCCTTTATTTCTTCGTCTCTTTATG
>CAYYDH010000007.1:0-19377 GCA_964470615.1 uncultured Candidatus Saccharibacteria bacterium
TAAACCAGGAGAAAAGCTTTTTGAAGAAATCCTGACTGCCGAAGAAGGAACAATCGCTACCCAAAATCAGAAGATTTTCAGGGCAAATCTTTCTGATATAAGCGCAGAATTTTTAGAGAAAGAACTAGAGAAATTAAAGGGGCTGCCTGCGGGATTAGAAAATAATAAAATAATTGAAATTCTCCAAAGCGTGGTATCAAGCTACCAAAGATCCTAAAAAATTATTTTTATGCTAAAATGAAACAAGGATAGAATTTCTTAATATGGCAAAAAACATAAAAAATCTTATTCTTTTCATTCCCGTCGTCTTCGTGCTTTTTTTTGGACTGAAAACGCAGGCCGTGAGCAATGGCGGGTCTTTGAATTTTAACGTTGATTCTTCTTACGATGTAGGTGGACGAAGCGAGGTAGCAACAGTATTGGTTAAAACCACTGCTAAGATTTATTTTTACATAGAAAAGAATTGGTGGGATCTCCAGAACTCCGACAAAAAGGACGAGACTCTAAACAATTTAGGCTTATTGTCGCAAGAGTTTGAAAGCAGCATTTACCCTAAACTGACTTCAGCTTTTGGCTCAGAATGGAGGCCAGGCATTGACGGCGAAGAAAGAATCACCGTTTTGTTCCATTCCATGAAACAGGATGTCGGCGGCTATTTCCGGTCAGTAGACGAATATTTGAAACTTCAGATGCCGAATTCAAATGAAAAAGAAATGCTTTATCTGCCGATTGCTGAAATTGATAATTCTCGGTTAAAAACTTTTTTAGCCCACGAGTTTATCCATCTGATTACCTTTAACCAAAAAGATAGGATTTTTGGGGTCTCTGAGGAGGTTTGGATGAACGAAGCCAGGGCCGAATATGCTATAACCTTTCTTGGCTATGATTTAGATTATGCCGGTAGCAACTTGCAACGGAGAGTGCAAGATTTTCTAGAAAGACCAAATGATTCTGTTACCGAATGGCAGAATAAAAAATGGGATTATGGTTCTGTAAACATTTTTACGCAATATCTAGTTGACCATTATGGGATCAGCATTTTAACGGATTCCTTGCAGACAAAACTAGTGGGAATTCCAGCGATAAACCAAGCTTTAAGTAAAAACGGATTTACAGAAGATTTCTCGCAGATATTCACCGACTGGACAATAGCTGCGTTTGTAAATAACTGTTCGTTAGGCTCGGGTTACTGCTATCTTAGTGAAAACCTTACCAATCTTAAAGTAGCGCCCGTTCTTAACTTTTTACCGTTGTCGGGCAAAAGCTTTTTGTCCGTCAGCAATGTTACTAAAAACTGGGCAGGAGAGTGGCAAAGATTCATCGGTGGAAACAGTACCCTGAAGCTGGAATTCCAGGGGCTGGCCGGTCTTAATTTCAAGGTTCCCTGCTTGGTTCAGGATAAAAACGGAAACTTTAAAATACAATTCTTGGTACTTGATAAAGACCAAAGGGGAGAGATTCAGGTTGCGGATTTTGGCACAGAAAACAAAGCCTTGATAATCATTCCTTCCTTGCAAACAAAAACTAGTGGGTTTAACGGAGTTGAACTGACGTACCCTTTCACTTTTACAGTAGTGGCTGGCAATACGGTTGATGAAACAGAAATTCAGAATCAGCTTCTTGCCCAAATTGATTTTTTGCAAAAAGAAATTGCTAAAATTCAAGCCCAAATAGATGCTATTTTAGGCAGTAAAAAAGCTTCTTGTTCTGCCATAAGTTCTAATCTTTTTTTTGGAATGAGAGATTCCCAGGTCTCATGCCTCCAGGAGTTTCTGAAGCTTCAGGGGGTTGATGTTTATCCTGAAGGGCTAGTAACGGGATTTTTTGGTAGCTTAACCCAGCAGGCGGTTATAAGGTTCCAGGAAAGATATGCTGCAGATATTTTAGCCCCAATAGGTCTTGCTAGGGGGACGGGAATTGTCGGTCCTCAAACCAGGGCAAAAATAAATCAGCTGAAAAGCCAATAAACTATTGACAAATTCTCGTAATCCTGCTAATATCAAGATAGTGAGTGTGTCCCGTTGCGAAACGGAAACTCTATAATAAGTCGGCTAAAGACCCTACTTAAGCAGGGTCTTTTGCTTTTTATAGAAGATTTAATTATAATAGATGAAGCTGCTTATGAAAACAAAAACCCTTATCTTAATTACCGTAGCCTTGTTAGTTTTTCCTGCCCTCACTTTGGCAGAAGTGATAAGACCAACCAGAGCTTTTATTTATTTTAACCAAGATAACAGTCCCCACAGTCGACCGGTTGATTTTGCTATCAACTGTTATGACATTGAGGGATCTGGCGTTTTTTCTTTTTCAGCCAGCTGCCCCAGTTATGGCTGTAAGATATTGAATAGCTTTGATACCGGAGACAAACAAATTAGCTACTGCGATTTAACGGGCGAGACAGAAGGTAAGAAATTTGAGGTAGAAAAGTACTCCGGATCTCCTGTTTTTAACTGCGCCGATTTAACGCCCTATGATTTTTCTTTTTGCGACGAAGAAAGTTGCAAGTATGTTAAAGAAGGAAACTTGGTGAAAGAAGCAGAGTCCGACGAGCAACTTAGGCAAAAAGAACCAGAGTTTTTTGTCGGTCGAGAGTGTGAGATGACTTTTGATATTCACGTAATTGAGAAAGGATTTTTTAAATCGCTACTTGATTCTATCAGATGTTTCTTCATGAGATTATTCGGAAAAAATTGCTAATCCTATTGTTTGATTTTACTATATTGGTATAATAAAAACGAGCCGGAAGGTAGCACTCACTAAAGACTTAGTATTGGAGTTAACTCTTCCGGCTCTTGAATTATTCAATGGATATAAGAGAAAAACTGCCAGGGATCAAAGAAAATATCGCCCTGTCTGAATACACTACTTTTAAAATCGGCGGTCCCGCCCGTTATTTTTTTTCAGCTAAAACCGAAAAAGATTTAATTAAGGTAATAAAAATAGCAAAGGATTTTAAGCTGCCATTTTCTATTCTTGGCGGAGGAAGCAATATTTTAGTTTCTGATAGAGGATACAAGGGTTTAATCATACATAACCTAAGCTCTGGGCTTCAAATCTTAAACTCTAGGGTTATTGCTGGGGCCGGTGTCAAATTGTCCGAGGCAGTAAAGGCGGCAGCAAAAGATGGTTTTTCTGGCTTAGAGTGGGCAGCTGGAATTCCCGGAACGCTTGGGGGGGCAATTTACGGCAACGCAGGTGCTTTTTGGCTTTCAATGCGAGATATTGTTAAAAGCGTTAAGGTCTTAGACTTAAAATCCCTGAAGATTAAGAACTTTTCCCAGAAGGATTGCCTTTTTTTTAGCAAAGACAGTATTTTTAAGCATGATAAGGATTTAGTAATTCTTTCCGTGGTTTTAAAATTGGAGAAAGGGAATAAGAAAAAAATGCAAGAAAAGATAAAAGAATACATAAATTATAGAAAAGAAAACCACCTCTTGGATTTTCCTTCGGCTGGTTGCGTTTTTAAGAACTATACTCCGGAAATCAAAAACCAGAAGCTTTTTAAGAAGTTTCCTGAGCTAATAGATTTTAACAAGAAAGGAAGAATACCTTCTGCTTATTTGGTTGAAATGTGCGGATTAAAGGGAAAAAAAATAGGACGGGCACAAATATCAAAGAAACACGCTAATTTTGTCGTGAACCTGGGAGGAGCGAAAGCTAGCGACGTTAAGAAATTAATAAAGCTAGCAAAGCAAAGGGTAAAAATCAAATTTGGCGTGGTTCTAGAAGAGGAAATTCAATACCTTGGATAGAAAAGCGAGAAGATCAATTAAGCGATTTAGTTCTGAGCCCGCATTGAAAAATGCGGGTTTTTCGTATAGAATTAATCCACCATGTCTCTTATCAGCAAGATTTTTGGCGATGCCAATGAAAAGTACATAAAGAAGCTTGATCCTATTATCAATGGGATAAATTTGCTTGAACCAGAATTCCAGAAGCTTTCCGATGTTGGGCTGAAAGAAAAAACAGTAGAATTTAAAGAACGGCTGGGAAAAGGGGAGACCTTGGATGATTTACTCCCAGAGGCCTTTTCTTTAGTCAGAGAAGCGGCTAAAAGAACGCTGGGCCAGCGGCATTTTGACGTCCAATTGATCGGCGGCATTGTTCTCCACGAAGGCAAGATTGCTGAGATGAAAACCGGCGAAGGAAAAACCCTGGTTGCCACCTTGTCGACTTATTTAAACGCCATTGGAGGCAAGGGCGTCCATATTGTTACTGTTAATGACTACTTGGCCAAAAGAGACATGGTTTGGATGGGACAAATTTATGATGCTCTGGGCTTATCAGTCGCTTGCATTGTTCACGAGGCAGCCCATCTTTACGACCCAAAGTATCAGGCAGAAGATAGCGGGAAAGACAAAGAGAGAGATTTACTCGGCGGGTTTAAGGTTGTAGAAAGCTATTTAAGGCCTGTTTCTAGAAAAGAGGCCTATTCAGCTGATATTGTTTACGGTACGAACAACGAATACGGATTCGATTATTTGAAAGATAATCTAGTATATGATTTAAAAGATAGAGTCCAACGGGAATTCAATTTTGCTATTGTTGATGAGGTTGATTCCATTCTAATTGACGAAGCTAGGACTCCTTTAATAATTTCTGGACAAGCTGAAGAATCGACAGAAAGATATTATCAATTTGCTAAACTTGTTTCTACCCTGAAAGAAGGGGAAGACTTCACCATTGACGAAAAGATGCGGGCCGCCACCTTTACAGACGCTGGGCAGAACAAGATAGTACAGGCTTTAGGAAACGATCCCTGGCTGAAAAATGATATTGCCGTTACTCACCAGTTAGAGGAGGCATTAAAGGCGCGGACTTTCTTTAGGCGCGACAAAGAATACGTGATAAAAGACGGCCAGATTATTATTGTTGATGAATTCACGGGTCGTTTGATGCCGGGCCGTCGATGGTCGGGTGGACTTCATCAGGCCGTAGAGGCCAAGGAAGGCGTAAAAGTGCAGGCCGAATCTAAGACTTATGCTACGATTACTTTCCAGAACTACTTCAGGATGTACAAAAAGCTAGCTGGTATGACCGGTACCGCCATGACATCAGCCGAAGAGTTTGACAAGGTGTATAAGCTGGATGCTGTGACCGTACCGACCAACAAGCCGATGATAAGAAACGACCTAAGAGACAGAATTTACAAAACAGTGGATGGGAAGTTTGGGGCGGTGGTGAAAGAAATTAAGGAAAGGAATAAAAAAGGCCAGCCGGTTTTAGTCGGCACGGTTTCAATAGAAAAGAACGAATATTTGGGAAAAATGTTAGATGTTGAAGGTATCCCTCATAAGATATTAAATGCTAAAAACCACGAGCAAGAAGGTGCTGTTATAGCCCAGGCAGGAAGATTCGGAGCTGTAACTATTGCCACTAATATGGCTGGGCGCGGCGTAGACATAATTTTAGGCGGCAACCCAGCAGATCCTGTTGAGCGAGAAAAAGTCCTTCGGGCCGGCGGTCTTCATGTCATTGGTACAGAAAGACATGAAGCAAGACGCATAGATAATCAGTTAAGAGGTCGTTCTGGCCGGCAAGGAGATTCCGGCTCTTCGCAGTTCTATGTTTCTTTGGAAGACGACCTGATGCGGATTTTTGGAGGAGATAGAATAAAGTCAATGATGGGCACGCTTAATTTGTCTGACGACCAGTCAATTGAAGTTGGTATTATTTCCAAAGCCATTGAGTCGGCCCAGTCAAAGATAGAGGGTTTTAACTTTGATTTAAGAAAGCATATTTTAGAATACGATGACGTGATGAACAGGCACAGAGAAGTGTTTTATAAAAAAAGACGGGAGATTTTGGAAAAATCAGACAAAGGAGAGCTAAAACCGTTGATGCTGGAAATAATTGAAAGAGCCGGTTTAGCTAAAGAAGAATACGAGAAGAAAGAAAAAGAAATTGGCTTAGAGAGTATGCGACAAACAGAGAAGTTTGTTTGTCTGCGAGTTTATGACTATTTTTGGATGGAGCACTTAGAGAACATGGAGTATCTTCGTGATTCTGTTCGTTTGCGCGCCTATGGTCAGCAGGATCCTTTAGTAGAATACAAAAAGGAAGGGCACAGAATGTTTCAAGAGCTGTTGGATACCTTTGAAGCCAATATTGCTGGCACCATAATGAAGGTTGGTCCGCAAGCTCAAAAACCAGTCCAGATCAAACAGGCTTCAAGCCAGGGTTTAGCTGCTAAAAAAGAAGTTGGCAGGAATGACTTATGTCCTTGCGGTAGCGGGAAGAAGTATAAAAGGTGTTGCGGGAAATAGTATGGAAAATTTAGAGCAACGAATACAGGCGATTGAGGAACGGAACAAAAAAGTAGAATCTGATAAAGCATGGGAAACAAGCTGGACGAGGCGAATTTTGCTAACATCGTTTACTTACTTGGCCGTTGGGATATATTTATGGGCGATTAAAATAACGAGACCATGGCTCAATGCTATTGTGCCCGCCGTAGCATTTATGATCTCAACTTTGACTATGCCTCTTTTCAAGAAGTTATGGTTAAGACATTTGCGAACTAAGAAATAAGTTTAAAAAGTGCTATGGAAACAATACTTTTAACTTCAGCCGGAATGAACGTTAAGGAAGAGATTTTAAAGATTCTTCCTAAACCAGCGAACCAAATAAAATTGGCCCATATTACAACCGCTAAGAATCCACGTTTGGAAAAGAACCCCGATTATATTATCAAAGAAAAAAAGATAATGGCCGAGATCGGTTTTCAAGTAGAAGATATTGATATTAAAGAGAAGAAGGAGAGCGATTTAAAAAGGATATTAGCTGATAAGGATGTAATTTACGTGCAAGGCGGTAATACTTTTTATTTATTAAAATATGTGAGAGAAAGCGGTTTTGATAAAGTTGCTAAAGACTTAATCAGCAAGGGTATGATATATATTGGGGTTAGCGCTGGAAGTTATATCGCTTGCCCGACTATCGAGGTTGCTGGGTGGTCACATGAAGACGATAATATAGTCGGGTTAACTAACTTAAAAGCAATGAACCTTGTCCCATTTTTGATAAAGGCTCATTATAGTCCAGAATACAAAGAAGTGGTTATAGAAGGTATTAAAAATTCAAAATATCCGGTGAGAATACTAACCGATGATCAAGCCATTTTAGTTAAGAACGGAAAAGCAAAATTAGTTGGTAAGGGCAAAGAGATAAGACTATGAAAATAGCGATAATTTCTGACACGCACGGTAACTTGGCTAATATTAAAAGGATTCTAGACTGGTTAGCTAGGGAGAAAATAAGCTTTATTATTCATTGCGGAGACGTAGCTGGATCAGCTGCCTTGCGCGATGGATTTGGTAAGTTTGATGGTAAAATTCTGCTTGTGATGGGCAATGCTGATTTTGGGTTTAAAGAAGACTATGAAATTTTGCCTGACATTAAAGTATTTGAGAAGCAGGGCGAAGTAGTTTTAGATAAGAAGCAAATTGCTTTTGCCCACTATCTTGAACCAGCAAGAGACCTGGCAAACAGCGGAAAGTATAACTTAGTTTTTTACGGTCACACTCATCGGCCCTGGGAAGAGAAAATAGGGGATTGCAGGATAGTTAATCCGGGCGAAGCAGCTGGTCAGTACCAGAAATCCACCTTTGCTGTTTATAATACTCAGACAGAAAAGCTAGAATTAAAGATACTGGAATTACTAGCTTAAACGCTGTTACTTCTTCTCAAAGATTTTGTTTTGTGTTATACTCTTAAATTGTATGAAAAAGAAAAGAGTCTATTGGTTGCTACTTTTAATTATTGTTTTGGCTTTTTTTGCTGTTAATCTAGACTACCCGAAATACTTTGACTACGGCGTTGATTTTGTTAAAGCCAGAACCGGCTGGAACGTTCCTCACTTTTGGGACGTGCCTTTTAAATTGGGCTTGGATTTGCAAGGAGGCACTCACTTAATATACGAAGCTAATCTGTCCACTATCAGCGAGGAAGACTATTCTTCTGCCATGCAAGGCTTAAGAGATATTATTGAAAGAAGGATAAATATCTTCGGCATTCAGGAACCCTTAGTCCAAACTCAAGAAGCAGCTGGTCACTACAGGTTGATTGTGGAACTGGCTGGGATAAAGGATCCAGCCGAAGCCATTAAGATGATAGGCCAGACCCCATTTTTGGAATTTAAAGAACAGAGGACAGAAGAAGAAATTCAGAGGATTGCTGATAAGATTAAAGAAATAGAGGATAAAAATTTGACAACCTTGGAAGAAATTCAGCAGGTTCCAGATTGGCAATTGGTTTTTGAAGACCCTTATTTCAAACCGACCGATCTAACCGGCAAATATCTTAAGAAAGCAGACTTGAACTTTGACCCCAATACTTCCAAACCCTTGATTTCCCTTCAGTTCAACGACGAGGGTTCAAAGATTTTTGAAGACCTGACTGCCAACAATGTCGGCAAGCAGATAGCAATCTATATCGACAACGTTCAGCTTTCAGCTCCGGTTGTCCAGGAGAAGATTACTGGCGGCAGAGCCCAGATTACAGGTAGTTTTACTCTTGTCTCAGCTAAAGAGCTAGTGAGGAATTTAAACGCTGGCGCCTTGCCTGTGCCGATAGAATTGATTTCCCAGCAATCAATAGGGCCAACCCTGGGCGCAGTATCTTTGCAAAAAAGCTTGGTCGCTGGTATTTATGGGTTTTTGGCAGTAGTTATCTTTATGACAGCGTTTTACCGCTTGCCAGGTCTTTTTGCTTCCTTGGCCCTGGCAATATATATCGCTCTAGTTATGGCTATTTTCAAACTGGTGTCAGTAACTTTAACTTTAGCCGGTATCGGCGGGTTTATTCTTTCAATCGGCATGGCAGTCGACGCCAATGTTTTGATTTTTTCCAGAATGCGAGAGGAGCTTGCTTTGGGAAAGGGTTTTGGCGTTTCTCTAGAAGAGGGCTTCAGAAGAAGCTGGTCAGCTATTCGCGATGGAAACTTCACTACTTTATTGGTAGCGGCGATTCTGTTTGCCTTTGGAACCAGCTTTATCAAAGGGTTTGCCTTAACCTTAAGCATTGGTATTTTGCTGAGCATGTTTTCGGCCATTATTATCACCAGAACTTTACTCCGGGTTTTTGTCGGCACCAGAATAGAAAAATGGAGATGGCTTTACTAAAAGTATGATGATAAGATACACAAAAATTAGAATAGTTTATTTCATCTTTTCTGCTATTTTGCTTGCAGCCAGCATTTCAGTGCTTGTTGTTTTTGGGTTGAAGCCTGGCATTGATTTTACCGGCGGCTCGATATTAGAGCTTCAATATCTGGGAGATAGGCCCTTAAACCAGGATATAGTTAAGGCGCTTGAAGGCATTGATCTAGGTCAGATTATGGTCCAATCAGCAGGAGATAAGGGCGCTATTTTAAGGATGAAAGACATCTCAGATAATATTCATGAAGACATCTTGGCGAGGCTGGGGAAGGGTGAGGGCAGAATAGAAGAAGTAAGATTTGAAACAATTGGTCCGACCATCGGTAGGGAATTGAGGAGCAAAACAAAGATAGTTGCGGTTGTGGCTCTTTTTGCAATGTTTGCCTATATCGTCCTGGCTTTTAGGAGGGTGCAAAGGCCCCTAAGGTCATGGCAATACGGAGTTTCAACCATTATTACTTTAGCTCACGATATTATAATTCCTTTGGGAGTTTTTGCGGTTCTCGGCAGATATTATAATGTAGAGATATCTATACCAGTTATCGCTGCTTTGTTGACTGTGCTTGGGTATTCGATAAATAATACTATTGTTGTTTTTGACAGAATACGGGAGAATCTTTTCAAAGGAGGGGAGTCTTTTGAAGAAATTGTCGATAGGAGCTTGAACCAAACCTTAGCTCGTCAAATTAATACCTCTTTGACTGTTTTGCTTACCTTGACGGCGCTTTACGTGTTTGGAGGGGAAACCTTAAAGTACTTTGTTCTAGCTTTGATTTTGGGCACGGTCGTCGGAACTTATTCTTCCTTCTTTCTTTCCGCGCACCTATTGGTTTCCTGGTACAGACTAAGGCATCCGGTAAAATAGCTTTCCCATTGACAAAGAATACTAAAAATGGTTAAATAGTATAACCTAATCATAAACTGTTAATAACTCATAATGATTAAAAAATATGAAGTTTGATTATAAGAAAATTTGCCAGAATCTATTAAAAGGTCTTCCTCAAAGAACCGTTGATGTTATTGAGGGACGTTTTGGTTTAAAAGGCGGAGAAGGAAAAACCCTAGAGGCGATTGGCGTAGATTATAGCATAACCAGGGAAAGGGTTCGCCAAGTCGCCGAAGAAGGTTTTTCTAAGATTCGTCCCAGGACTGGAGAATACCAAAAAGTTTTCCAGTATTTTGGCGATACTTTGAAGTCCTTTGGCGATTTAAAAAAAGAGGATAATTTACTTTTTTATCTTGGCGGAGAGAAATTCCAAAACCAGGTTTCTTTTCTTTTGACCCTAGACAGCAGTTTCAAAAGACTAAGCGAAGATAAGGATTTCTACGCTTTCTGGGCCAGAAGAGACGACGCTGCAGGTTTAGCTAAAAAAGTAGCTAGCTTGATGGTAAACAGATTTGAGGTTGAGAAAAAGCCAATTACTCTAGATAGGCTTTTTGCTTTAGCAAAAGACGGGTTGCTTGGTATTTTGGGGAAAAAAGCTAGCAAGAATATTTTAAACTCCTATTTAGAAATTTCTAAAAGAATTCAAACCAATAACCAAGGCCAGTTTGGTTTAAAAAACTGGGTTGAAATAAATCCGCGAGGGATAAAAGACAAGGCTTACTTAGTTTTGAGAAACGAAGGAAAGCCTCTCCATTTTGCCCAAGTCGCCTTATGTATCGAAAAGCTTCCAGTGGGAAACCAAAGAAAAGTTCACGTTGCTACCGTTCATAACGAGCTGATAAAAGACTCAAGGTTTGTTTTGGTAGGTCGGGGCCTTTATGCTTTAAAAGAATGGGGCTATCAGCCAGGCGTAGTCAAGGATGTTATTTTAAGCGTGTTGAAAGAAGCAAAAATGCCTCTTTCTAGGGAAGACATTATCAAAAGGGTTTTTGAGCAACGCTTTGTAAAAGGAAATACTGTTTCGCTGAATTTACGCGATAAAAACTATTTTTTGAGAGACGAAGACGGCAAGTATCAGGTAAAAGAAGCCTAATACAAATTAAAAAGGCAAATGCCTGTGGAATTTTTAGACTTTTTGAACGGTTTTTTTAAAAACCTCGTTCCATACTTAAGCTTTATCTGGCAAATAATTAAGGCCTGGTGGTGGGTGCCGCTGCCTTTTATTTTATGGCGGCGCCTGCTTTTTTTGTGGCTATGGTGGAGGCAGGAGCTCTGGGCGCCTACTCAGAAACAAGTTTTGCTTGAGATAAAAATACCCAAAGAAGTGTTAAAACCTATCCGGGCGATGGAGCAGGTTTTTGCTGGAATTCATTCGCTTCACGATGTTGTTGTTTGGAGAGAAAAATGGATAGAAGGCCAGTTTCAGTTAAGCGTTAGCTTGGAGATAGTCAGTATCGGCGGAGAGGTACATTTTTTTATGCGTACGCCTGCCTCTTTTCGGGCTGTTTTGGAAGCTAACGTCTATTCTCAGTATCCCGAAGTAGAGATTACTGAAGCTGAAGACTATACTAAAAAAGTTCCTCAAGATATTCCCAATAAAGGCTGGGATCTTTTTGGTTTTGATATGACTGCTACTAAGCCTAATCCTTACCCTATTAAAACTTACAAGCTTTTTGAGACAGAAAAAGAGGCCCTTGAGGAAAAAAGAATTGACCCCTTGGCTAATTTGATAGAAGGGATGGCTGGTTTGAAACCAGGGGAGCAGCTCTGGGTTCAAGTTATTGCTAAACCCATAAGAACAGAGGTTCCTTGGGTAAAGGAGGGAGAAGAGCTTATCAACGAAATTGCTAAAAGGTCTGAAAAGACCCCGGGAAGAGCCCCTTTGATTAAAGAGGCGATTGATATGATGATAAGCGGAGAACCGCCGAAAGAACCTACCAAAAAAGAAGAAGTTATTCCTGCGGAAATGAGAATGACGCCAGGAGAGAGAGATCTAGTTGTGGCAATAGAAGAAAAAATCCACAAATTCGGCTTTTCTTGCACCGCCAGGTTTATTTACCTCGGCGAAAGAGATGTATTCTTTAAAGGCAAGGCTAGAATTCCCTTTTCTTTTTACAAAGAGATCTCTTACGAAGAGCTCGGCGGGTTGAAGCCCTGGAAGGTTACTCAAACCAAAATTAAAACAGTATTCTTGTGGTTTTTAGATAAAAGGAGGGAATTTGTTAGAAAAAGAAGCTTATTCTTGCACTATGCCAAAAGATTCCCGCCGCTGTTTCCTAAGCCAGGCGGAACTTTTGTCTTGAACACCGAAGAAGTAGCCACTTTGTTTCATTTTCCAGGTAGAACTACAGCTCCAGCTCCAACTTTCTCTCGCATCGAATCAAAGAAAGGCGAAGCTCCTCCTGGTTTGCCGATGGAATAGATGTGCTGTTTAAGCTATAATGGAGTATTATGGCGAACGGAGAAATAAGCTTTTTTGCTGAAACAACCTTCCGCAACACCGAAAAGAAATTCGGTATTAGAACCGACGATAGGCGTCGGCATCTTTATGTTATCGGGAAAACCGGCATGGGTAAAACCGCCATGATTCAAAATATGGCTATTCAGGATATTCAGAATGGCAAGGGGGTTGGATTTGTCGACCCCCATGGCGAAGCAGCCGAAGAGTTGCTGGATTTTATTCCTTCCAACCGGATAAACGACGTCGTTTATTTCAACCCGGCTGACTTGGATTATCCCATTGCTTTTAACGTAATGGAAAAGGTTGACTTAGCCCACCGGCATTTGGTGGCCGGCGGCTTGATGGGAGTTTTTAAGAAAATCTGGCCCGATGTTTGGTCGGCCCGCATGGAATATATCTTAAACAATACTATTTTGTCTTTGCTTGAATACCCTGGGTCTACGCTTCTTGGGGTTAACCGTATGTTGTCAGACGCTGAGTTCCGTAAAAAAGTAGTGGAAAAAATCACTGACCCGGTTGTAAAGGCTTTTTGGATAAACGAATTTTCCCGTTACAGCCAAAACTACGAAGTAGAGGCCACAGCAGCCATTCAAAATAAGGTCGGTCAGTTTATTTCCGCTCCTCTTATCCGTAATATTATCGGTCAGGTAGATTCGGCTATTGATATGAGGAAAATAATGGACGAAGGAAAGATTTTGATAATGAATCTTTCCAAGGGTCGGATTGGCGAAGACAACTCCACTCTTTTAGGAGCTCTTTTGATAACAAAAATGCAGTTGGCCGCGATGTCGCGTGTTGATATCCCGGAGAAGCAGAGAAAAGATTTTTATCTATACGTTGACGAATTCCAAAACTTTGCTACTGAATCTTTTGCCTCCATTTTGTCTGAAGCCAGGAAATACCGGCTGGCCTTGATTCTGGCTCACCAATATATCGCTCAGATGGAAGAAGAGGTGCGCGACGCTGTTTTTGGGAACGTTGGTACATTGATTTCTTTTCGGGTCGGAGCCGAAGATGCCGAATTTTTAGAAAAAGAGCTTAACCCGGAGTTTACCGCCCTAGACCTGGTAAACTTAACTAAATACAATATTTATTTAAAACTAATGATTGATGGGGTAGCTGGTCGGCCGTTTTCTGCTAGAACGCTAAAACCATTTGTGAATCCTGAAGCTCCGTGCAAAGAAAAGATCATTAATGTTTCTCGCGAAAGATACGGCGCTTCTAGAAAAATCGTCGAAGACAAGATCGTAAAGTGGCTGGGCTTGGACGAATTGCCTGCGAGCATGCCGATTTCCGCGAAGAAGCAGGCGCTTTACGATGCCACCTGTGCTGAATGCGGGAAATCAACCAAAGTGGTGTTTCAGCCAGACGGCACCAGACCAGTTTATTGCAAGTCTTGTTTGAAGAAGATTAAAGAGTCGCCGGAAAAGAAGACCGTCGGCGAGTCCAATAGCGCTTCGTTCGTCAAGCCTACTGCTCCGCCATTTTCTTTGGATGAAGCGACCGATGATTCTTTTGTTTCTTTTGGCAGATCTAAAAAAGCCGCGCCAGCTGAAGATCCATTGAGAAAGAAGCGCAAAGCAGTCGATTTAGCCGACCTTAAAAGCACCTTGAAGGAAGCTTTAAACAAATTTAAAAACGATGGCCAGCAAGGCGACAAAAACCCTTAAAGACTTTGATTTTGCCAATAAAAGAGTCTTGGTGCGGTGTGATTTTAATGTTCCTATTAATGGGGGAAAGGTTGAGGATGTTTTTAGAATAAAGCAAACCTTGCCGACAATAGAATATCTGGTTAAAAACAACGCTAAGGTGATATTAATGAGCCATCTGGGAGAGCCTGAAGGCAGGGTTGTTGACGAATTAAAGTTGACTCCAGTTCAGGAAAAGCTTGCTGAACTGCTTGATATGCCGGTAAAAAAAGCATCAGACTGCGTAGGAGTGGATATTGAGAAACAAACCCAAGAGATGGAGCCAGGCGAAATATTGCTTTTAGAGAACCTGAGGTTTCATAAAGGCGAGCAGGAAAACGACCTGGATTTTGCAAAAAAACTGGCAAAACTAGCTGATTTCTACATTAATGATGCTTTTGGGGTTTGCCATCGTAAGCACGCTTCGGTAGTAGGGATAACAAAGTATTTGCCTTCTGGAATCGGCCTTCTACTCGAGAAGGAGATAAAAGTGCTTTCCAGGGTTATGAAAAACCCGGAAAGGCCGTTAGTAGCGATAATCGGAGGTGCCAAGGTTTCTACCAAGATGATGGTGATTAAAAGTTTTGTTGAAAAAGCTGACCGAGTTTTGCTTGGCGGGAGATTGGCCAACACTTTATTAATAGTTTCTGGCGTATGCAAAGACCGGGTTTGTCCGGAACAAAACATTATTAAAGAAATCCAAAGTATTGATTTTAAATCGCCGAAAATTCATTTGCCAATTGATGCCATGGCTTCTTTAGACACAAAGGGCGAAAGTTATATCCGTTCAATAGAAATAGAAAAAGCTGGGAAAGACGAGCTATTGCTGGATATTGGGCCCGAAACATTGAAAGAATTTTGCCAAATAGTCGAAGGCGCTCGAATGATCGTTTGGTCTGGCCCCATGGGTTTTTTTGAAAATCCTTTGTTTGAAAAAGGCACCAGAGAATTAGCAGAAAAAATTACTGAGAATAGAGAAGCATATAAGGTAATAGGGGGAGGAGATACGGTTTCAGCTGTGATGAAGTTTGGCTTGTTTGATAAGTTTGACCATGTTTCTACTGGCGGGGGGGCAATGCTTTCTTTTTTGAGCGAGGAAGAATTACCCGGCTTAAGGGCGCTGGAAGGATAAAAAGATGGCTGAGATAAAAAACTTGAAAAAAGCGGCTAAAAGAATCGTTAAGGCCGTTAAAAACAAAGAAAGAATAATAGTCTTCGGCGACGCAGATTTGGACGGAGTATCAGCTGTGATTATATTAAAAGAGAGCATTAAAAACCTCGGCGGAGGAAGTTTGATAGTTTATTTCCCAGATCGAGAAAAAGAGGGGTATGGTATAAACGAAAAGGCGTTGGAAAACCTGAAACAGCATGCGCCCGCCCTCTTTGTTTCTCTTGACTGCGGGATAGGCAATCTCAAGGAGGTGAAGCTGGCAAAGAAAATTGGCTTAGAAGTGGTTATTATTGACCATCACGAAGTGCTGGATGGTTTGCCCGAGGCAAGCATTATAGTTGATCCCAAACAAAAAGGAGACAAATATCCTTTTAAGCAGTTTTCCGCTACGGGTCTGGTTTTCAAGTTGGCTGAAGCGCTTTTGGGAGAGAAGCTGGCCGAAAATATCCGGAAGAACTTTTTAGAGCTGGTTGCCTTGGCAACCATTGCCGATATGATGCCGAAAACCGATGATAACGCTGTAATGATTGCTGAGGGTTTAAACTATGTAAAATCCAGCTGGCGTCCAGGATTGCAGGCTTTGTTTGATCTGGCTCCTTTCAAAAACCTGGAATTTATGGAACAAGTTTATAAAATAAATTCGCTTTTGAACATTCGCGACATAGAAGAAGGAATGCCAGCCGCCTACCGCCTTTTGACTTCTTCAGATGTTGTTGAAGCAAAGTCTTTGGCTGAAAGATTGTTGGAAAAGAATATCAAGAAGAGGGAGATAATAAATGAAATGCTGGAAGGATTGGATAAAAAAGTGTCGTTTTCGCAAAGAGGCCCGATTATTTTTGAAGGAGATGCCAGCTGGGAAGTAGTATTGCTGGGCATAGTAGCGTCTTTGGCAGTCAAAAAATACCAAAAGCCAGCTTTTTTGTACAAAAAAGGAGAAAAAGAAAGCCAGGGCGGCATTAGAGCCCCTTCGGGTTTTAATGTTGTTGAGGCTATGAAAACCTGTCCAAAGCTTTTAGAAACCTATGGGGGCCATCCGCAGGCAGCTGGTTTCCGAGTCAAAAACGAGAACTTAGAAGAGTTCAAAAACTGCTTAATTGATTATTATAGTAAAAAATAACATGAAAAAAATCATTATTTATACTGATGGCGGTTCAAGGGGAAATCCTGGTTTAGCATCAATCGGGGTTGTTTTTTGCAACGAGAAAGAGCAAATAATCAAAAAGTACGGTGAGTATTTAGGAGACAACCTTACCAATAACGAAGCAGAATACAATGCCGTTATCCGGGCGCTTAAAAAGTTCAAGGCTCTTTTTGGTAAAAAACTAGCAGAAAAAACAGAAGTCCAAATAAGAAGCGATTCAGAATTGCTGGTAAAGCAGTTAAACGGAGAGTACAAAGTTTTGGACGAAAAAATCCAGCCGTTGTTTTTGGAAGTATGGAATCTGAAATTTGATTTTCAGTCTGTGAGGTTCAAGGTAATACCGCGCGAAAAGAACAAGGAGGCTGACCGGCTGGTGAACGAAGCTTTGGATAATCAGGGTTTGGCCCAGAAGTTGTTTTAGAATCAAAATAGCTGATTGGATAAAAAAAGCCCAAAGAGTTATTGGGCTTTTTTAGTAAGAGAAGGGAGTGGCAGCAAAGAGAACACAGAAAATAATCCAAAAGATAACGACCAGGAACATAAGTTTTTTTCTTAGTCCGTTGTCTTTCAGCTCTTTTTTTTCCATGGAACCCTCTCTTGAAAGAACCATTACTTTATATTACTCCTGCCGTATTAGCTGTCAAAACTGGCTGGAAAACAAAAAGAACATCCTGTTCGGAATGTTCGTTTTGGTGTCCTTACGCAAAGGTAAGGGTAGCGAATTCAAAGAACTGCTTAATCTTTTCTCTTTTAGTTTGAATAATGCGGAAAAGAAAAAAGCCAGTGTCTTAGACAGCTGGCTTTAGGGGGAGTCAGTCTCTGAGCTTTTTAGGGCTCTTGTAGGCGTCATGCCACGCCTCGTTGTTCGGTCAAAGACCTACACTGACTCGACAATCCTAAGTTTACCCTATGTTTAAAAAATGTCAATAAATAAAAATTAGCCGTAGATTCAGGGGCTTCCTGGACTCTTCAAATCTGCCAAACAAATGAAAACGGCTATTCGAAACTGGAAACAAAAAGAGCGTGGCGTTCGCCACCCTCAATTTGGTGTCCTAGCAAACCCGTAAGCCGAATTCTGTTCAATGCGATCATCTATCTGGTCTTGCAATTACTTGCAAGATCTTGCGAACTACTTTTCCAAAAGTTCAAGATGTCCCCTCGAACTTTTGATTTGTTCTTGCACCCGATAAGGATTTAGCCGTTTCAGCCCCGCATTACTGCGGGATTCGTCCCGCATAATACGGGACGTCCTTGCGCTTTCGCGCCTGGCCGTTTCTGTTCGCACCTCTAGTCTTGCGACCGAAGGGTGTTACCCTTTACCTTTTTATCCCGCTTTTAACGGGAGAGTGTTCGGACTTTCCTCCCAGGCATATTTGGTATGCTCAGGCGATCGCCCAGTTTGCTAGGACGCATTTATTGTACCAAGTTTAAGACCTTTGTCAACGTTGATTGTAAAAATTAGGTAAAAATACTACAATTTAAGATTAGTTATGTTTAAGCATCAGACAAAAACCATTACTTTCGCCGCTTTTCTCTTGGCTCTTTCCAGCCTGATCAGCCGGCTGTTGGGTTTGCTGAGAGATCGTCTTTTAGCGGGCCAATTTGGGGCCGGGGAACAATTGGATATTTATTTTGCTGCCTTTAGAATCCCTGATTTTGTTTACGGCGTTTTGATTGCTGGTGGCATAACAGCTGCTTTTCTGCCGGTTTTTTCCGGCTATTTTCAAAAACAGGATGATTCAGAACAGAAAGAGGGGGAGTGGTCGTCTAGCGCCCTGGAGTTTACTAATAATATTCTGAATTGTTTTCTGATTTTGCTGGTCGTTCTTTGCGGAATCCTGGCTATTTTTACTCCGTTTATAATAAAGTTTGTGGTGCCTGGTTTTTCAGCAGCAGATAAATCTCTTACTATTACTCTAACGCGCCTGATGTTTTTGAGTCCGATTCTTCTTGGTTTGTCTAGCATCTTTTCTGGTGTCCTGCAGTATTTTAACCGCTTTCTTGCTTATGCCTTAACCCCGATTTTATACAATCTCGGTATTATCTTCGGTATTTTATTCTTCGTGCCAATTTTCGGAGTTTACGGGTTGGCCTTTGGCGTTATTCTTGGAGCTGTAATGCACGTCTTGATACAAGTGCCAGCAGCCATCAGCTCAGGTTTCAAGTTTAAATTTATTCTGGATTTTTTCCACTCCGGGCTTCTCAAGATTTTCAAACTGGCTATTCCTCGGATTATCGGCACAGCAGCTGGCCAAATAACCCTAATCATAATAACTGCCTTAGCCTCGGCTTTAGCTGTTGGTAGCATCAGCGTTTTCAATTTCTCAAATAACATTCGATATTTCCCGGTTGGCATAATCGGGCTTTCTTTTGCTGTTTCTGCCTTTCCGGTTTTTTCACGGCATTTAATCAATGGCCGGAAAGAAGAGTTTGTAGACCAGCTTGCTTTGTCTCTGCGCCAGATACTTTTCTTTATAGTTCCTTCTTGCGTTTTCTTTTTTATCTTCCGCGCCCAGATTGTCAGGGTGATTCTTGGGACTGGTCAGTTTGACTGGCAAGCAACCCGGCTCACTGCCGCCTGCCTAGGAGTTTTTTGTGTCGGCATATTATCTGAGAGCTTAATCCACCTTTTAGTAAGGGCCTTTTTTGCCTTTCAAGACACCAAGACCCCGGTTATTATCGGTCTAATCTCCGTAGTGGTTACTATAATCTTCTGCATCTTGTTTGTTTTTCTGCTGGGTTTTGCAAACCCTTTCCATGATTTCGTAGCAAAGCTTCTTAAGCTGGAAGATATAAAGAATATTGAAGTGGTGGGGCTGCCGTTTGGTGTTTCTTTAGGCGGTTTAGTTCAACTGACCCTGCTTTCTTTTTT
>CAYYDH010000008.1:0-18168 GCA_964470615.1 uncultured Candidatus Saccharibacteria bacterium
GTAAGTTAGCCGATGGCACCGATGAGTGTGTTTCAATCTTCGGCGATAAAGCCGATAACAAGGTTCTTCACTTTGCCAGAATGCTATCGGAGGCTGGTGCCGACGGTATCATTTGTTCTCCAAGGGAGCTGGCAGAGCTTTCCGGCGCTACTTTCTTTGACAGTCTTTTGAAGGTAACCCCTGGAGTCAGGCCCAAGTGGGCTGCAGTTGGCGACCAGAAGCGCGTGATGACGCCTGGCGAAGCCATTAGAGCCGGCGCTGACTATTTGGTAATCGGCAGACCGATCACCAAGCCGCCAACGGAAATTGGCGGTCCAGTGGAAGCGGCGAAGAGAATCGCCGATGAAATCCAAAAAGCGCTCGCCGCTTAAGGCGATGCCGTAGCAGATGACTAAGAAAAGGAGGAGACCATGAGTATCGGCTTCAACCCGTTTCGTTTAGATCCAAGGGATTTTGTCGATTCCGACATCCCGGAGGAAACATTCATTCACTGGTTTGATTCTTGCGACGCTTTTTGGCGTCATGACGGCGATCCGAGTCGGCCTCATGCCGAACTGGCAGGCGGAGCTTGCAGTAACGCCTATGTCAACCTTTCCAAGGTCTTGTGTTATCCGACCTTGACTGCGATCATGGCTCAGCAGCTGGTGAAGAAGCTTCGTGCTGGTTGCGCCGCCAAAGATCATGGTTGGAGCGGTTTCAGCCAGGTTGGCTGGGTTGTTGGCTCTCCTTACGCTGCCATCACTTTTTCATACGAGGTCGCCAGGCTCATGAGGGCGGTTCACGGTTTTGCTGAAAAAGACCACGAAGATCTAAAGAAGAAAAGGATGCTTTGGCCGGAAAGATTCTCTATTCCTAAAGGACAATCTGTCCTCCAGGTAGAAGAACTGATCACTACCAGCGGTACTTTCCAAGAGGTAAGGCGCGCGATCTGCCAGGCTTCGCACCAAGAACAGCCCGTGCTGTTTATGCCGATCGTCGCCACGATCGTTCATCGGCCGCCGAAACTTCCGGCTCACTACCCGGATGTCCAGGTGGCGTCTCTCGTGGAAATGGAAGTCTGGGCAGTCCCGCCCGAGGAATGTCCGCTCTGCAAGGCTGGTTCTAAACGAGTTCGTCCCAAGTCCAACTGGGGCCAACTGACCGGCCACACAGCTTAATAAACAACGCCGCCCACCTAATAGGTAGGCGGCTTTTTCTTTTGACTTTCCGCCATTTTATTTTACTATTAAATATATGACGAAAAGAGACTTAATCAGATATATTAAGAAATCTGACTTCTGGGTTGCCGAGGGCCCGGCTGTTTTTAATATGTGCTATCCTTGAATGGGCCCTAGAAAAAGGAAAATTTTATATCACTCAATCTTGGCCGATTACTACCCTGGGAAGCTAGAGAAAATGCCCCCTTTCAAAGAGGCATTTTTGTTGCAGAAAATAAGGATTTCCACAGTTGATTTTTGCTTTATTTTAAGGTAAAATAGAAGAATGCGGAAAAACATTATTATAGACAATTCTAAGGAAAAGGCCCTTATTGGAGAGCTGGAAAAAAGAAGTGATATTAAAGCGGAAAGAATCAAGAGATTGTTAAAGCTTACTGACCTGACAAAGAAGGAAAATTCTCCTGTAAAGATTCTGTTTGATCAGATAATAAACCTGCCGATGTTTGAGGATTTTGATTTGGTTGATTTCCCCAGAATCGTAACTATTGAGCAGTGTTTTGATCTTTTGAATATGTCCAAAGACCATCCTGCCAGAAGAGAAACAGACACGTATTATTTAGACGATAGTCATATTTTGCGTACGCACACAACAGCTTTTTGGTCCTTTTATCTAAAAGATAAAGAAGTTTTAGAAAAGTTGGACAGAGAAGGCGAAATAAGAGCGTTGGCCCCGGGAATTGTTTTCAGAAAAGATGAAATTGATAGGAATCACTATCCCGCTTTTCACCAAATCGATGGTTTGTTAATCTGCAAAAAACCAAAAAAGATCATTACGCAGGAAGATTTAAAAAATGTGCAGGTTGAGCTAGCAAAAGGGATCTTTGGTCCTGACATTGAATGGAAATTTGTTCCGGATGAATTCCCTTACACCGTTGAAAGCCTGGAAATGAATATTAAGTTTAATGACGGCTGGATGGAGGTAAACGGAGCCGGCTTGGTCCATCCGCAATGTTTGAGAAACTTTGGTCTGGATCCGGAAGTTTACAACGGCTGGGCGTTTGGGTTCGGCGATAGATTGGCAATGATAAAAATGGGGATTAAGGATATAAGGGTGCTGTGGTCTGACGACTCGAGGATTACCAGCCAGTTCAAGGATATCAACAGCCAGTATAAAGAAGTGAGCAAGTATCCTGCAACCTCAAGAGATATTTCCTTTGTGATAGATAAAGACATCAATCTGAATAATTATTACGAGATTGTCAGGGACTTTGCCGATAATCTGATTGAGGAAGTGAAGCTCATAGACAGCTATGAGGATGAGGAGAAATTTGGCAAAGACAAGAAAAGCTATACCTTCCGCATAGTTTACCGGTCTCCTGAAAGAACCTTGGCTAACAAGGATATAAACAAGATTCAGGAGGAAATAAGGGAAAAAACAAAACAAGACTTAAAAGCTATTTTACGCTAACTAAAAACCATGGTGGAGAAAAAAGAAAAACTAAAGCAAGAATCATATACAGCCAAGGATATTTACGTTCTTGAGGGTTTGGAGCCGGTGAGAAAGAGGCCGGCAATGTACATCGGTTCTACCGGACCAGATGGTTTGCATCATTTGATTTGGGAGTGTGTGGATAATAGCTTGGATGAAGCAATGGCCGGGTACTGCAAGAACATCGAATTAGCACTTTTACCGGAAAATAAAATAGTGGTGGCTGACGACGGCCGCGGCATTCCAGTTGATACTCACAAACAAACAAAGAAGTCAGCTTTGGAGACTATTATAACAACGCTTCATGCTGGCGGGAAGTTTGGCGGAGAGGCATATAAGGTATCAGGCGGCTTGCACGGCGTCGGTATTTCGGTTGTTTGCGCCTTATCTACCTATATGTCAGCTGAAGTTTGCCGAGACGGCGCAAGATACTTCCAGGAATATTCTAAAGGCAAAGCCAGGGCCAAGGTAAAGAAAATTGGTTCTTGCCGCCAAGTGGGGACAACCATAGCCTTTACCCCGGATTCTGCAATTTTTGGCGAGATAAAGTTTGATATTAAAAAGATTCTGAATCATTTGCGCCAGCAAGCCTATTTGACAAAAGGGGTGAGAATCACTATTCGTGACGAGAGAGACAGCAAAAATAAAAAAAGCTATGCTTTTTATTTCGAAGGCGGCTTGGCATCTTATGTTAAATATTTGGTAGGGGGGAATGCTGTCCGCCACCCCAATGTTTTTTATTGCTTAGGAGAAAAGAATGGTATTGCCGTTGAGGCGTCCTTCCAATATACCGAAGAGTTTGAATGCTACGAAGAGAGCTTTGCTAATAATATTAACACTGGGGAGGGTGGCACTCATTTGACCGGGTTGAGAAGCGCCTTGACGAGAACGCTTAATGATTATGCCAGAAGAAACGAGCTGATAAAAGAAAAGGAAGAGAACTTGTCAGGAGAGGACATAAGAGAGGGATTCACCGGAGTAGTATCGATAAAAATACGAGAACCGCAGTTTGAAGGCCAAACCAAGGCCAGGTTGGGAAACGTAGAGGCAAAGGCAGCGGTTGATCAAGCAGTTTCTGAAGCCCTAGCTGATTTTCTAGAGAGAAATCCTTCTGATGCTAGAGCGATTATTGATAAGTGCTTGCTTTCTTCCAAGGCCAGAAAAGCTGCCAGAGCGGCTAGAGATACAGTCTTGAGAAAAGGGGTTTTAGAGGGGTTGGCCTTGCCGGGCAAGTTAGCTGATTGTTCCTCAAGAGACCCGGCTGATTCAGAGATTTTCATAGTAGAAGGAGAATCTGCCGGAGGCAGTTGTAAGTTGGCCAGAGACAGAAGGTTTCAGGCAATCCTGCCCTTAAGAGGAAAAATCTTAAACGTTGAGAGGGCGAGATTAGATAAGATGTTAGAGTCTAAAGAAGTGAGAGCTTTGGTTATTGCCTTGGGCACGGCTATTGGCGAAGATTTTAACATTGAAAAACTGCGCTATCATAAGATCATTTTGACTCTTGATGCTGACGTGGATGGTTCTCATATCAGAACCCTGCTCTTAACGCTGTTTTACCGTTATTTTAAGCCGATTATAGAAAAAGGGCATCTCTATATCGCTCAGCCGCCTCTTTTCCGCGTTCAGTCAGGAAAAAGGATAGATTACGCTTATACCGAGGAACAGCAAAAGGGTATCTTGGAGAGCTTTAAAAAAGAAAAAATGGTTAATCCCTCTATCCAGCGCTACAAGGGTTTGGGAGAAATGAACCCTGGGCAGTTGTGGGAAACAACAATGGATCCCCAGAACAGAATTTTGCTGCAGGTGAGCGCCAATGATACCAAAGAGGCAGACAAGATTTTTGATGTGCTGATGGGAGATGAAGTTATGCCCAGGAAAAAGTTCATCCAAACCTATGCCAAGAAAGTAAAGAACCTGGATATTTAAGAGTTGACACTTCTGTTGATTCCGGCTATTATCAAGTTAGATGGCCGGAAGAGGCCATTTTAAAAACCCTGAAATTTATGAATATCGCTAATTTTCCCAATAAATTGGTTTCCTTTTTGAAAGAAGTCAGGCTGGAGCTTAAGAAAGTAAACTGGCCGACGCGAAGGGAGACTATAAAATACACCCTTATTGTCGTAGGGGCTTCTTTGGTTGTCGCTGCTTTTTTAGGCGGCTTAGATTATATTCTTCAAACACTGCTAGACAGATTTATAGTAGACCGCTTTATCCCGTAAAAACACTATGCCAAAACAGCGTTTGCCGCAACAGAAAAACTGGTACGTTATTCACACTTATTCTGGTTATGAAGATGCCGTGGCTAAAAACCTGAAGCAAAGGGTAGAGTCTTTGGGTATGGATGATAAAATCTTTAATGTGCTGGTGCCGAAAGAGAAAAAGATTAAGATAAAAGACGGAAAGCGAAAAACAGTCGAAGAAAAGATTTATCCGGGGTACGTTTTAGTAGAGATGGTTGTTACCGATGATTCTTGGTATGTGGTAAGAAACACTCCGAACGTGACTGGTTTCGTCGGAGTAGGTACCACTCCAGTTCCGATTTCCAACGAAGAAATTGAGATTTTGAAAAAGAGAATGGGCGTTGAAACGCCGCAGTACAAGATTGAGGCTAAAGTAGGGGATACGATAAAAATCGTTGACGGTCCGTTTAAAGACTTTGACGGTCGGGTATCTGAAGTAGATGAAGAAAAAGGAAAGATCAAGGTTTTCGTTAATATCTTTGGCCGCGATACTCCCGTTGAGCTAGATTCATTACAAATTAAGAAGCTATAAAAAAGATGGCAAAAAAGATAAAGTCAGTTGTAAAATTACAGATTCAGGCGACTAAAGCTACGCCAGCGCCGCCAGTCGGCCCTTCTTTGGCTCCGCACGGAATAAGCATTTCTGAGTTCTGTCAGAAATTCAATGATATAACCAAAGAGATGGTGGGCTTTATTGTCCCGGTGGAAGTGACGGTTTATGAAGACCGGACTTTTTCCTTGGTTTTAAAACAACCGCCTGCTTCTGATTTGCTGAAAAAAGCAGCTGGCATTGAAAAAGGATCAGGCGAACCGAATAAAACAAAGGTGGGTAAAATAACCAAAGCTCAGCTAAAAGAAATCGCTCAGAAAAAGATGCCGGATTTAAATACAGATGACGTGGAACAGGCGATGAAGATTATAGCCGGAACAGCTAAGAACATGGGAATAGAAATTATAGAATAAGTATGAGACCAACAAAAGACGAGTATTATATGGGCATTGCCAAGGAAGTTGCCAAGCGTTCTACCTGCCATAGACTGCTTGGCGGAACGATAATCGTCAAAGACGATCAGATTATTGCTACTGGCTATATTGGTGCGCCCAGGAAGACAAAAGATTGCCTAGAAAGGGGTTATTGTCTTCGCGATGAACTGAAGATCCCCCATGGCCAACAGTATGAAATGTGCCGCAGCATTCATACTGAAGCTAACGCTGTCATTAATGCTGCCAGGGCTGGAGTAAGCTTGCTTGGCGGAACAATGTATATCTACGAAGAGAATACCAAAGGGGAGAAAGTAGACAGTATTCCTTGCTATATCTGCAAAAAGATGGTTATAAATGCCGGCTTGGGTAAAGTTGTTTCGGCGATGAAGGACGGCAGCCTTATGAGTTCCTCAGTTGAGGATTGGATAAATGAATGGAAGGAAAAAGACATTTTGGATGATAAGCACCAGTATGGAAAAGACCAAAATGTAAACCTCAATAAAGATGGAAACAAACAGAAATAAAGGAAAGTTTATTGTTCTAGAGGGACTGGACGGTTCGGGTAAGTCCACCCAACATAATTTATTAGCCGATCATCTGAAAGAAAATGGGTACAGGGTCGAAAGAATAGATTTCCCCCAGTACGGCACAAAGTCCGCCGGACTCATTGAAGAGTATTTAAATGGTGAATATGGCAGTTCTGAAGAGGTAGGTCCTTACCGAGCCTCTATTTTTTATGCCTGTGATAGATATGATGCTAGTTTTAAAATAAAAAAATGGCTGAGAGAGGGAAAGATTGTTGTTTCTGACAGGTACTTAATTTCGAATATCGGGCATCAAGGCGGGAAGATAAGCGACAAGAAAGAAAGGAAAGAATATTCAAAATGGCTCTATAATCTAGAATATAAAATCTTTGGCATTCCCAGGCCGGATTTTACGTTCATTTTAAAAACCTCTCCAGAATTTTCTTTAAGACTGGCTCATCGAATAACCGATAAGGAAAAATTAAAGAAAAGAAGGGCGTATCTTGGGAGTAAGAAAAGAGACATTCACGAAAAAGATAAAAAACATCTGGCTAACGCTTTAAGGTCTTATTTGGAAGCCGCTAGACAATTTCCAGAAGAATTTAAGATTATTGAATGCCTTGATGGCAATAATATATTGCATCCCGATGTCATTCATCGAAAAATCTGGGGAATAATTAAAAAGATTTTGTAAAATTCATGGAACTAGAAAAATTCGCTCCAGTTTTTGAAAAGTTACCCTTAACTGACCAGGAAGAATCTTTTATCAAGCCGTTTTTTACAAATCTAGACAGGTCTGTTTTTGCTGTTACCTTTTTGCCGCCGGAAGTAATCGGCGCTCTTTGTGCTAGGACCAGCCGAGCAAAAGAAGACCTAAGGGTAATATTTCTTAATGAATTCATAAAGCCGTTTTTGGCCGAACAAACCGAATATGGGAAATCTTTGAACGCCCTGATTGAGTTTTTACAAAAATACCCCTTGGAGCTGATCTTCTCCAATCCAAAGGGCCGCGAATTCTATATCAAGTGGTTAGCTCAGTTTGGCGACGACTCTATTGCTCAGATGGCCGGCACCCACCTTATTTACTCCAACATCTCTCAGCTGGCGATAAAGCATATTGAGGATATGCGCTTGGGCATAGCCCCGATTGAGAAGTCTACCCGCTATGTTGATTATTCGGCAAAGATTAACGGGCAATATTTATACTATACTGACCCGACTTTGGAAAAGCTTGGATTGGCAGAAGAATACAAAGAGGTAATGGACAATCTTTTTAAAACCTATACTTTAATAAATACCAAAACCTACGAATACTATAAAGGAAAGTACCCTGAAGAAAAAGAAGCTGTTCTAAAGGCCAAGGCCTTTGACGTAGCCAGGAAGATTTTGCCAGTAGCAACGCTTTCCCAGCTCTCTCTTTTTGGCAATGGCCAAGCCTTTGAATATTTAGTAAGCCGTTCGCTGGACAACAAACTAGGAGAGGTGCGCTGGGCCGGGCAGATGGCTTTAGAGGAGCTGAACAAGATTATACCTGCGTTTTTGCGCAGGATAGAAAGCAGTGATTCAAAAGAATATCGGACCTATTTGAGCGAGAGAGGGGAAAGAGTAAAAAAAGCCTTGTCTAAAGTGAAATGGCACAAAGAAGAAATAAAAAACGAAGCACCGGTTAAGTTGCTTGAGTGCGACCCTGACGGAGAAGATAAGATTATCACCAGCCTTTTATACCCCGAGCTTAAAGAGCCTTATGGACATATTTTTCAGAAGGTTAAAAAAATGTCAGACGAAGATAAGGGCAAGATTTTAGAAGAAGTTTTGAAGGACCGGAAGTGCCGGTTTTACAAGATCCCTCGAGCTTTTGAAAATACCTATTTGCGCTTTGAGGTTACAATGAATATCGGAGCCTGGCGAGATTTGCACCGGCACCGCATTCATACTCAGTTCCGGGAGAAGTTTAATATCTACAACGGTTTTGATACTCCTCCTGAACTTTTAGGCATTGGTCTTGAAAAGGAATACAGAGATGCTATTTTAAAAGCAGAGGGGCTTTACCGAAAAGTCGCTAAGTCAGACGAAGATATTGTGCAATACTGTGCGACCTTGGCCCACAAGTTAAGATTTATCCAATATCAAAACCTGCGCTCATTTTTCTGGGAAGCGGAATTGAGAACGATTCCTCAGGGACATCCTGATTATAGGAAAATAGAACAGGAAAAGATAAAACTGATCCAGAAGATATATCCTTTAATTTCAAAATACCTACTAGTCGATATGGGAGAGTATGACTTTGCCAGACGGGGTACAGTCGAGCAAATCCAGAAAAAAGAGGAAGAATTAAAGCATTACTTTAAAAACAAATGAAATACCAACCAGTCATCGGTCTAGAGATACACACGGAGCTGAAAACCAACTCCAAGATGTTTTGCTCCTGCAAAAACGACCCAGACGAAAAGAGGCCGAATTTTAATGTTTGTCCGATTTGCCTGGGACATCCGGGAACTTTGCCTGTTATCAACCAAGAAACAGTGCGCAAGGTGATAAAAACAGGACTGTCTTTGAATTGCGAGATTCCGGAAAGCTCAAAGTTTGACAGGAAGAATTATTTTTATCCCGATCTGCCAAAAGGCTATCAGATTTCTCAGTATGACAAGCCTTTTTGCAAAAAGGGCTATTTGGATATTGACGGCAAAAGAATCGGGGTTACAAGAGTGCATTTAGAGGAAGATACGGGTCGGCTTCTGCATCCTGATAAAGCAAACCATTCCTTAGTTGATTTAAATCGGGCTGGCATTCCTTTAATGGAGCTAGTCACTGAGCCTGATATTGTAAGCGGGAAAGAAGCCAGAAGGTTTGCTGAAGAATTGCGTCTGATTCTGAAGTATTTGGGCGTTTCCGACGCTGACATGGAAAAGGGCCAGATGCGAGCCGAAGTTAATATTTCTTTAAGGCCAGAGGGTGCGGAAAAGTTCGGCACTAAAGTGGAAATTAAGAATCTTAATTCCTTCCGGTCAGTTGAAAAATCAATTGATTATGAAATAGAGAGGCAGACAAAAGCTTTGGAGAGCGGAGAAAAGATAATTCAGGAAACCCGCGGCTGGGATGACGCAAAAGGGATTACAGTCAGCCAAAGAGAAAAAGAAGAGGCGCATGATTACAGATATTTTCCAGAACCAGACTTGCCGACTCTTGAGCTTGACCGCGACTTCGTAAGCAGCGTTAAAAAAGAAATGCCGGAACTGCCTCAGCAGAAGAGAAAAAGATTCGCCACAGAATATTTCTTGGATGAAAAAGCTATTGAGGTTTTTGTTTTAAATAAAGATTTAAGCGAATATTTAGAGAAGATTGTAAGCGAGTTTGAATCAAGGATTTCTCTAAAAGAAGTCCGGGCCTTGATAAAGACAGCTGCTAATTATTTGATTACCGATTTGCAGGGATTGCTTCAGGGCGCAGTTTTTGTTGAAAAGAACTGTAAAATCACTCCGGAAAACTTTGCTGAATTTATTACCATGATTCAATCTGGCAAGATATCCAGTAAGATCGCCAAGATGGTTTTAGAAGAAATGTTTAAAACCGGAGCTGATCCAGAACATATAATTGAAGAGAAGGGGATCTCGCAGATATCTGACGAGGGAGAAATAGAGGCTGCGGCAAAAGCAGTCATTGATAAGAATTCTAAGGCGGTTGAGGAGTATAAAAAGGGGAAGACTGCTGTTCTGCAGTTTTTAGTGGGCCAGGTGATGGCTCAAACTAGCGGACGCGCTGAGCCTAATGCTGTTCAACAAATGCTGCAGAAGCTGATGAAATAATTCGTATTATTTTTCGAGGAATCTTTTAACGAGTTCCTCAACTTGAGAGTATTTTTTAACCCACTTAATTCTTTTGTCGCGTTTAAACCACGTCATCTGTCGTTTAGCATAGTGTTCTATTTCTTTCTGTAATCTTTCTGTCATTTGCTTGTAGGAAATCTTATTCTGCAAGTAGCAGGCGATGTAGCGGTACTCTAGGCCAAATTCTTCTAAACGTTTCCAGGAAACACCAGACTTGCGGAGCTTTTTAACCTCGTCTATCATGCCGGCTTTTAATCTTTTTGAAAGTCGTTTTTCTATTAGTTTTTCCAGCTCTTTTTTGCCTCTTTTTACCCCTAGAAATAAGGCCTCAAAATTGGGCTTATTCTGAGAAAGAGGGGGTATAGGCCGTTTTGACTTTAAAACGATTTCTAGGGCCCTTATTAGACGTCTGGGGTTGTTTTTGTCAATGCTTTTGGCTCGGGTAGGGTCTAGTTTTTTAAGCATTCTATGCAACTCAGAAACAGACTTTTTCCCTAGCTTAGCCCTAAGCTTCCAGTCGGGCTTAATCGCCGGGATTTTGATGTTGTCTGCAACAGCTTGGACATAGAAACCAGTGCCGCCGACCAGGAATGGAACCTTATTTTTCTTTTGGATTTTAGCTATTGCTCTCTCGGCCAGTATCTTGTATTCGGCTACGGTAAATCTTTTCTTAGGAGAAGTAACGTTTAGCAAATAATGGGGGATACCTCGCATTTCTTTCTTTGTTATTTTTCCTGTACCGATATTCATTCCCTTGTAAACTTGGCGTGAGTCAGCAGAAACAACCTCGCCGTTGAATCTTTTGGCAAGTTTTACAGACAGCTCGGTTTTCCCGGAAGCAGTTGGTCCTAGAATGACAATTAACTTCACAATAGTTTTCCTCTTAACCCCCAAGGGGCAGCAGAGACTACTTCAGCCCTTACGAATTGTCCCAGCAGGTTTTTTTTGCTTTTGATGAAGATAGTTTTATATTCTTTGGTTTTACCGACCCATTCACCAGCTGATTTCTTTTTATCAATTAAGGCTTCAACTTCTTTTCCGATATATTTCTTGTTTTTCTCCAGGGCAGTTTTTCTCAATATCTCGTTTATAGCTTCTTTTCTGCGCGTCTTTTCTTTTTTGGGCACGTCATCTTCCATTTTGGCGGCTGCAGTCTGCGGTCGGGGAGAGTATTCGGAAATATATGCCATATCAAACTTTATCTTTCTGAAGGCCTTGGCCGTATTCTCAAACTGTTTTCTGGTTTCGCCGGGGAACCCGACAATGACGTCGGTGGAAAGTGTTAAGCTGGGTACGGCTTTTCTTGTTTTCTCAACAATCCTTTTGTACTCTAAAACAGTGTAGGGACGATTCATTTTCTTTAAAATACTATCATCTCCAGATTGAAGGGGCAGATTCAGATACTTGGTGACCTTTTGGCATTTTTTAATTGCTTTAATCAGTTCGTTAGAGAAGTCTTTGGGGTGGGAGGAGGTGAATCTGATCCAAAAGTTACCCGGAATGTTGTTTATTGCTTTCAGCAGCTTAGGAAAGGTTGTGTTATTTTCTCCTTTGTAGGAGTTGACATTTTGGCCCAAGAGCCAGATTTCCTTGAAACCCTTCCTGATAAAATGCTTTGCCTCGCAGATGATTTCTTTGGCCGGCCTGGAAACTTCTTTGCCGCGGGCAAAGGGCACAACGCAAAAGGAACAGAAATTATCGCACCCGGTTGTTATTGGTATGTAGGCAGAAAAGCTGCTAAAGGACCTTGGCTTTATTGTAAGATAGTTTTCTTTTAAGAGTTCTCTTCCTGAAAACAGAACAGGGGAGGAGGAATCAACGATTTTCGGCCATTTCTTCAAATATTTAATATCCAAGATAAAGTCAAACTTTTGAGCCAGCTTCTTTTTATCTTTTTTGAGAATGCATCCAGCAAGCACTGCTTTAGCGCCGTTTTTACGCAGTTTTTCTTTCTCTATTTTGTTAGCCAGTCCGTACACTCTGTCTACGGCTGATTGCCGAACCGAACACATATTGACTATGATTAAATCAGCGTGTTCAATCTCTGGTGTTCGGGCGTAGTCAGCTGATTCTAAAACCGAAGCAATCCTCTCTGAATCGGATATATTCATTTGGCAGCCAAAAGTTGCTAGATAGTATTTCATAACACCAATCTTAAAACAAAAAAGCAGCCTTGGAAAGGCCGCTTTTCTTTGATGCTTCTATTTTTCTAAAGCTGAAGAGCGCATTTGTTTTGCATGCATCTGTATTGGATTATTGATTCGCCTGATTGCGGGGCGACAGGACGGGGATTGTCGCAGTCAGCATTAGTGGAGCAAGGTTTTCCCAAGATGTTTTCCGTTGATTCTCCAACTGTTTTCAGGCATTCCTCTTCCGTCCTGAAAGTTCTTAGACCGGGGTACATAAACGTTCCGCAGAATTGCTTTAAGCCGCACTTCTTGTTATCGCTATCGAACCAGTAGTAATCGTAGCAGCTTATATGAGGCTCTGGAGAAGAGGTTTGTAAAACACACCTCCCGTCGATGCATTTGTTTACTATGTCGACGCAATTGGCAGGTATTGCAGAAGTCATGCAATTAAGTTGAGGGCAGTCAGCATCAGTTTGGCAGGTCTCTGAGCAAGCGCCCTTATGGACAACTTCAGTCTCAGCGGCTCTTGCTAAACAAGCATTACCGTAAGTTTTCCCGTCTTCTCCGCAAACCGGGTCGTATAGTTGGACGCAAACGCCTTCTATTCTTTCTCTTGCTTGTTCTTTTTTAGTTTCCAGCTTTTGTATAACTTGCTCAAATTTTTCCAGATGTTGCTCTCTTACTTCTCGAATCTTCTGATAAACGCCCTGTGGCACCTGATCTTGCAATTTTTCTAGTATTTGTTGTTGGAGGTCTTGCTGCCTCGTAAATTTATCTAAAAAACTTTTTATTTTTGGATTATTCTCAGCCGTATCTTTTATTTTCCCGGCGATATCTCTGACTTTTTCTACCTGTTTTTGGTATTTTTCGGTTGCCCTTTGAATTAGTTCCTGGCTAACACCTTTTTCAGTTAACTTTCGAAGCTCGATCAGTTTTTCGTTGGAAATCTTTTCAGCTAGTTCGGCTTTTTTAACCGCGTTGATGGTCAGAAAAGACTGGATGCTTCTCTTCCATTCTTTCAAAAAATAGAATGGGCTGTCTGGCAACAGATTAGGTTCGCTTATGCCCAAATCAGCCGCCGTAATGTTAGTGGTTGCGTCAGCGATTACGGTTTCCTCGGCCAAAACCGTCGAGGTTACAATGAACCCCATAACGAGGGATAGTATGGCAATAGTAATTTTAGTTTTTAACATGGTTTTTCCAACTTATTTTTATAATTCTTAGCCTTTTTATTTATTAACGAATTTCTTCTTTTTTCTCTTTTAAGAAGTATCTCCACCTCTCAAGGAATTCTACGAAGACCAGAAAGGGCATGTCTATTAAAGCGTTGAAGAAAGCTGCAATTGCGTTGTATCTCTTCCACTTGTTAGACAGCCAGCGTCCCAAGCTTGCAACCGGAAGCAGTAAAATATCAAAAACGAAGCCAAAGAATCCATCATCCTTTTCTTCAATGGTCAGTTCTTGAGCTCTTTTTCTGATTGCTAATCCGGCGAAGACGATTAAAGCCACGAAGACAATATTTATCACAACCGAAGTAGGCGGGAAGCCAGCCAGCTCAAAGATCCAGAAGATAAAGCCGAAGGAGATTAAAGCTCCCAGTAAGTAAATGAGGCTTATTATAGAGCGGGTTATTAGGCCCCTTCTTTTTGCTGCTTTTACCTCATAGATGTCTTTCTTTTCTGTTTGGTAAACGATTTTCATTGTCTCTAAGACAACTACCTGGAGGTTGTTCTTTGGAGGAAGTTTTATTGTTTCTGTTAAAAGATACATCAATATGGTGGGACCGGCTATATCAACAAGGATTGTGATCGGGGAGAAAGATCCGGTTATAAGCTTGGCAAGAGGAATTTCCAGAACGAGAAGAGAAAGGGAGTTTGAAAGCAATATGGAAAGAGTGGAATATGTGGCAGCTCGCGATAGTCGGGATTTCAAAGTAGACAGTCTTTTGGCGTAATTTTTCTTTATTAGAACTTCAAGCTTTTCAGGATGGGATAAAAATTCTTCCAATTGAGAAGGGTTTTCTTCTGAAAGAACGTCGCCCAAAAGAAGATAAGGCGTGTCGTATTTTTCGCAGATGGCGTAAAACTTTTTGCCTAAAGGATGCGTCAGGTCTTTTTCTATATCTCCCCATATTTCATAAATGCTTTTTGTCATTTCCGAAAGCCAGTCTGCATCGGCGGTTTTCCAGGCAGGAAACTTATATTTCAAAAGATTATAACTGATAATTGGTCGGTCCAGTTTAGAAAGGGCTTGTTGGACCGCAACGTAGGTTTGAATGTTTTTCTCTTCCTCTGATATTTTTATCTTTGAAACAACTCCTTCGTATACGGATATCCGTTCTTTCATTAATTCAAACATGAAATCAATCAGGGCTTGTTCTTTGATAAAGGGACTGATAGTTTCTTCTATCTCGCAGGCAGCAACTTCTAAAATCCAGTTAAAAAGCTGCAGCTTTTTTCTGCCGCTTGGGTTAGGCGGGCTGTTTTTAAGAATAAAAGCATATTTGTTAATCACTGCCTGAACATCAGCTATCTTTGTTTCTGGGATCTTGTCATTGGAAAAGTGTCCTCCTCGGATTAGTTCTAGAACTAAAGATTCGGCAATGTTTTCCGAAGAGGAATTAGTCATTTCCAAAAACCGCCTTTTCAGCTTCCTGATAATGGCGCTTCGGCGCATCAGGTGCTCTTCTTTCCAGTCAACAATCGTTCTTATCTTTTCATAAAAAGCAGCTATCTTTGATGCGACTTCGTCAACGTGAATAGTTGCAACTCCCTCTTGGGGCTGGAGCGATTTTGCCCAAAGCTGGTATTGGGATATCAGTTTTCTCGTACTGAGAGATAACTCTGCCATAGTTGTTTTATTTTTTATCCCTTATCTCGTTCTTTACCTTTGAGATAAACTCTTCTAATTTTACAACTTCAACTTTATCGCTTTTCCTTTCTCTGATGCTCACAGAGCCTGATTTGATTTCTTTTTCTCCGACGACTAAAAGATAAGGAATCTTTTGGATTTGCCCTTCGCGTATTTTCTTAGAAACTGTTTCAGCTTCTATTTTTGCTTCAGCACGGATTCCCGCCTCAATTAGTTTGTTTTTGATTAAATCGGCGTAAGAACGGTGTTCGTTGCCGACTGGGATAACCCAAGCTTGGGAAGGGGACAGCCAAACAGGCAGGGCGCCCTCGTGGCGTTCAAGCAAGAAAGCTAAAACCCTTTCAATCGCGCCGATTGATGAACGATGAATAACAATAGGTTCTTTTTTCAGGCCGTCTTTATCAACGTATTCGAGCTTGAATCTTTTTGGCGCAACAAAATCATATTGGACAGTAAAGGCGGTATCTTCTTTGCCGGCAAAGTTCTTCATCTGGATGTCTATTTTAGGGCCGTAAAAAGCCGCTTCTTTTTCTACTTCAAAGAAGGGAGCGTTTCGTTTCTTCAAAACAGAGCGTAGTATGTCTTCGGCAAAGTCCCAGGCCTTGTCGTCTTTGTAATATTTCTTCTTATCTTTTCGGTCTCCCAAAGAAAGGCGATAGCGGAAATCAGTGCCTTTTCTAAAACCTAGAGCCGCAGAGGCGTATTCTATTAAATCCAAGGTTTTGTTTATTTCTTCCAGAGCTTTCTCTTTCTGGCAGATTATGTGTGCGTCAGCTAAGCAGAAGTATCTTACCCTGATTAAGCCGCTAAGCTCGCCCGACTTTTCATAGCGGAACTGTTTTGCCAACTCTGCGATTCTGAACGGCAGTTCTTTGTACGACCTTGGCTGGCTGAGATAGATTTGGTAGTGATGCGGGCAAGTCATGGGCCGTAGGATAAGCTCTTCTTCGTCTATTTTCATTACCGGGTACATTGAGTCCTTGTAATAAGGGTAGTGGCCGGAGATTTTGTATAAATCTACTTTGGCAAGATCGGGCGTGTAAACGTGTTTATACCCCCGTTTTATTTCTTCTTCAACCACAAACTTTTCCAGTTCTCTTCTGATAATAGAGCCTTTTTCAGTGAAAAGCGGTAACCCTTTGCCGACTAAATCGGAGAAAATAAATAGATCAAGCTTTTTGCCTAGAACTCGGTGGTCTCGTTTTTCAGCTTCGGTCTGAAACTTAAGATATTCATCTAGTTCTTTTTTAGTGTTAAAGGCCAATCCGTAGACTCTAGTAAGCATTTTATTCTTTTCGTTTCCCTTCCAGTAAGCGCCGGCTATTTTGGTTAGCCTGAAGGCGTCAGCTGGTATGTCTTTTCCCGATTTGACATGAGGACCTTTGCAAAGGTCAACAAATCCGTTTGATTCATAAGTTGAAACTTTTTTTTCTTTAAGGTCTTTTATCAATTCCAGCTTGTATGTTTGGCCCTTGAAGGCCCTTTTTGCGTCCTTGGCTGCGATAAGCTTTTTCTTGAAAGAAACTTTATTCTCCAGAATTTCCTTCATTTTGTCTTCAATCTTTCTTAAGTCCTCCGGTCGGACAGGTTTCTTAAATTCAAAATCATAATAAAAGCCGTTTTCAATTGCCGGGCCGATGCCGAACTTTGTTCCTGGGAACAATTGCTGAACGGCAGCAGCTAAGACGTGCGATAGCGAATGACGAACAGTTTCTATTTTCATAATATTTTTAGTTGATATAAATTTTATCTTTAGGAACTAATATTTCTTCTACTTCATCGGCCACAACTTTTAGTTCTCCGCCTCGGTTGTCCACTCGGCCAGCCACGAAAACAATCTTGTTTTCCTGGAAAACGACTGGGTTCTTATCAATAGTCGAGGGGAAGACCACAATCTCTGTTTTAGCAGTTAAATCCTCCAACTTCAAGAAGAGCATTGGTCGGCCGGATTTAGTTATTATTTTCTTAATATTATCAATAATCCCACCGATAATCACTCTTTTATTGACTAGATTTTCGCTGATTTCGTTTATCGGCAGGGTTTTTGTTTGGAAAATCTTCTTATAATCATTTAGAGGATGAGAACTGACGTAAAGCCCCAAAAGCTCCTTTTCCCATGTCAGTTTTTCAAAAGTGCTGGCCGGGGGACTGGCAGCCAGTTTAATATTATTATCTTCGCCAGATGATCCGAATAATCCTATTTGACCGTTGGCTTTGTTTTTCTGGTTTTCCCGGGCCTGCTCAAGGATTTTTTCCAGATTGCTTAAAAGCTGGCTTCTTTCTCCAAGATTGTCAAAAACCCCGGCTTTTATCATGCTCTCCATTGATTTCTTATTCAGGTCTTTGGAGTTGATGCGGTTTATGAAGTCGCCGATGGAAGCAAAGGAACCTGCTTTTTTTCTTTCTTCTACAATAGCATCGATTACTCCTTCGCCAACGTTTTTAATAGCCAGCATTCCAAAGCGGATTTTGTTTTGGCTAGGTACGACAGTAAAGTTTTTTAAGCTTTCATTGATGTCTGGGGGCAAAACCTCAATGCCCATCTTTTTGCATTCATCTATTAGAACAGCGATTCTTTCAACGTCAACTTTCTCTGAAGTCAGAAGCGAGGCCATAAACTCCACTGGGTAATGGGTTTTCAAGTAGGCGGTTTGGTAGGCAATCATGGCATAGGCGCAGCTGTGGGATTTGTTGAAGCCGTAATTGGCAAAAGGCAGAATCCATTCCCATATTTCCTTGGCCATGCTTTTTTTTATTCCGTTTTTTTCAGCACCGCTAATGAACTTTTCCTCCTGAGCGTGAAGTAGCTCCTTTATTTTCTTACCGACCGCCTTTCTCAGAACGTCAGCTTCGCCTAAGGTAAAGCCGCCGATTTCCTGCGCTACCTTCATTAATTGTTCTTGGTAGAGGATTATCCCGTAAGTGTTTTCCAAGATAGGTTGAAGCTTGG
>CAYYDH010000009.1:0-11713 GCA_964470615.1 uncultured Candidatus Saccharibacteria bacterium
CTTTTCTGTGTTCTTTCAGTTTGCTGAGCTCGCTTATTAAAATCTTGCGGTAATCTTTTTGATTAGAAACTTTGAAAGAGTCCTCTTTTTTCACCTTTAAAGCATTATCAAACAACTTCCACTTGATAGATTGACTGCCGCAATTAAGAATCAGGATCATATTATTGCTCCTTCTCCTTTCCGGTTTATCCCAGCGGCATTACCTTCGTCTGTGTCTAGGTGCAAACACAAACGATAATCTTTCCTAACCCGAACTTTGACATTGTTAAAAACCAAAGCTCTTTCCCCTTTAATTCTTACCGAAATTGTCTCGTCGTTTTTTAATTTTAGTTTCTTGGCTTCGGATTGAGAAGAATGCAAGTGGCGCTGAGCAACGATCACTCCTTCTTTCAGCTCGGCTCGTCCTTCGGGCCCAATCAAAAAAGCGCCAGCCGACTGTTTGATATCTCCTGATATCCTGACTGGCGGAACTATCCCCAGATAAATTGCGTCGGTAATACTTAATTCAACCTGCGTAGTTTCTCTTATTGGTCCGACAATCCGAACATTGGGAATTCTTTTATGTCCTACCCTAACTTCTAGGGTTTCTTTAGCGGCAAAATCACAAGGCTGGGTTAAGTCTTTTAGCTTTTTTAATCCATATCCTTTGCCAAAAACTCTTTCGCAGTCAAGCTTAGACAAGTGAACATGTCTGGCTGAAACCTCAATTGGAACATTTATCTTCATATTATATTATTATAACCTTTTTTTAGAAACAAAAAAGTGGATAAGTAGAAAAGCCCGCTCGCAGACGGGCTAGCCCGAACTTAAAGAAAGGTCCGGGTTTTTTATCTTAAATTTTCTTTCCGACAAACTCAGCAAAGTCTGCTAACCGACAGGCATAACCCCATTCGTTATCATACCAGCCAACCACCTTCAATAAATTCCCGCTGGCCATTGTTAATCCAGCGTCTACTATTGCTGAGCGAGAATCACCGATAAAATCAGAAGAAACAAGTGGCACCTCTTCAACTCCCAAAATTCCTGCCATATTACCCTCAGCTGCTTTTTTAAATGCTTTATTTATCTCTTGGATTGTTGCCGGTTTTTCCACGTCAACCACCAAATCCAGCACAGAAACAGTCGGCGTAGGCACTCTCAAGGCAATGCCGTTTAATTTTCCTTCAAGCTCTGGGATTGCTTTGCCTATCGCTTTGGCAGCACCAGTAGAGGTCGGTATTATGTTTATAGCCGCAGCCCTGGCTCTCCGCATGTCTTTGTGAGATAAGTCTAGAATCTTTTGGTCGTTTGTATAGCTGTGAGTAGTGGTCATAAAACCCCAGACAACCTGAAAATTGTCGTTCAAAACTTTGGCAATAGGCGCCAAGCAGTTCGTGGTGCAAGAGCCCATGTCCACTATTTTATCCTTTCCAGGGTCAAAACCATCAGCATTAACTCCTAAGATATATGTCGGGATTCCAGCGTCTTTGGCCGGAGCAGAAATTATCACTTGTTTGGCACCGGCAGCCAAATGCTTGCTAGCGCCGGCTGAGTCGGTGAAGTTGCCCGTGCATTCTAAAACTATATCAACTCCCATCTTTTTCCACGGCAGCTTTTCTGGATCTTTTTCCGCCAAAACTTCAATCTTCTTATCGTCAACAATAATTGCCTTTTCAGTAGAATCCACTTTTTTATCGTAATTGCGGTAAATTGAGTCGTATTTTAACAAATGCGCCAGGGTTTTTGTGTCAGTCAGGTCGTTAATGGCAACCACCTCCAGGCCTTTGTCTAAGAGCCTTCGAAGAACCGACCGACCAATCCGGCCGAATCCGTTGATAGCAATTTTTGTTGACATATTTTTGATTAGTGAATAAAAGAGCAATGAAATTCATTGCTCAATATTCTTAATCGTTAAGCGATAATAATTTATTTATTTTCTCTTTATCGAAACCAACTACTATTTGCTGGTCAACTTTTACCACTGGCACGCCCATTTGGTTAGATAGCTTTATCATCTCTTCCAGCTCTTTTTCGTTTCTGGAGACATCGATGTCCTCAAAGTTAACCCCATGATCCTTCAAGTAGTTTTTAAGGGTCACGCAGTAAGGACAGCTTGGAGTGGAATAAACTTTTACAATCATAATATTATTACTCACAACTGGCATCTCCTGTGTCTCCGCTTCCGGCATAAGTCTCGGAGAAACCAACGGCCGCGCTATCTTCAGATAATTTTTGCGAGCAAACTCCGGGCTCAGAGTTAAAGCCGCAGCAAAGCAGGCTCTTTACCGCCTCGGCGGTTCTTCCTCCAAACCATGACTCGCTTACCCCTTCGTTGTTCATTATTAACGTTGGCGAGCTTCCTATTTGATACTGTTCGGTGATAGTAAAGTCTTCCTGCGCATATTTTAATCCTCGGTTGGCATCCACCATACAAGCATTCAAAGACCCCGTATCAACACCAACTGAAGCTAAGCACCCGTTCGTATCTCCTTTTTTAATAAAACAAGAAACATAATCCCAGTATTTAGAGGTTTCTTCTCTCAAACATATCTGACGCAGGTTTTCTTGGGCCTCTGCCCCTCCAGGCGATTCATCATGCATGGAAACTACCTCACCATCGTAAATCTCCCCAATATACCGCACCTTAATGTTTTCTTCTATGGCCGGTGCATTCTTTACGATTTCTGCTAAAACTCGCTGTATCTGCAGTCCGTATGGGCACTTGCTTACGACAAAAGCGTCTAGTTCTGCCCTATCTGTTTTTCCTAACTGATCGCAGGATTTTGTAGTTTGGGTATCCGTTGGAGCAGGAGTAGCCGCGCTCATATCAGTAGGAACCCCGTAGGCCGGTATTACTGGAAAAAGAAGATTCCCATCGCGCGTAACATATACCCCATTTTCTTGACCCTGGAAATCAAACGTTATTTTGTACATTCCGCTTATTTCAACAATATCTTTGTAAGTAGCTTTATCGGCACTGTTTGCTAAAAAGTTCTTGTTAATATAGTCGATTGTCTTGTCGCTGGCTTCTTTCAAAGAAATCGTTTTTGACCCACTCAAGTTTCGGTAAGTCAGAAGAACAACAGCTATAACGATAATCACTGCTACAACGATTAAAATATTATTTTTGTTTGCCTTCACTTTTTCGAATAGATTTTCCATTTTTAAAGCAAGTTAATTTCTAAATATTCTTCTTTATAGCATGGCTGATAAATAAAACAACTGTTGACAACTAAAGAGTTTTTTTATCTCTCAGGGCCAAGTTATCGTAGAGTTCGTACTCAATTATTCCACCGTAAGGAATCTCAAATTTAGCGATATCGTCATCAGAAATCTTCTCAACATACTTGGCAATAGATCTTAAGGAGTTATGGCTTCCTGCTAATAAGACGTTTTTACCGGCCTTCAAATCCTTTTCAATATATTTCTTGAAAAATGGAATAGTCCGTTTGTAGGTATCTTTCAAGCTTTCTCCTCCTGGCGGACGAGAGTTAAAACTTCTTCGCCAAAGCTGAAACTGTTTTTCGCCGTATTTCTCTTTTATAACGTCTCGGTTCCGGCCTTGCAGTTTGCCGTAATACCGCTCGTTTAAACTTTCTGTCACAAAAACCGGCACATCGTTTTCGCTTACGTCAGTAAAACAGCCCCACCTTTTCATTCTACCGTTATCTAGGCGCAAAAATACGGGGTATTTTTTATTACCAAACTCAAAGATTCTGGCTACTGTGTCCATGTTTCTGAACAGAGGTGAGGTGTAAATAACATCAAATTTTTCTTTGACGATTTTCTGAGCCAAACCTTTGGCTGCTGCTGCTCCCTCTTCGCTTAACGGATTATCGGCCCACCCAGCGAACCTATTTTCTAAATTCCACTGGGATTGGAGATGACGCAACAAAAGTAATTTAGACATATTTTTAAGTAATTTCTTCCTCTATTTTTAATAACCTGTTGTATTTCGCCATTCTTTCTCCTCTGGCTGGAGCTCCAGACTTAATGTAGTCAGCGCCTATCCCCGTTGCCAAATCAGCGATAAAATCATCGCAGGTGTCGCCAGACCGATGAGATACCATTATCTTCCAACCAGCCTCTCTTGCCGCTTTAACAGCTCCCAGAGCCTCTGTTACTGTTCCAATCTGATTCGGTTTTATAATAACTCCTGTACAGGCTTTTTTCTTTTTAGCTTCCTGTATTCTTGCGATATCAGTTGTCGTTAAGTCGTCACCGAGAATATCAATTTCTTTTTTATTAAACTCTTTAGTAATAGCAGAAAACCCCTGCCAATCATCTTCTGAAAAAGGGTCTTCCAGGAAAATAATCGGGTAGTTCTTTACTAAATCACCGTAGAAAAGAAGAAGCGCATCGCGAAACAATATATTTTTTTCCAGCTCGTATTTGTCATTGTTGTGGAACTGGGAAGCAGCGCAATCTAAGCCGATTTTTGTCTTGCTGACGGTTTTTGTTATTGCTTCCATAATCAAATCCAGTGCTTCTTTTGCTCCCTCCAATTGGGGAGCAAAACCGCCCTCGTCGCCGATATTCACAGCAGACTTGCCCATCTTTTCTAGAAGAATACTCCTCAACGAATAATAAGTTTCAATCCCCTTCTCTAGGTTTTTGGCGAAATTCTTTTCCTGCGGTATTACCATGAACTCCTGGAAGTCTAAGTTATTTCCTGCATGCGCTCCTCCGTTAATAATATTAAAACAAGGTTTTGGAATCGCAATCTCGTTTTTGCTTATTTGCGATATGTATTTATACAATGGAATCTTCTTTGCAGCTGCGCCTGCCCGGCATACTGCGATTGAAACCGGCAAAATAGCATTGGCTCCTAATTTTGTCTTATTCTTGGTCCCGTCCAAGCTGATCATAATCTGATCTATCTTTTCTTGATTGCTGACGCTCTTACCCTTTATCTTCGGAAGTATTTTTTCTCGGATATTCTTTACCGCTAAAAGCACGCCCTTACCGCCGTATCTTTTCCCGCCGTCTCGCAACTCCAAATCTTCGTCTTTTCCTTGGGAAGCGCCAGACGGCACCGAGGCAGTAAAGACACCGCTGGTTGTTTCCAGGTCTACTTCAACCGTTGGATTACCACGGGAATCTAAAATCTCTCTGGCTTTAATATCTTTTATTTTGCTTATTGTCGGCATTTATTTCTTGTATTTTAAATCTTCTATATACCCGTAGGCAGCCAAAGCCGCTTTGGCACCTTCTCCGGCTGCGGTTATAACCTGTTTGAACTTTCCCCTATTGCAATCGCCGGCCGCATAAAGGCCCGGCGTTTTTGTCTGGTATGTTTCTGGATCAGTTTCTATCTCGTCTCTTTTGTTGAAATCTACCAAATCCCCGACAAACGCTGTTGCCGGCTGATAGCCAATCTCCACAAAAACCCCTTCAACGTTTAATTCCTTCTGTTTCTTTTTTTCATCTTCGTAGACTAACAGATTTACAAACTTGTCGCCCTTGATTTCCTTCACCTTGGCGTTTAATAATATTTCCGCCTTCTCGGTGTTCTTTAATATCAACTGGTTGTTGGCATCGGCACTGATCTTCTCTTTAGATTCCAACAGATAAATCTTTTTAACATAATTTGAAAGGAATATTGCGGTTTCGAACCCAGAGTTTCCGCCGCCGATAACTGCGACTTCTTTGTTACGAAAAATAGGCCCGTCGCATAAAGCGCAATAGCTCACTCCCTTGTTAACAAGCTCTTTCTCACCTGGCACCTCTAAGGGCCTAGGATCAGCTCCTGTAGCCACTATGACTGCAGTTGATTCATATTTCTCGCTATTTTGCATTGAAATAATGAACTTCCCTGATTCATTATCTATTTTAACCACTTCGCCTTTCACAATTTCCACGTCTGACTGAGCTCTCACCTGGTCCTCCATCTTTTTAATCAAATCAAAATTGGAGATTTTAATAAATCCCGGATAATTCTCAACTTCTGTTGCCTTTTTAGCCATTTGCCCGCCAAAATCCTTAGTAATCAAAAGCGTATTCATCTTTTGACGTCCGGCATATATTGCCGCTGTCATTCCGGCAGGACCACCGCCAATAATTATTAGGTCGTACATATTATTTAATGCGTCGCGCACGAGATACACGGGTCGTAAACCCTGACCAAGGCGCGTATTTTTTTTTCTTGCTCTTTTTGCGATAAACCCAATATCTGGGGCAGATAAACCCTAAGGTCTTCTTCCAGATTTGTTAAAAACTGCGCGCTCGGAGTTATTATATCACAATTCTTAATTCTTCCTCCATCATCTATCTCAAAATACGTGAACAGCGTCCCGCGCGGAGCCTCCATTACTGAAAGCCCGCTCCCCTGCTTTACCTTTATTTCTTTTGGCTTTTCCGACAAATCTTGTTGCAGTATTTCTTTAACTATTTTCTCTGTTTCTTCAATAAAATGAATCGCTTCCAGACCTTGAAAGAATAAATTGTAAAAGACATTGTCGAATACTGTTTCCTGGTTTTCTTTTTTGGTTTTAAGAAACTCGCCAAACACTTCTTTTGCCTGAGCATTCAGACCATCGGAGTTATTCTTAACCCTGGCAATAGCGCCCAACATATATGGTCGGCCCTCAAAGGTCGCTCGGCGTACAGGCAAGGCACTAAGATCCTCTTTCAGGCGGTTGGAATAGAAATCCCCGAAAGAAAACTTATTATTCTCAAACTCTAAGCTGTTAGAAGAATAAAAAGGGTAATTGCCTTTTGAGGCTAACGACAAAAAGCTTGTTTGCCGACTAAACTGCGGATAGTCTATTTTTATCAAGGCCTTAGTAAGAAATATGATATTCTTTAACGCCTCAGAGTTGTTCTTTAAAATCTTTTCGAAGTTCTCTTTTTGGGCGATTCTTAGAAAGCCGCCGATCTGCGGAGTCAAAGGATGCACCACTCTTCCGCCCACTTCTCGGATAATATCTAAGGAATAATCACGCACCTTCATAGCTGCTTTTGCTTCTTTTGGAAACTTCTTTAATAATTCCAGGTCGCTTTCAATATTTAGAAAATCAGCCAAGTTCATGAAGAACAAATGCAAGGTATGGCTTTGGATTACCTGACTAGCAAGCAGAAGTTTTCGGATAAGAACAGTCAGGTCAGAAACCTTAATACCCAAAGCCTTCTCCAAGGCGCAGCAGGCATTCAGAATATGGACGACCGGGCAGATACCGCAAACACGGGAAACAACCAAGGGAGCATCTTGAACCCGACGGCCGATTAGAATCCCTTCAATCTGCCTTAGCCCTTCCTGGGTACTGATTTTCAACTGCTTTACCTCGCCGCTTTTTGTCACCTCAGCCCAAAATCCGGCCTCGCCTTCGATCTTATGAATATGTGGAATATTTATCTTCATAAACGTTTATATATTTTACCCTACTCAAACAAAAAAACAAAGACAATTGACTTTTTCAAGAAATTATATAATCTATCCATATCGCACCTTTTCATATTAAAGGAGGCCCCCGTGGCAACAACCTTTGCCCAAATCAGAGTCAATAATACTGTCCACGTTACTTGCCCTAGAAGGGGTTGCGAAGGAATTTCTTTTCCTGTCTTGCTAAGAGAAGAAGCAGCTGCCCAACATTACAAGGGCGAAGGCAGATTCAGAACAAAAAAGGCCGTTTCTGCTCGCTTCTTCCCATTAGGGCTCCACCGTTTCTGCCCGAAGTGCAACGCTGAATTTTCCTCTGTTGTTGTTATGTCAAATGGCAAAGGCAAACCTCCTTCAATTTTCGGCTCTAGGGCCGAGTAAAACAAAAGCCCTGATAATTATTAGGGCTTTTTTCTTTCTTTAAAAGAACAAAAAGACAAACTTGTAAACAACCCATACTGTGGTGACGAGCGCTGCCGAAGCTAGCACCGATAGAAAAGACAGGAAGAAAACAAGAATCCTGGAACTGACAGATGCGACCTTATCAATGGCGTCCCTCCCTGGAACAGACGGATCTTCTAGCTCACGTACAATCGGCGTTATTGGCAACATCTCAGACCTCCTTCTGACAAGGTTCTAATTTCAATGCTAACCTTATTTTATAAAAAGACAAGCTGCTTTTCTCACAAATAAAAAGAGCAGCGAAACTTCTCGCTGCCCCGTTGGGTTTGGCGGCTGTCACGCCCAGGTGACCTTGCCGCGGTCTTCGGTCAGGATAATGGCTCCTAGGAAGGCCGCTGCCTTGCAGAAACCTTCCATGAAGCTCATCAAGCTGTCCTCGTGCTCGATGGACAGCGTGCCGTCATATCCGATAAGTCGCAGGGTCGATACGATGTCACACCAGGTATCCCTGCTGTGACCGTAACCGACCGTCCGAAAGATCCATGACCGTTTGGCCTCATCGGCGTAGTGCGTCGTGTCCAGAACGCCCTTGAGAGCCGCGTTTGGACCATCGATGCGGCAGTCCTTGGCGTGGACGTGAAACACTTTTCTGCCAAGAGTCTTGAGTGAAATGACCGGGTCCATCCCCTGCCACCAAAGATGAGAAGGGTCAAAGTTGGAACCTAAGCATGCCGCGGCCACCTTGGCTTCCACCTCGCCGACGCCGTCGGTGAAGACCTTCTCGGCCCAGTCGACTTCATCGGCGTCCAAGGCATCGATGCTTTGCATCCAGGCAAGGATGCGTTCGATCTTCTCGTCGTCCTGCTGGATGCCGCCGGCAAGCAAACTCTCCACCCGCTCGCAGGCGTCCAACAAGGCGGCCGTATTGGAAACAAGAAAACCCGGATGCATCTCCCAGGCAATGCGCTTGTTGACCTTCTTGAGACGCAGGGCCATAATGGCCCAGAATGGATCGAGTCGTTCGCTCCTCTGCCACTCCAGAGCGGTCAGAAAATCAGGCGGCCAAGGACAGGTAATCCAGTTGGGAACCGTATCCCGCGGTCCGCCACCTGGGCAGCCGGAGAAACCAACGATCGTCTCAACGCCCAACATCTGGGCCAGAGCGATCGTCTTTCGCGTCGTCCCGACGTCCTTCCTGGCAAAATCCAGGTCAGGATGCAACGGGTTACCGTGACACGAAAGGGCCGAGATTTTCAGCCCCTTACCGGTGATAATCTTCTTCCAGTCTTCTGCTTTCGCAGAATCAGCCAGCAGTTCGTCCACCGGACAGTGGGCACTACCGGGATAGTTGCCGACCCCGATCTCCACCGCCTTCAGACCGTTTTTCACGGCGATGTCACAGACAGCGCCTAGCGACCCATCGCTCATTCCCGCAGTGAAAACGCCCAGATCCATAGCAGTCTCCTTCCCCCTCTGAAAGCACCTGCATAACATGCCTCTGCCCCATTGGCAGAAAGTTCATGTTCCAAACCCTTGTTAACTATGACAAAGTACGATTAAGAACTTTAACAAATAATATAGATTTGTCAAGAAAAAAAAGGGGGGCGAGACCTGTATTGGCGGCTACGTCATTGCCGTCAACCTTGGGAACTCGCCTCATGGAAATATTGCGCGCGAACATGCTCGTCGGCCGTCTGGCGAAGTTAATCGCACCGGCCTAGACAAACGATAGGCTTGTGGGGCCTATTACGCCGTTCGCACACCTTTGCACCTCCTTTCCGGATCCCGCTTTTGTCGCCGTTCACCAGGGTCCTGGTTCTTTGGCATCCAACGAAGGACCGCCAACCAGGAACCTTAAAGGAAGATCTTAACCTTTATACCACATCCTTTTATTTCTGCAGATAGAAAATAAAAAACCCGAGAATATTTCTCAGGTTTTAGTTAGAATGCTTTTATCTTTTCTCTTGATACTGCTCTAAAGCTTTTACAAACTCATCAATTCTTTGCCTACTGTACCAACGCCGGACAAGAAGGTGCCCTCCGTAGTTGACAACATCTCTCCACCAGCCACGGCGCCAGCTATGCCACCCCCTGATCAATAAATCCAGAGGGAAGGCAACCGTTCTTAGTGAAATCTTCAGAAAACCGAGGGGACCGTAGAACCATTTCATAATCTCGAGCGGTGTTTCCTGAAACTCTGCTAAGGTCATACCGTCTGGGATAAAACAGGCGTAATTCCCATCATATCTGAACCAAGGCACCAGTTCCAACGGGAAAACTCTTCCTTGCCTCTCTAGCCGCGCCCGAAGATCTGTTCCCACCAAAGGAACTGCGTGCATTACTTGAATGCTGTCGATTTTAGCTCTACGGATGAAATCCTTGAAGCGTTGGGCTGTTTCCTGAGCGCTGAACCCTGCGCCTCTTTCCCCTTCTTTTGCAGGATAGCCGAAGATAAACATTCCATGCACCCAGAAGTAGCGACGCAGGACTCTTGTCCATTCAATCATATGAAAAGACGAGTATCCTTTGCGCATCATCTTCAGCTCCTCGTCAATCGGCGACTCGTATCCAATGCAGACGGCTGTTACTCCTGCTTTTTTCATCGCCTCCAAAAGCTCAGTGTTCTTGGCAGCCTCCAGCCGCACCTGAACTATAAACCTGAGCCTATTGCCATACTTTCTGGCAATCAGACGGAAAAACTCAATGGCGCTCTGGACGTCTTGTTCCAAGCGGTCGTCAACTAAGAAGAAATAGCGCGCTTTCCGAGTTTCAACCAGCCAGCTTACTACATCAAAAAGATATTGAGCCCTTGCCCACCTGGGCTTGCCTTTCACACTGCAGAATTCGCAATTCATCCCGCAGCCGCGGATACGGCCAATCGGATAATACTTTATCTTCCCTGCATGTCTCAAAAGACCAAAGTCAGGATACGGCAGTTCATCCAGGCTGGGAACTTCTAGCATTGACGGAGCATTGGTTTTAGCCTGACCCGCCTCCAGGAAAGAAATCCCGGGGATATCAGCGACAATTCCTGTCCCTGTCAAGGCGTTAAGAATCTGCCGGATGACAACCTCGCCATCGCCGTGAACCACCACATCAATATTGTTTCTTAAGGCTTCTTCTGGACAATAGTGAGTGTGCCAACCACCGGCAAGAGTTATTACGCCGTGTCCCCTGTAAAACTTAGACAGTTCAAAAACTCTTCCCATAGTAGAAGTAAGGCCGCAGTAGAAACCGACAACCGAAGCGATTCTTTCTTTCTGCAAGGCGCAGTGGTCTGGCAATCCTCTTTGGTCGCGAAGGCCGCGAAAGTTGTTTTCGTCAGTTACCTCCACCCGCCAGCCCCAAACCTTATTGGCAACGGTCGCCACCATAATAAGGCCGAAGGAGGTCATCTTACTGGCATGACGAGTAAAAATATTCACTTCCGGAAAGGCCGGAACGATAAGTCTGAGCAACGGCAATTCACCTGTGTCCTGTATCTTAAGCATCCCATGTCTCCTTGTTAATGTACCGTTTTTATCTTATTGCCTTAAATTAATCTTGTCAAAAAAGCGCCTCGTTATAAAAAGGCGCCCGTTAGTCTAATAATCCTATAATCTTTTTTATTTCTTCTTCGGTTAGGGGCTTAAAAACATCTTTTTCAGAAACTTGGCATTGTTTGTAAACTTCGTCTTCAAATCTTCTCGGCTGCAAATGAATATGCAAATGATCAACCTTTAAATTGCTTTGCCCTTGGAATGGTCGGTAGTGCTGGCGGATGTCACAGCCCGGGGCAATCTTCTTTATTATCTTTTCCTGAAGATCTGTAACCATATCAAAAAGCTCTTTTTTCTCTTCTTCGTCTAATTCAGAAATTCTCTCTACGTGACGCTTGGATATTACAAGCAAGTGCCCTTCCATCAGCCGCGGATTGCTAAAAATCGCGAAAACATGCTTCCCGCTTTTTATCAC
>CAYYDH010000009.1:11813-17728 GCA_964470615.1 uncultured Candidatus Saccharibacteria bacterium
GGAATCTGCAGAAGTCCAGCTACTTTAGAAATTCGGTAAAAGTTTATAACCATATACTCAATGGCAAACCAAAGCATTATCAGCTCAAAAAAGGCCAGCCCAGGCATCTTTAGGCCAAAGAATATCACTGACCACAGAATGTTTAAAACTAACTGAAGTATAAATACTATTATTACATTTTCTTCTCGCCAAGAACCAATCCATAACTTAGACGAAATTGGATTCCAGGCTTTCTGGCTTGCCCCTTGCTCTGATACGTTCACCGACCAATGCTTTTTCCATACTAAAAATAAAGAAATGCCCATTAAGAAAAACAATATCGTCCAAACTGGACCAAAAATCCAACTCGGCGGATTAAACGACGCCTTGTTTAAAGACGCATACCAATTGCCAACCGCCGGTATCGTATAAATAGAACCGATGATGCCGGCTAACTCGCAGATAACGATACTTATAACAAGCTTTAATATATTTTTCATATAGTTAATTTTACTATATACAAGATTTTGAGCAAGAAAAGAGAGGCCAATATTTTGGCCTCTTTAAGAAACTAGTGGGGGGAGGAGCTTTTGTAGGAGCAGAAAACCCTTGTTTCCCGGCAACTCGCCGCGGACTGCCGGAAAGATCCTGGATTCTCTCTAGCTCCTCCCCCACTCGAAAGGAGATGAACTACATATTGATATTAACATAGGACAGCAACTAAGTCAAGGGAATAAAAAAAGAGACCCAGGAAAGGTCTCTTAATGAGCGATAGAGCGAAGAGGAGAAAAAACTGATGGGCGACCTTGGCCCATGTACCCTGCGGCTTTTAGGTCTTCCATTCTCCTCCTCGCCCATGAATATACTTTATTTATAGCACTAAAAAAGAAAAAGTCCAAGAAAAAAGAGGTCGGAAGGGACCTCTTTGGAAACAAGGGGGGAAGAAAGTTGCAAGGGCGAAAAAGAGAACCCACGTCTCTTTAGGGGCACCAAGGGGACCAATCCAGGATGCTCCGGGATTAAACGCACCAGGCAAGCATCTACCCCTTCCCTTGCAAACTTTCTTCCCCTAGAAAAAGAACTTCGGTGAGGAGGTCACCTGACTCCGGTGACCCCCTCACCACGCCACGAACGTATACTTTGATAGTAGCAAAACCAAAAGAGGCGGTCAATACCGTCTTTTTAGCTGTAAAAGTTTAGCCTTCAGATACATCGCGAAGACCAAAAATCTCCAAGGCGTCATCTATGTCGCATTTTGAGCTAAACCTTTTTAAACCATTAACGAATGTTTTTATATCTGCATTTTTCAGGAACCCCCGGCAAGCAAGACAAACCCTTCCGTTCTTCGGACAAATCGCCTCGCAGCCGGCTAGGGTTATTGGGCCGAAACAAACCTCTTTCTTAACAAGAAAGCATTCCGGCGTTGCCCGACGCGGGCATTCAACACAAACAGAATTCTGCTTTATTTCAGGCACCTTGCCTTTGATAAGGCTCTTAGCTAATTCTAAAAACTCTTTGCCTGTTATAGGACATCCAGGAATTACAAAATCAACCTTTACAAAATTGTCTATTTCTTTAATCTCAGGATTAGCCACCCCCTTTAATCTTTTATAGAGAAACCTGATTGTTTTTTCTTTTTCCTGATAGTTCTTTATCTCTGGAATCCCGCCCAAGGCTGCGCAGTTTCCTAGAGCTACTAAAAACTTTGATCTTGCCCTTATCTCTCTCAGCTTCCTTATATCTTCATCTGTTATCGGGTTCCCTTCAACAAAAGCAATATCAATTTTCCCCCTAGGAACTGGCTCGTCTTCCACTAATTCCATATCAACAAGCTCAACGCTCTTGAGAAAATCAAAAAACTTCTGAGCTAAATCCAAAAGCACAAACTGACATCCCTCGCAGGAAGTTAAAGAAACAATGGAAACCCTGGTTTTCTTTCTAAGGGCCATTAGGTAATTATAATGTTTTTTGGAATACTTTAAAAGAAAAAGAGCGGGGTTGCCGCTCTTATTTGTTGGAAAAATCAACTGCTTCAAGCAGCAGATTTTCTAGTTTTTGCGAATCTTCTTCGGATATTGCTTCCCGAACTCGTCCCAGGTGAGTTGAAACAAACACAGGGGCAGCATCCGAAATAAGCCTACTGTCAACCATTGCCACTCTGACGTTCACGTCTAATCCACCGTCCGATCCTGGTACCAAAACAAGATTTTTTACTCCAAACAAGCCACCACTTTTTGAAACTACTTTGCCCGGCTTTACCAAACACCGATCGGCTTCAGTGATGATTCTTTCGGGAATTTTGCCCCGTTTTTTCAGTCCGGCAAAAAGCTGAAGAACACAGAAGTTATGGTGCGGGACAAAACCGATCAATCCGCGCAGCTTTAAAGCTAAAGCAGCGAGCTTATGGACATCGAGGGAATCCCTTGAGCTGAGATCGGTTAAAACCTGTTTTACATCAGAGTCTTGCACCGGGTTAAGAGCGCCATTTCCCAACCAATGAGCTCGGACAACAGATTCAGAAAAACAATCCTTCTCGTTGACTGCAAAAGCAATCAACTGATAAAAAACAAAGGGGTCTAGCTTTTCCAAAATACCTCTTGCTGATTCTGCTGAGATGGAAGCCGTCGGTTCGCCCACCACAAAGGACCAAAGAGCAGAGTCTAAATTCATCTGTACCAGTTCCGGACACCCTACGCTGTAAAGAGCAGCCAAACGAATCCCATTATCAAGCATGGCTTTCTCCTCTACCTTGTTGTTAATGTCCCGCTTACATATTAGACAAACAAAAAACCGCCGTCAAATAACGGCGGCTCGTTAAAAACTATCCTGCGGTCCAGCCGCCATCAACCACAACAACAGAGCCAGTCATATATGAAGAGTCATCTGAGGCCAAAAACAGAACAGCATTGGCAATTTCCTGCGGATCGCCGGCTCGACGCAAAGGAATCTGCGATAATGTTCCTTGCAAGGAATTCATATCCTGCTTAACGCTAGCTGCCATTGGAGTATCAATAAATCCCGGGGCAATGGTGTTTACGCGAATATTATACTGAGCCAGCTCAAGAGCCATTGCCTCAGCCATTGCTACAATCCCGCCTTTTGTCGCGCAGTAATGCGCAATACCGGAAAATCCCATTCCCACTTGGCCCATAGCAATTGAAGCAATATTTACAATCACGCCAGACTTTTGTTTTGCCATTTCCTTAGCTGCTGCCTGAGCGCAAAAAAAGTATCCCTTAAGGTTTATATCTATTGTTTTATCCCAAGCCTCCTCGCTTATTTCCAAAAACGGGCTGAACTCGCAGATACCAGCGTTATTTACTAAAATATCAACCTTGTTCCATTTCTCAACTGTTTTAGCAACTAGGTTTTCCACTTCTGATTTTTTGCTGATGTCGCAAGTTACGGCTATTGCTTCTCCTCCTTCCTTTTTTATCTCTTCAACAACCTTATCACAGTCCTCTTGAGAAACGTCGGAAACCACAACCTTGGCCCCTGCTTTTGCCAAGGTTAAAGCATGGGATCTGCCCATTCCTCTTCTGGCGCCAGTGATAATTGCTACTTTATTTTTTAAATTGGTCATATTATTTAATTATTTCTTTTAAATACTTTCTTAATTCCGGTCCGTATTGAGGATGCTTTAAGGCAAGGCAAGCGTTAGTCTTCAACCACTCCATCTTGTTCCCGCATTCAAGCCATTTCCCCTCAAATTCATACCCGTAGCAAAGTTTTCCTTCTTGGTTCATCTTCTGCAGGGTGTCAGCGATGATTATTTCTCCTCTTTCATTTGGCTCGGCTTTCTTAAGATATTGAAAAACCTCCGGGGTCAAGATGTATTTCCCGACGACAGCTAGGTCAGAAGGCGCCTTGTCAGCTGACGGCTTTTCCACCACCTGTTTTATCTTGTATAACCTGCTGGCAATTCTCTCTACTTTCACCACCCCGTAAAAAGGAATCCGCTCCTTGGGCAATCTGTAAAGTGCGACTACTGGTTTCTGGCAGGTTTTAAAAACCTTTGTCAGTTGGGCTAAGCAAGGTGTTTTTGAATCAACAATATCGTCGACAAAAAGGACAGCTACCGGCTCATCGTTTATCAATCTTGCAGCTTGCAAAATAGCGTGTCCGTCGCCTAGGGCCCTTTTTTGGACAACAGAAGAAAAAGTAATACTTTTAAACAAATCTTCAGTTCTTTGTAAATCGCCTAGGATGTCATTTTTCTTTTTTTCTTTTAATGCTTTCTCCAGCTGGGGCGAAGGAGTTAAATAATTAAAAAGTATCTTCTCTTTTGGTCGAGTTACAAAGATTATTTCTTTAATGCCGGAGTTTTTTGCCTCCTCGATTATATATTGGAAAAGAGGTAAATCTACCACCGGCCAAAGTTCTTTAGAAACAACCTTAGACAAAGGTAAAAAACGAGTTGCCAGGCCGGCAATAGGAATAATAGCTTTTGTTACTTCTGCCATAGTTTTTAGTTAAATTATCGCTGAATTTCTTTTTTTCTAAAAATAGCTGGGGTTTCCCATTCGTTTTCCTGCTCCAAAATCTTTTTCTCCTCTTCCTCGGCCACCTTTTTCAATTCAAGAGCGTTTCTTCTTACTTTCGCAGTGCCATTTTCTTCTTTAGCCTTTGGAACTGCTATGGTCTTTACTGTCTTTTTGTTCATTGTCTTTAATTTCTTCGCCATCTTCTTTTTTGGTTTCTCTTTCTTCTGCGCTTTGCTTTTCTCCGACGTAGTCGGCGCTTGCTGTTTTTTAACCTTTGAGCGTTTTTTCTGCGGTCCTTCCGAACTTTTCGACGTTCGGCCAATCGATTTTATCTTTTCAATAGTGGAAACCAAAGGGCTTAATGCTTTTGGGTTGTTTAGTCCAAAAATCTTTGAAGTACAACCCGTAGCCAGAACCGTTATTTTTATCCTATTGTTATGAATAGGCTTTTGGCTGATGCCAAAAATAATCTTGGCTGATTTGTTTATTAGTTCAGAAATCATTTTTGATATTTGGGAAACCTCAGAAAGCTGCAGGTCCTTACCGCCAGAAATATCGTATAAAACTCCCCTGGCTCCCTTGATAGTATATGGATACAAGGTGCCGGCAATTACTTTCTTAACCGATTCTTCTTTATTCTCTTTCTCAATCTCTAAAGTGTTAAGATAGGCCAATCTTCCCCGTCCCTCTAAAACCGTCCTCAAATCGGCAAAATCAATATTAATAAGACCGGGCAGATAAACCATTTCCAGAAGCCCCTCTAGGTTTTCGGCTAACCTCTTGTTTATTGCCGAAAGAGCGGTCTTTAAAGGGGTATTTTTATCAATTATTTGGAAAATCCGCTCGTTGGGGATAACAGCGTAAGCATTAAGGTGGGACTTTATTTTTTCCAGCGCGGTCTTAGCCATAATCATTTTCTTTTCGCCTTCAAAATCAAAAGGCATGGTGAATATGCCTAAAGTCAAAGCTCCTGTGCTTCTGGCTGCCCTGGCAAAAGTCGGAGTTGAACCTGAACTTGTCCCACCGCCCAAGCACCCAATAATAATACAGAGGTCTTGTCCTTCAAAAATGCCTTTTATCTTTTCTTTTTCGTTCTCAGCTGCTATTTCCCCTATCTCTGAATTCATTCCCGTACCCAAGCCCCGAGTATAGCTCTGTCCGAAGTGAAACCTTTTAACGCCCTTGGGCGCCTCATTTAGGGCACGAATATCTGTATTGGCAATTAGAAAATCTGCTTTTCTTACCTTTGAGGCAATTTCTGAAACAATTGACCCACCGCCTCCGCCAATTCCGATAACTCGGACCCTTGTCCTATGGATTGTTTCCTCTTCTGGCGGCTTAGCAACCGGTTTTGCCAAATGCGGTTTTACAAAAGACGGACTTTTTTTCTTTCGTGCCCTTGCTTTCGGCTTTGGTCGAAAACCGGGGACCTTCGATCGTTACCACTGTGCC
>CAYYDH010000010.1:0-6483 GCA_964470615.1 uncultured Candidatus Saccharibacteria bacterium
CCAAGGGTTTGGCTGTTCGCCAATTAAAGCGTTACGCGAGCTGGGTTCAAACCGTTAAGAAGTTAAATTAATCTTTTGACTTTTTAACAGTTTGAATCCGAGGTTCAAGACATCAATAACGGCGGCGTTATATAGGAATATATAACGAGAACACTGACTTATATCGGTGAAATCCCTTTGAGGGACAACACCGAGGGAATCCATTTTGGAACCCGTAGAGACTAAACGTCAGGCATCCGGAACGGATGAAGATATAGTCCATACACTTAGTAATAAGCGATCAATATGCGTGAGACAGGTTGGTCCTTATCTACCGCAGACGGCGAGGCTTGAGAGGAGTTGACTCCAGTACGAGAGGACCGAGTTGAACTGACCTCTGGTGTACCAGCTGTCCTGCCAAGGGCATTGCTGGGTAGCTAAGTCGGGACGGGATAAGCACTGAAAGCATCTAAGTGCGAAGCCCCCCTCAAGATTAGGCCTCATAGATTCCTCGCAGATGACGAGGTTGATAGGCTGTAGGCGTAAGTGGAGTAATCCATTAAACCAAGCAGTACTAATAAATCATACTTTTTTATTCTTCTTTCTTATGCAAGTATAATTTTGGCTAATAATTCATGAGTGCGACATTAAACGAATATTGTGGTGGCGACTATACTGGGGTTGTCCCACCCGTTCCCATCCCGAACACGGAAGTGAAATACTCCAAGGCCGATGATAGTGGGCTTGTCCCGCGAAAGTAGGTAGTTGCCACCACAGTATTTGTTGAAATTAAGAAGCTTTTGGCTTCTTTTTTTCTTGCTTTATTGCCTTTCGGGAGGTAAAATAACAAATATTATGCGCTATATAGTTTTTAAAAAACAGGGCAGAGTTAAAAAAATATTAATATTAATTGTCGCATTGGCGGCAATTATTTTTGCTCTTAACTTTTTTCAACATAACGTACGTAACTTCTTCTATTCTATTTCGCTGCCAGCACAAAAGGTTTTGTGGAATACTGGAAACAACTTCTCTGACTTTTTCCAATCCATTACTCACGGCGGGGATTTGGAAAAGGAGGCGGATGATCTAAGGTTAGAAAACCAGGATTTACTTTCCCAACTTGTTTTGCTCGAGGAAGCTATGAATGAAAATGAAACCTTAAGGACTGCGCTGAATATTGGCTTGGAAAAAGAGTTTAAGATGTTCCCGGCCAGAATAATAGGCAAAGATGTCTCTCAAGATGTTGTTTTAATCGATAGGGGGTCAAAAGACGGCATTTCCAAAAACATGCCGTTGATAAACCAGCAAAAAGTTGTGTTTGGAAAAGTAGCAGAAGTTTACGATAATTTCTCAAAGGTAACCCTTATCTCTAATAAGAATATTTCCTTTGACGGAAGCGTTCAGGGAAAAGAAATACCAGGACTGATAAAAGGGGAGGGCGGATTGAGAATTTTGCTTGACTTGGTTCCTAACGATAAAGAGATAGCTGAGGGCGACGTGGTAGTAACCAGCGGCCTAGGCGGTGTTTTCCCAAGGGGTCTTTTAGTAGGAGCGATTAGCGAAGTAATAGAAAGCGACTTAGAACCAATCAAAAAAGCAGAGATAGTTCCGTTTTTTGATACTGGAACCTCCAATTTACTATTTTTAATTATTGAGCTTTAATGGCAAGGAAAATAATAATCTGTACAGCAGCAGCTTATATTCTAGTGATTCTACAGACGAGCTTGACGGCTAGCTTTCTTATTTTTGGGTACTCTCTCAATCTAGCCCTTATCTTTGTTATACTGCTGAATCTTTTTGAAAGGCAAAAGAACACTGCCGGAATAATAGTCGCCCTTCTGGCCGGACTGTTCTTGGATATCTATTCTTCCTGGCCCATTGGTTTTTACCTTTTAACCCTAGGTCTTAGCGCCATATTTATCAAATTTATCATCCGACGCTATGTTCGCATCCCACTCACCGAACCCATATAGAAATAAAAAGATAAGATTTTCCCGAAACCAAGATATTGAACCCCATGAGGTTTTCTTGGATAACTTGGCTCAAAAAAAAGAGGCCGAATTGGGAATTTCCGAAAAAAAACTAGAGGTTCCTCTCTCAAGAATAGTTCTTCGGTCTTTTTTCTTTTTAGTTTTATTAATTCTTGGCGCCTTCTTCGTTGCAACCTTCAAGCTTCAAGTTTTTGAGAATAAAAAGTATGTAGCCCTAGCTCAGCAAAATAAGTTTATTAATCGCTCCATCCAGGCAATTCGAGGAGTGATTTACGACAGCAAAGGAAACCAGCTTGTTTTTAATAAATTAAGTTTTGATTTAGTTTACAGAAAAAGCGAAATACCCGATGAAGAAAAGAATATTATCTTCCAGGGAGTAGCTGATATATTAAGAATTAATCTTTTTGATCTTCAAGAGAAGATTGATGATTCTGAAAGCAGCGTAGTTCTAATATTAGAAAACCTTGATTACCAAACATTGGTTCTTTTGGAAACTAAAAAAGAGGAAATAAAAGGATTCAGCGTTGAAAAAAATACCACTCGCGACTATCGTGACGGACAAACCTATTCCCAGCTGATCGGCTACACCAACCGAATAACAGCCGAAGAACTGTCCAAAAGCTTAGAGGATTATTCTTCTATTGATTATGTCGGCCGAGCAGGACTAGAAAATCAGTACGAGGAATATTTGAGAAAAAACCCAGGCAAGTTACAAATAGAGCGAGACGCTCTCGGGAACGAAATTTCAAGACAGATAATCAGCTTGCCTCAGTCTGGAAATAGCTTGGTCCTTTGGCTTGATTCTGACTTGCAAAAGAAATCAGAAGAGGTTCTCCAGGGAACCATCGACCGGATAAAAGCAAAATCCGGCGCTATCGTCGCCTTAGACCCGCAGAGCGGGGGAGTGTTGGCCTTGGTAAGTTTACCGTCTTTTGACAATAATTTATTCAATAAGGGCGCTGACGTCGAGGCCCTTAAAAAGATTTTGAACGATAAATCTCAACCCCTGTTTAACCGTGCGATTGCGGGCCAGTTCCCAACTGGCTCAACTATAAAACCGCTGGAAGCTGCAGCAGCCTTAGAAGAAAAACTAATTTCTCCGTATAAAACGATAAACTGTCAGGGACAAATAACTGTTCCGCACCGTTATGACCCTGAAATTATTTATACTTATAAAGACTGGAGGACTCATGATATAACCGATATGCGCAAAGCTATTGCTGAATCTTGCAACGTTTATTTCTACACCATCGGCGGTGGCTATGGAAACCAGAAAGGATTGGGGCCGTCAAGGATCAAACAATATCTGGAACTGTTCGGCTGGGGGGACAAGACCAAAATTGATCTGCCTGGTGAAGGCACTGGGTTTATACCAAGCCCGGAATGGAAGAAAGAGACAAGAGGGCAAAGCTGGTTAGACGGAGACACCTATAATCTTTCTATCGGGCAGAGTGATTTGATAATAACGCCGCTTCAGGTCGCTACAGCTTTCGCAGCCATTGCTAACGGTGGCACTCTTTACCAGCCACAAGTTGTAAAAGAAATAATCGATGAAGATAAAAATATAGTCGAGAGCCTTTCGCCTAAAATCACTAGGCAGAATTTCATTAGTCCTGAAAACCTAGAAATCGTCAGAGAAGGAATGCGCTGGGCAGTTACCGGAGAAAATAGCCCGCATGCCTCTTCTATAACATTAAACTCTCTGCCAGTTACTGCTGCTGCTAAAACCGGTACCGCTCAAATTCCGACGCCAGACCATTACGATAACTGGGTCACAGTTTTTGCGCCCTATGACAATCCGCAGATTGTAATAACGGTTATCTTAGAAGATGTCGCCAATGTCCAGGTAGCAGCCTTGCCGGTTGCCAAAGAAATCCTTGAGTGGTATTTTACCCAAGATCAAAATTTAACAACGCAAGAAAATTATGGAGAATCAAATAACTAAAGGGGGACTGGAAAAGCTGAAGAAGGAGTTTGAAGAATTAAAAACAGTGAAAAGAATGGAGGTGGCGGAAAAATTAAAGCATGCGATATCATTCGGCGACCTTTCGGAAAACGCTGCCTACAGCGAAGCAAAAGAAGCTCAGCAGTTTCTAGAGCACAGAATTGCCGAGCTATCACAGTTAATTAAGAACGCAGTTGTCGTTGAGGAGAAACAAAGCGATAAAGTACAAATTGGCTCGGCAGTAATAATTGCCGAAGTTTTAAAAGAAAAATCAGTTCATGAAGAAAAATACATAGTTGTGGGCGCCACCGAGGCCGATCCTTTGGAAGGCAAGATTTCTCCTGATTGTCCGTTAGGCAGGGCAATGATGGGTCGCAAGGCAGGAGATACTTTTAACTTTGAAACTCCTGGAGGAAAGATAAAATACCTGATAGTAGCAATCAATTAATTTCGTGTTAAAATATTATTAGGATGAAAAAAAGAACAGAAAATAAAAAAGCAGGTGTGAAAACCCGTTTTGCGCCGTCGCCGACTGGTTTTTTTCACATTGGGGGCGTCAGAACCGCCTTATTTAACTATATCTTTGCCAAACAGAATAAAGGAAAGTTTATTCTGAGAATTGAAGATACTGATATTGAAAGATCTAAACCAGAGTTTGAGAAAGACATGATTGATAGCCTAAAATGGGTTGGGATTAAGTGGGATGAAGGACCTGGGGTTGCGGGGAAGTTCGGCCCTTACCGACAAAGAGAAAGGATTGAGATTTACAAAAAGTATCTGGAAAAGTTATTGGAAGAAAAAAAAGCCTACTATTGTTTCTGCACTAAAGAGGAATTAGAGGCATTGCGACAATACCAAGAAAGCAATGGGATTATAATCAAATACCCTGGCAAATGCGCTGATTTATCGCCAGAAAAGGTGAAAGAGCGACTAGTTAGGGGTGAAAAAGCAGTTATTCGGATGAAAATGCCCGATAGAAAAATCCAAATAAAAGACCTTATCCGAGGCAAAGTAGAGTTTGACACGTCCCTTATCGGCGACTTCGTCATTGCCAAAGACTTAGATACACCTTTGTATCATTTCTCGGTTGTGATCGACGATTATGAAATGGAAATTACCCATGTTATCCGCGGAGAAGAGCATCTCTCAAATACTCCAAAGCATATTATTTTACAGGAGGCGCTCGGCTTACCAACCCCTCATTACGCCCATCTACCACTCATCTTGGCGCCTGACCGAACTAAATTAAGCAAACGCCACGGCGCAGTTTCAGCAATGGATTACAAAAAGCAAGGATATTTACCAGAAGCATTAATAAACTTTCTAGCGTTTTTGGGCTGGAACCCGGGAGCTAGCAAAGAAATCTATTCTCTTAAAGATTTGATCAAGGATTTCTCAATTGATAAAATTCACAAGGGCGGAGCGATTTTTAACATCCAGAAACTAGATTTCATTAACGGCTTCTATATCCGCCACAAAACAATAAACGAACTGGTTGAACTTTGCTTACCGTATTTGCTTGAAAGGGGCCTAATAAGCGACGCCGAAGCAAAGAAAAAAGAAACCCTTGACTATTTAGTTAAAGTTGTTGCGTTATACCAAGAGCGCCTTAAGAAGCTTTCAGAAATATCTGAACTGGCAGAGTTCTTTTTTAAAGAAAATATCTCTTATGATAAAGAGCTACTGAAATGGAAAGGAGTAGGGGATAAGGAGCTTTCCTTGATTCTGAAAAAACTGGAACAAGTTTTGTCAGACATTGAAGAAGCAGATTGGAGCGCCAAGAAAATAGAGAGCGTCTTGATGCCTGAGGCGGAAAAGTTCCCGGCCGAAATTAGCCTAAGGGCTGGGGACAGAGGATACATGCTTTGGGCAATGCGCGCTGCCTTGAGCGGCCAGAAATCATCAGCCGGACCCTTTGAAATAGCAACGGTTTTAGGAAAAGAAAAAGCCCTAAAAAGGATTAAAAACGCTCTTAATTTCATTCAAAAAACATGATAAGAAAAGGGATCATAGTACTTGTAATCTCATTCATCTTTATACCTGTTTTTAGCCCTATTTTGGCCCAAAACGAGGCTCAAGTACCCCAAACCCTAGATGAGGCCCAAATAAGGGGAAAAAGCGTTTTAAACACCCTTCCTGGCGTTTTATCGCGGCTTTGGCAAGAACTTAGGGGTTACTTCTTCCAGTTTGTTAATTGGCTAATAAAAATATGGGAAAACTATATTTATCCGCCCATCCAAGACTTTTGGAATAGGGAAGTAGAGTCTAGGAAACCCGAAATAGAACAAGAGCTCCAAAAAGAAAAACAAGAAATGGTGCAGGATATAAAAACTGAAGTGCCGAAAATCGGAAAAACTGTTTGGGACAGATTCATGGAGTTAATCAGATAATATTGTGCGACATTAGCCACGGGAAGAATTATCTGTGGCTTTTTATTTACAGCTGATTGACAAAAACAAGATAATCGGTAATATAAAAATAGCCCTTTTTGATATTTTCCAACGAGAAAACGAGGGAAAAATGGCGAAACGTCCCAGAAAGAGAAGGGGAGTATCCGAAAACGACATT
>CAYYDH010000010.1:6583-15593 GCA_964470615.1 uncultured Candidatus Saccharibacteria bacterium
TCGCCCAATCGGGGAATGCTCTATTAATTGGCCCGTGTCTAACTCAGTCCCATTGGCCATATTGGGCGTTTTCAACCGCAAGGAGGTTACACAACTCGACCGAATGCTCGAACACTCCTTGTGGGTAAAATCAAACTAAAAGAGGAGGCCTCTGGATCAAGTAAAAAAGTGAATAACGACACACCCACTGGCACTGGTAACGTGTCGCGTACCAATGATCCATGCTTCCTCTTAACAATAAAAGGGGTCTTATAGAATAAACCCCTCTTTCTTTACAAAAAAGGGTTGACAGACCCCCTGGGGAGGGGTTATTATAAGATATGGGAGTTGTCGCACAATATAGGTAAATCGACTTCTCCTATCTTATCCCTTCAATTATATGGAAAAAACAAACAAAGCAATCATCAGCACTATCCCTGACTTTCTTGATTACTGCGAAGTAGAAAAAGGATTATCCAGCAACACTCAAAGAAACTACCAGCTCTACCTCAATAAATTCGTTAGTTGGTTAAAATATAAGAAGCTGGACGGGTTGAAACCCCATGAACTCACCCCAGACCATGTTTGGAACTATCGCCTCTATTTATCACGCCATTCTGACCCTAAAACAAGCAAAATATTGTCTAAGGTCACCCAAAATTACTATTTAATCGCTTTGAGAGCTCTTTTGGGCTATTTTACAGCCAAAGACATAGTTTCCCTACCAGCTGACAAAATAACCCTTCCTAAGGACGCTAAAAAGGAAAAAACTGTAAAGTTTCTTAATTTAGACCAGATAAAGAAACTCCTTGAGGCAGCTAACGGTTCCAGCCAGCAAATTATCCGCGACCGAGCAATCCTAGAAACCCTTTTTTCCACTGGCCTAAGGATTGCCGAATTGGTAGCCTTGAATGTCGAACAGTTTAATAACACAAAGGAAAAGAAGGACTTGGAGCTAGGAATTATTGGCAAAGGAAGCACTCCCCGCACCGTTTATTTCTCTGGACGCTCCCTGTCTTGGATAAGAAAATATCTAGAAACCAGAAAAGATAAAGAAAAACCCTTATTTATACACTTTAATTCCAGAAAAGACGCTGATAGCCGCCTGACAGCCCGCTCTATTGAACGAATCGTCAAAAAATACGCGATATTAGCTGGCGTACCAATATTTACTACTCCTCATACCCTTCGCCACTCTTACGCAACAGACTTATTAACCCAAGGCGTTGATCTCCGCACCATTCAGGAGTTTTTAGGCCACAAAAGCATTGTTACGACTCAGATATATACCCATGTAACAAACAAACGGCTCCGCGATGTCCATAAGAAGTTTCACAGCTTGGGAGAATAAAAAAGACGCTTTTAAGCGTCTTCAATCAACTTGAGAGAATTATGCCGTGGATCAAAGGTACAAAAGGGGCATTTTCCCTTGTCTTGTAATCCTTTCCAGACAATCTTGACTAATCTCCAGTAGCGAGGCACTGTTACCTCTACCGCTTTCCGGAAAGCATCAGATGCCTCTGCAGATCCGAAAACATCGCACCCGATATCAATTACCATCTTGTCAACGGACATGAGAAGCTTTAGAGCTTCTCCAAAGAGCTTCTGAGATTTCGGGCCCGGCACGTCTCCCTTTTTTCTTCCTTTCCACAACTTATCTAGCTGCTCGCAAATACCCACTAACCCCTGATATTCCGTGCTCTGAGCCACTGGCTTTAAAAGTTGCCCAACCTTTCTTGTTGTGCTTTTCCCCATAACCTCCCCCTTTTTCTAGCTGTTCCCTACCGCTCAAGTTACTACTAGATTATAATGCCTAAGGTTATATTAGTCAATAATGTCGCACAATATTAATACTCTTTTTGCTATAAAAATGGCCCCGTGCTTGTAAGCACAGGGCTTTTGGGAATACGCTGATAGGGCGTTTCCCTTAAGAATAAGCGCCGGTGAGGCGTTATTCTTATGGAAGGTACTTTGCTCTTTCGAGCAGCAAAACGTATGAGTCCCCTGTTGGGATCACGCTACGAACGGTTCTTGTCTTCTTGACCTCGTTCAGGGCGCGCTCCAGGTCTTCTGGCGCCAGGTGCCGTACAAGGGCCACGTCTACATCCTCGGGCAGGTATTGGAGCACATACTCTGCTTCCTCTGCTTCCTCTGCTTCCTCTGCTTCTGCTCTGTTCGCGACTGGCGGTTCCAGAATGACAGTCGGAACAACGATTAGGGCTGCGATGCTGACTACCAGAACCACGGTCAGAATTTTCTCTAAGTTCCCCATGTCCCTGCTCCTTCCGAGGGTTCTTGTTCTATACTCCAATATAATAGCACGTTCTTACAAGCTTGTCAATGAAAACACCCGCCGTAGCGGGTGCTTCTAAAACTCTACTTTCCAGTTGTTCCGCGGTTTAAATTTCCTTTTGGTAAACCGAGCGTCTCTAATCTTCCCCACTATGAAAGAACGACAATGATTATCTTTACTTTCCACGGAAAAAGCATTAAAAATATGACCTGGGCTTAAGCGGTCTTGGTCATAGATCAAGTGTTCCCCTTCTGGCCCGATATCCGTTGTTAAACTATATGGTTCCACTTCTCGCCATCCTTCGGGCGAGCTCTCGGTTTTAGGATAATATATTTCTACTGTTTCTAATTTCCTAGCTGCTTTGGCAATTACTTCTAAAATTTCCAGATAGTTAACATACTTCATAGGGCCGATGGTAAGTTATCTTTCCCTGTTTTTCTCTTACTGATCCAAAAAACATAAATTATTTCCAGCACTGCCATTGTGTTGACTACCAAAAGAATAATAAACCAAATTGTGTCACGTTTCTTTGCTGCTTTCCAAAGAGCCACGCCCTTCCAAGGAGCTGTCCAAAGAGTTGTTAGTAAAATAATCCACCAATTTTCCGCGAGAAACTGTTCCATATTTTATACTGTATCAAGCAAATACATTTATCTGCTTGAAAATAGTTTTTATTGCTTATATTAGAATAAACCAAATGAGCAAATCCCCCCATAAGCAGGTATTTATTATACCCAAGAGATACTCAATTGTTTCTTGATCGTTTCTATCGTATACCATTATCTATATTTTATAACATGCTAAATTTTTTGTATAGAGCAAATGCTATACTCCTCCAAGAATGCGTTTTATTCTTTCTACCTCTCGATCTATTAAATCTCCCTCATACTCACCGCTGTGCGCTGAGCTTCCTTGATACGAAGGTTGTTTTTGGTCTAGGTGCAGATTAAAGTAAAAAACGCCCTCGGCGTCCTTTCTGACATAAATATGAAAACGCGGATAATTGCGGCCGGCAAGCGGACGAACCAAATTATATTCGCTGTCTGCGCTTACGCCCATCGGCCTATAACCTATTTTCCGCGCTATGGTCACGGCTGTTTCGCCTGGTTTTGTTATTTGAAACTCCATATTATTTTCCAAATCTTCGCTGACGCCTACCGTATTCCTCAAACGCCTCATCAAGATCTTTTTCTGAAAACTCCGGCCAGTATTTTTCAGTAAAGTAAAGTTCAGAATAGGCACACTGCCAGATTAAGAAATTAGATAATCTTTGTTCTCCCCCAGTTCGGATAATTAAATCAACGTCAGGTTGACCAACTGTCCAAAGATTATTGCTTATCGTTTCTTCATTAATTTTATCACTAGGAACTTTTTGTTCAACTATTTCTCTAATCGCCCGAACAATCTCTGGCCTACCGCCGTAAGAAACAGCTAAGTTAAGGATTCCTTTCTGATTATTCTTTGTGGCGTTTTCAACCTTTTTTATCTTATCCTGAAGAACTTTTGATAAGCGCTCTTTTTGCCCGATAACGCGCAACCTAATTTTACTTTTATTAAGCTCTGCTAAGTATTTTTTTGTAAAAGCTAGCCCCAAAAGCTTCATTAAATAGCTGACCTCTAGTTTTGTTCTGTTCCAATTTTCGGTCGAGAAGGCGTAAACTGTCAGAATTTCAACGCCCCTAGCAAAAGCATAATCTGCTATTTTCTTAAAGTTTTTAAACCCTCTTCGGTGCCCTTCAAAAGAGGGCAAATTATTCTTTTTTGCCCATCTTCTGTTTCCGTCTATTATTACGCCTAGATGAATAGGAATTTTTGACATTATTTAAGGATTAATAAATTGGGGGAGGAAGCAGGAACACCCTGCTTCTCTCCCCCGGCTGTAAGCCCCTCGAAACGTGGGGGCGCTTCGAAGGTAAAAAGGAAACAAAAAAAGTACTATTGCCATAATAGCACTTTAGTTTAAAAAATAAAGTCGGACTCAATTTTAATGCGTCCGGGAAGTAGCCAAGGAAGCTTAAAACCTATAAAATAACCGATCTTTGTTGTTAATTTCGACATGAAAATTTTAGGCAGGAAAAACCTCCTTACCTTTCTTCTATAAGCTAAAAAGTCAGGGTAGCTTTCAACTAAGATTTCTGCGGCTCTTAAACCCCAAACTACTCCCCCGCCAGACCAGGGCTTGGTCAGCCCGGCTGCGTCTCCGCAAAGAGTCATCTTTTCGTTTACAGGAATTATCAGCCCTTGCGGAATCAGCTTCGCCTCTAGACCGTCTGTTTTGATATTATTTTTTCCTAAAAAATCCTCAAGGGTTTTTCTCGCAGACCCAGGATCATCAATTATCCCATATTCAACTTTATCGCCCTGCGGAATCTTCCAAATAAAGCCCTTTTTAGTAGGCCAAGTCTCAACAAAATCAGCTAAAGATTCTTTTCTGGAAAAAACCTGAAGGCCAAGGCGGAAACAAGGGTCAGGAAGACCTAAAAACTTTCTGGCAGACGAGTTAACCCCGTCGCACCCGATTACCCGATCAAACCCGCTAGGAATTGTATTAATGCTTTGGTCCAAAGTAATCCTGGCCCCTTCTTTTAATGCCAAGTCTGCTACAAGCTTGTCTAAACTAGAATGGTCTATTACGAAAAAGTCTTTAGAAAAGTTTATTGTTATAGTTTTTTTAGGAAAATGCAGAACCGCAGACTTTATTCGATTCTTTATCAGGGCCCTGCTTTGCGGAATATATTCCAAAATACGCTGGGAAAAAAGGCCAGAGCAAACAATCTTGCTGCCTATTCCCAGCTTTCTTTCGAAGACCGTGACGTCGTTTCCTTTTTGGGAAAGCTTCCAGGCTAAAAAAAGCCCGTTTATTCCTCCGCCGATGATGGCGATTCTTTTATTCTCCATTTTGTATTTCTTCAACCCTTATCTCCTGCTTATCTTGGTTCTTGGCAGTAAGATATCCGGCTGCGAAAGAAAGCAGGCACACTAAAACCACTCCTACGACAAGGATAATATCAGATTGGTTTTTCTTGACAAAATCCCAAAATTTAGATAGCATTTTTAATATTACTTAAATTATAGATTAAAACGAACATGGCAACGTCAAAAGGAGCAGGAGCATCGCGGCTAGGAAGAGATTCTCAGCCAAAGTATCTAGGCATCAAAATCCCAGCTGGTAAAACTGCGAGGCCCGGCATGGCAATTATCAAACAAAGAGGCACAAAGTTTCTTCCCGGAAAGAATGTAAGGTTAGGAACCGATGACACTATTTACGCCTTAAAGGAGGGGGTGGTTAGCTTCAGAACGAAAAGAATAACGCTTTTCAACGGCTCTCAAAGAGTAGCCAAAATCGTAAACGTGGAGTAGAAACCTGCCGGCGAAAGCCGGCTTTTTGTTTCTCAGTTTTCAAACGATGCTCTAATAAATTCTCTAAAAAGAGGGTGAGGCCTGAGAGGCCTTGATTTAAACTCAGGATGAAACTGGCTAGCAACAAAAAAAGGATGTTCTTTTATTTCAATAATTTCTACTAAATCTCTCTCTGGGTTAATCCCGGCAAAAATCATGCCTTTCTTTTCCAAGATTTCCCGATAATCGTTGTTCAGCTCATAGCGATGCCGATGACGCTCTGATATTGCTTTTTTGCCATAGGCCTTTGAGCTAATCGTCTTCGGCGTAAGATCGCAATTGTAAGCACCAAGACGCATTGTTCCGCCGTATTTTTTTTCTTTGAGCAGGGCTTTTTGGTCTGGCATTACGTCAATCACTGGATTTTTGCATTTTTTATTAAACTCCGTAGAACAGGCGTTCTTAATGCCGCAGACGTTTCGGGCAAATCCGATTACCGCTAACTGCATACCGAAACAAAGCCCTAAAAATGGGATTTTGTTTTTGCGGCAGAACTCAATTGCTTTTATTTTCCCCTCTACTCCCCTACCTCCAAACCCGCCGGGTACTATTATTCCGTCGTAGTCTTTCAGCTCTTTGAGAGCTAAGGGGCTTCTTTCGTAAGATTCGGAAGAAAGCCAAAAAATCTGAGGTTTGCGACCAAAGAAGTAAGAAGCATGCTTTACTGCCTCAATCACTGAAATATATGAATCCATCAAAGTGAAATTCCCGGTTTCAAAGTATTTTCCTACAATTCCTATCTTTACTATCTTTTTCGCACTCTTTACCGTTTTTACTAATTTCCACCAATCGTTTAAACTGCTGGTTCTAGGATTAAGATTCATTCTTTTTAGAATCCTATTCCCTAGATTCTCTTTCTCAAAATTAATCGGTATCTCGTAAATTGAATCTATGTCAGGAGCTGAAATAATGTCTTCTTTTGAAACATTGCAGAAAGTAGAAATCTTTTGCTTGCGCGGCTCGTCTAAGGGCACCGATGACCTAGCCAGTATAATTTCCGGCTGTATGCCGGCCGAATTTAGCGTTCGAACAGCATACTGGGTCGGCTTGGTCTTCATCTCGCCAATCATCTTTGGAATCGGTAAGTAGCTTACTAAAATAAAAAGCACATCTTTAGGACGCGCTAACTTCATCATTCTGGCTGCTTCCAGAAAAAGCAGGTTCTGGTACTCCCCTACTGTTCCGCCAATTTCAATCAGAACAAAATCTGCTTTGTTTTTTGCTGCAGCTTTTTTAATTCTAGAAATTACTTCGTTAGGAATATCTGGCACCACCTCAACGCACCGACCATCGTACTCCAGGTTCCTTTCCCGATTGATAACGGCCTGATAAACTTTACCAGTAGTAATATAGTTGTCTTTGTAAATATCTTCGTCAAGAAATCTTTCGTAATTTCCCACGTCTTGGTCGCATTCTGCCCCATCATCAGTCACAAATACTTCGCCGTGCTCAACCGGATTCATCGTACCAGCATCAACATTGATATAGGGGTCGATTTTGATGGCCGTCACCTTAAATCCCTTACTTTTAAGGATCCGACCGATTGAGGCGGTTGCCACCCCTTTCCCAATACCTGACATCACCCCGCCGACAACAAAAATAAATTTTGCCATAATGCTATTATTTTTTTTCTTCAACCACCACAACCGTTATCTCAGCTTCTAAGTTATGTTCAAACTTTATTTTTACCGGGAATTCGCCTGAAGCCTGCAAAGGCTCTGGCAAATCTATCTGGCTCTTTTTTACTTCAAACCCCATTTCCTTCAGTTTCTCAGATATCCTTTGGACGTTAACCTTTTCAAAAAGCTGGTCCTGCTCTCCAACTTTCACCGGGATTACTACTTCAACTCCGTCAACGCCAGTAGCTAAGGATTGAATCTTCTTCAATTCCTCTTCGGATTTTTTTGTCTCTGTTTCTTTTTGGGCTTCCAGCCACTTTAAAGCATCGTTTGTTGCAACCTTAACTAGGCCTTTTGGTATTAAAAGGTTTCGGACGTAGCCGTCTTTGATTTCTTTGACTTCGTGTTTTTTTCCTATCTTTTCGATGTCTTGAAGAAGAATGACTTTCATAGAGGTTTTTTAATTAAATACTCCGTTTACTATTCTATTCCATCTCGTTGATAATTTCAATAGCTTTTTCCAACTGCGGATCTTTTTCTTCATCGTAATCTTCATCGGTCATCTCTACCTTTATGTCTGGAGTCAAGCCAATCCCATCAATCAGTTCTCCTTTGGGCGTCAACCATTTAGCAATAGTAATCTTAACAGCAGATCCGCCTTGCAATCCTTCTAATTCTTGGACTGAACCTTTGCCAAAAGAGGTTTCTCCAATAAGCTTGATATTCCGATTATCACGTAGAGCCGCAGCTAAAATCTCAGAAGCCGAGGCCGAACCTTTATTTATCAAAACCACTGCAGGATAGCTTGAAAGCTTGGAATTGCCCTCGGCGCGATAAATTATTTGCTCTGTTTTTTTCCCGAAGTCCTCAATAACAACAATCTGGTCTCTTTGTAAAAACCAACCGGCAACATTTTGAGAAATTTCCAAATACCCGCCTGGATTATTGCGTAAATCTACGACTATTTTTTTTGCCTGGCTGTTCAGGACTTGGATTACCGCTCCAGTAAAATCACTCTCTAGGTTTTGAGAAAATTGATAGATTTTCAAATATGCAATTTCGTTATTATCTCCCTTGAACTCTAACTTTAAGGAAGGAATCTCAATTACTGCTCTTTTGATTATAACTTCTTTTGGACTGCTCCAATCTGTTCGGAAAATGGTTAACACCACCTCTGTGCCGCGCGGCCCACGGATAAGGTTTACTGCCTCATCAACAGTCAAATCGTTTGTCAAAGTATCGCCTATTTTAATAATCTTGTCGCCCGGCCTTAAACCAGCTTTTTGCGCCGGCGTTCCTTCCAGAGGAGCTATAATTTGAAGCTGTCCTTTTCTTTGGCCAATCTCAGCACCAATTCCCTCAAAGCGTCCGCTTACGTCTTCCTTGAACTTTTTTGCATCGTCAGGGCTAAAGAATACTGTATGGGGATCGTCTAAAGACTTTACCATTCCGGCTATGGCACCGTAGATCATCTCTTGAGGGTCTAGTTTTTCTGGGCTGACGAATTTCTGCTGTAATTTATCCCACGTTTCCCACATTAAGGAAAAATCAACTTTTTCCGGAGGACAAACCTTACAGACTACTTGCGTTTTCCCAACCCAAAAACCAGCACTGAAAATAATGGTGAAGCAGGCGATCAAGAAAACTGTCTTGCTAAACCTGTTTAACATATAACTAGTTATAACAAATTAAGAATTAAACGTCTACACTAAAATCTACT
>CAYYDH010000011.1:0-15236 GCA_964470615.1 uncultured Candidatus Saccharibacteria bacterium
TTCTTTGGCGTCTTCACAATCAGCTTTAAGTATAAGTTTCCTCGTCCGTGGATGGAAAAATGCGGAATTCCTTTTCCGGAAATTCGCAAAACTCTGCCAGATTCCGTACCAGCCGGAACAGTTAATAAAATCTTTGTTTTCTCCAATATTTCCACCTCAATCTCATCGCCCAATACGGTCTGAGTAAAGGAAACCGCAACAGAAGTGTACAAGTCGTCTCCTTTTCTTTCAAAAACCGGGTGCGGTTTTACAAAAACTCTAATATATAAATCCCCTGATTTGCCGCCACGCCTACCTGCCTCTCCCTTTCCGACAATCTTTATTATCTGGCTTGTGTCAACACCAGCCGGGATTTTGATATGAATGTTTTCTTCGCCTTTTACTCTACCCTCTCCCTTGCAAACATTACATGGCTTTTTAGGCCGATGCCCTTCTCCCTTGCATTCCGGGCATATGGCCCATTGAGTAAAAGAACCCAAAAACGTCTTCTTTATCTGTTGGACTTCGCCTGTTCCCCGACAAGAAAAACATTCTTCAACTGATGTGCCTGGCTCTGCTCCACTCCCCTGACAACGAGAACACTGATTTGTTTTGTAAATAGAGACATCCTTGTCAATTCCAGCCAATACTTCTTCAAGCGAAACCTCTAAATCAACCCTTATATCCTTTCCGCTTTTAACGTTCTTTCTTTTTGTCTTCCGCGAATCACCAAAACCGAATATGTCACCGAAGATATCCCCTAGCCCGCCAAGGTCAAATTCAAACTCCTGGTTCTGACCAGAAGCAGCCTGCGGTCCGCCCCAGGCCCAGGTGAAATCCCCGTTTCCTGGCGTCCCTCCCTCGAAAACTTGGCCAAATCTGTCATACTGCTCCCTTCTCTCTTTATTAGAAAGCACTTGGTAGGCCTCGTTTATCTCTTTGAACTTCTTTTCATCTCCGCCCTTATGAGGATGGTACTGGTGGGCTAACCGATGAAAGGCCTTCTTGACTTCATCAGCCGAAGCGCCTCTTTGAATACCTAAAGTTTCGTAATAATCTTTTGCCATTGATTATTTTTTCTCCTTGTACTCTCCTTCCTCGGGCCCCTCTTTCTTGGGATCGGGCTGGTTCTGCTGGGCGGTCTTGTATAACTCGGCTCCGGCTTTCTGGATTGCCTGAGAAAGATCGGCTGTTTTAGCTTTTATTTCATCAATGTTATCACTATCTTTCACCTTTTTCAATGCTTCCACCTTCTCTTCTATCTCTTTTTTCAGGTCAACATTAATCTTGTCTCCGGCGTCTTTTACTGTCTTTTCGGTGGTATAGACTAGGTTGTCAGCAATGTTTTTTGCTTCAATAACGTCTTTTTTCTTCTTATCCTCTTCAGAATACATTTCAGCTTCTTTTTTCATCTTTTCTATCTCGTCTTTAGACAGACCGATTGAACCTTCAATTTTGATAGATTGAGACTTGCCAGTCGCCTTATCTTTAGCTGAAACGTTTAAAATGCCGTTAGAGTCAATGTCAAAGCTAACTTCAACCTGAGGAGTTCCTCTCGGCGCAAGCGGAATACCGTCTAGAATAAAACGACCCAGCGTTTTGTTATCGCCTGCCATTGATCTTTCTCCTTGCAAAACATGGATTTCAACTGATGTCTGGCTGTCGGCTGCTGTTGAAAAAGTCTGCGACTTGGCAGCAGGATAGATTGTATTTTTAGGAATTAAAACCGTATTCACGCTACCCAAGGTTTCAATACCCAAAGAAAGCGGAGTAGCATCAAGCAAGAGCACCTCTTTAGCTTCGCCGCTCATGATACCTCCCTGGATAGCCGCGCCAATAGCTACTACCTCGTCTGGGTTTATTGACCTATTTGGTTCCTTACCGAAAAACTTTTTTACTGCCTCTTGAATCGCCGGCATTCTTGTCTGCCCGCCAACCAAAACAATCTCTTCAATGTCTTTAGGTTCAAGTTTCGCTTCTTTCAAGGTTTGCCTCACCAAGTCAATTGATTTATCAATGTAATCCCCCACTAGTTTTTCCAACTGGGCACGGCTCATTTTGATATACAGGTGCTTAGGCCCAGATGAATCAGAAGTGACAAAGGGTAAATTGATTTCTGTTTCTTGAGAAGTGGATAATTCAATCTTTGCCTTTTCAGCTGCTTCTTTTATTCTTTGAACAGCCAATCCGTCTTTTGATAAATCAATCCCTTGGTCTTTCTTAAATTCATCTACCACCCACTCAATAATCTTTTGGTCAAAGTCATCACCGCCAAGATGAGTGTCACCGCCAATACCAATAACCTCAACTGTATCCGGGTCTTTACGGATATCAAGAACGGAAATATCAAAAGTACCTCCCCCAAAATCATACACTAAAACCTGCTCTCCTTTATTTCTGCTTAAACCATAAGCTAAGGCCGCAGCTGTTGGCTCGTTTAAAACTATCTTTACGTTAAAGCCTGCTATTTCTCCGGCCACCTTGGTAGCCCGCCTCTGAGAGTCGTCGAAATAGGCTGGGCAGGTTATAACAGCATCAGTTATCTTCTCGCCTAGTTTTTCTTCGGCATCTTGCTTCATTTTCTGAAGAATCATGGCGGAAATTTCCGGTGGCTTAAACCACTTTTCCCCCATTTTGACTTCTACTCCTCCATCGCCCGCCTCTCTTATCTCATAAGGTAAAACCTTTTTGTCTTTCTGGACTTCAGCGTCAGAAAACCGCCTGCCCATAAGACGCTTTATAGAATAAACTGTGTTCTTAGAGTTAGTTACCAGTTGACGCTTGGCCAAAATACCGGTTAACCTTTCGCCGGTTTTAGTTAAAGCCACAACTGAAGGAGTTGTTCTTACTCCTTCTTTATTCTCAACTATCTTCGGCTGGCCTGACTCCATAACAGCCACTGCCGAAAAGGTTGTTCCTAGATCTATACCTAATATCTTTGCCATTGTTTTTAATTGTTCGTCGGATAAACCTTATAACAATTTATTTAATTATTTTAACTTTAGATGGTCTTATGACCTTACCATTTAATAAATAACCTTTTTGGTTCTCTTCAGCCACCATACCAGGCTCTTTACCCTCTACCTCCCCAATCACTTCGTGAAAGTTAGGGTCAAAATTTACACCCTCTGCTTTTATTTCTTCCACTCCTTGCGATCTCAGGAAATCGCTTATTTGAGTCTTAATCTGCAAAATACCTTCAGCCCACTGATGGTCTTTTAAATCATCGGGCATTTGTTTTTCAGCCAAATGAATATTATCTAGAATCGGCAAAAACTTCAGAATTAGCTCTTCGTTAGCGTATTTTATCAGACCCTCTATTCTTTCAATCTCGTCTTTCTTATAATTAAGAAATCCGGCTCTTTCTCTTTTCCACCCTTCAAGATATTCGTCTTTTTGCTTTTGACACTCTTCCATCTGCTTTTTTATTTCTTCTATGTTGATTTTTTCTTTCATATATTATTTTAACTCTTCTAATGATTTTATTAGCATCTGCACCAGGCTGATATTTTTCTCGCATTCCATCTTAGACGGACCCAGCATTCCCAAAACCTCTAAAAGATTATCTTTCTCCGGCAAGTATTCAAAGTCAAGCATTAACAGCATTTCCTCTAAAGAGTTTCTCAACTCTTCAGCCAACTTTAATTCATCTTCTATTTTTCGCTTTGTAATTCTAACTTCTCTGAAAATAAATTCGGTTATCTTTTTTTCTTCGTTAGGAAATATTTTATCCAAAAAGTAACGAAGAGCCTTTTCCTCTGGTACACGACCAGCTGAAGTATGAGGCTGATAAATATAGCCCATTTCTGTTAATTTCTGCAGCTCATTACGTATGGTGGCAGGAGAAACATCAAGACCTTTTTTCTTAGCTAAAAACTTAGAGCCAATTGGTTCTGCAGTCTTAGTATGCTCTTCAATCAAGACGTTCAAAATCTTTTCCTGTCTTTTGGTTAAAATCATGACACACCCATTTTAGAAAATTAGCACTCTTCTGTCAAGAGTGATAAGAAATGGCATTTCTTATTGACAAAAAAATATTGTGTGATATAGTTGGACATCGGAGTTGAACTTGGACTTTGACAAGGAGAATAGCGATGCCTGACGCAACAGAATCTGTACTGACCAGAGCCACCAAGTACAGAGATATTGTCCTTATTCTGTTGGTGATAGCCCTCGGGGCTTTGCTGCTCACGCAGCAGATAATGAACAACCCAAAATAATCCAGCCATACTCTCACCTACAACGCTAACGGAACAGTAACAATCGAGATCAAAGAACAACTTACCTGCAACGCATACATAATGGCTCTCGAAGGCGCGTTCATGCGCTTGAGATGTGGGAATAAGCCTGTCTTGGCCAACGAAATTACGGTACAATCTCGGCCCTCAAAGGCACCTTAAAGGTGCCTTTTTTTAGTCCTGATTTTTATAATATATTATGGTATAAATAAGGAATGGTCTTTCACAATTTAGAGGAACTGTCATGGCAAGAAAAAGAAGCAAAACCGTTGTACTGCTTCTGGGTTACGACTCTTCGGACTTTGACGACACTGACCTCAAGAGAATCGGCGAGGCTATTAAAGGAACTCCGCCATTGCCAAAAAAGAGAAAACGGCGCCGCCACGAACCCGGTATCGGAGACCGCTTTGGTTCTTACGAAGAATTAGTGGGTCAAAACAACGACCCTGATTCCTAAACAATTGACACCTTTTCCAAGGTGTCTTTTTTATGATAAAATTTAGTAACATGCAAAAGCCGAAAATTACAACAATACTTTTACTCGTTATTTTGTTAATTGCCGCTGTCTTTCGTTTTTGGCAATTGAACGAAATACCGCCCGGGCTCTACCCTGATGTGGCGATAAACGGTATAAATGCGTTAGATGACGCGGGAACCGGAAACTTTAAGGTTTTCTATCCCGATAATAACGGCCGCGAAGGTGTGTTCTTCTGGCTGATCAGTATTTCTTTCATGATTTTCGGCCCCAGTATTTGGGCAATAAAAATCGTACCTGCTTTGATCGGTTTTCTTACTGTCTTGGGTATGTACTTTTTAACTAAAGAAATATTCAGCAAAGAGAAGCGGGCCGACTGGATAGCCTTACTGGCGACTCTTTTCTTGGCAGCTTCCTTTTGGCATACTAATTTCTCGCGCATCGGGTTTCGAGCGATAATGGTGCCTTTTTGTCTGGTTTTCGCTTTCTATTTCTTATTCAAGGCGTTCAATTCCAAAAAGGTCTGGCCCTTAGTTATTGCTGGTTTTTTCTTTGGCCTTGGCTTTTATACTTATATCGCTTACCGGTTCATCATCTTCATACTTACTATTGTTTTGGCTTGCTGGTGGCTGGTTTATAAAAAACAAGGACTGCAAAAAACCTTTCTGCGGTTCACCGTTTATTGCTTATCGGCTATTTTCGTGACTGGTCTGCCCATTGGGATATATTTTCTTCTCCACCCAGCAGACTTTTTCGGACGAGCTGGCGGCGTTTCTGTTTTTGCAGAAAAAAACCCTTTGTTCGCTCTTGCTAAGTCATTTATTCTGCATTTAGGTATGTTCAACTTTTACGGTGACGGAAACTGGCGCCATAACTTTGCTGGCCAACCAATGCTCCCCTGGCTGATCGGGATATTGTTCGTTTTAGGCATGGTTCTTTCGATCAAAAGCTTAATATCCTCTATCAAAAATAGAAACTATTCCTTACTGACTATTCATTGTCTGTTGTTAAGTTGGTTCTTCTTTATGCTAGCCCCGGGCTTCTTATCAGCAGAAGGAGCTCCTCATGCTCTAAGAGTTATCGGGTTGATCCCTGTGGTTTATATCTTTTCGGCCCTTGGATCTGTCTGGGCGTTTGAAAGAATAAGAATGTTCTTCAGAACAAAATGGCAAGTTCGTTTTTTCTACTGTTGTATTTTTATACTGCTTTCTCTGGTTGTCGTTTTTGAATTCAGTAAGTATTTTTACTACTGGGGGGAAAAACCAGAGGTTGCTGCTGCTTTTTCTCAAAACTATACGGATATTGGCAATTATCTCAACTCTCTGCCTGACGACGTTCAAAAATATGTTATTGTGAATCAGGACGGCGTCCGCATTCCTTTGCCAAACGGCCTGCCAATGCCTGCTCAAACTTCTATATTTATAGAACGAGCAAAGTATGGAAAAACCAGAGCAATTTATTTAGAACCGAATGATATTGGTAAGATAAAACCGGAGAAAAACACAGTTATCTTGCCGCTCCAATTTGATGACGATTTGTTTTTAAAACTGTCTCAAGCTTTTCCAAAGGGAGAAATCCAAAGAACTGGTTCTGTTTGGTTTTATAAAATAACTAATTAAAATTATGTCTAACCGCATCACTAACATCATAGCTCTATTATTATTAGCTGTTATGTTCGTTTTAACCGTAACCAGCGCAGCCGGCGATTCTTTGACAATGGATGAATTAGCCCACTTGCCGGCTGGCTACAGTTATCTTACTCAAAAAGATATGCGGTTAAATCCCGAACACCCGCCCTTGATGAAAGATTTGGCTGCTGTTCCTTTACTTTTTATCAAGGGAATAAACTTTCCAGCTGAAGCAGAGGCCTGGAAAGAAGACGTCAACGGCCAATGGGAATTCGGCAATATATTTCTTTTCAAAAGCAACAACCCGGCCGATACGATGATTTTCTGGGGCAGAATTCCGATGATATTAATGCTTCTGCTCCTTGGTTTCTATATCTTCCGCTGGACAAGGGAATTGTTCGGTAATAATGCCAGCCTTCTTGCTCTTTTTCTTTTTTCTTTCTCCCCTACTTTTTTAGCTCACGGACGACTAATCACAACTGATGTTGCCGCAGCTTTCGGAGTATTCTTCGCCACTTATTATTTTGTTAAATTCTTAAAGAACTCTTCCTTAAGAAACCTCTTCTTAGCCGGCATGGCCTTGGGAGTTGCTGAGCTGCTGAAGTTTTCTTTAATTCTGCTACTTCCCTTTTTGGGAGCTATTATTTTATTCCAAGCAATAGCTAAGGCCAAAGGATTCAAAAACTTCTGGGGAACTTTCCTGCGCCAGACCATCATGTATATCCTGGTTATCGCCGTCGCCTATATCCTAATAGTTTACCCCGTATACTATTACCACACTTGGAACTACCCGATTGAAAAACAATTAAGCGACTCTCAATTTATTCTCAATTCTCTCGGGATAAAACCGCTCACCGACATTACGCTTTGGATGATAAAGCAGCCTGTTCTAAAGCCAGCAGCTCAATACTGTCTAGGATTGTTTATGGTTTTCCAGAGAGCCAGCGGCGGCAATACCGGCTACTTTATCGGTGAAATATCAGCTGCCGGCTGGAAAACCTATTTCCCAACGGTTTATGCCTTGAAAGAACCACTGGCATTTTTTGTCCTGCTTTTAATATCGCTTTTATCCGCTGCTTGGAAATTAAGAAAATTTTGGGTGTCTCCTTTCAGAAAAACTATGCAGTGGCTCCGTTTCCATCTGGCAGAGTTTGCCATGCTCCTGTTCATCGCTTTTTACTGGACAACTAGCTTGAAAAGCAACCTTAATATCGGAGTTCGCCATCTTTTGCCTGTTTTTCCTTTTACAATACTCTTAGTAAGCAGCGCTATCATCAAATGGATGGCTCCTTTAAAAAAGGACTGGCCGTCAAAAGTAAAAATAGTGCTGGTTTTTATTCTCATGGCTTGGCAAATTACTAACGTGCTTTCAGTATACCCATATTTCCTCGCCTACTTTAATGAGTTGGCTAAGGGGCCCAGCAACGGCTATAAATATGTGGTTGATTCTAATCTGGACTGGGGCCAAGACCTAAAAAGGTTAAAAAGCTGGACTGACGACAATAATGTGGACAAGATATTCATTGATTACTTTGGCGGCGCCGACATCCAGTATTACTTCAAAGATAAATACAGCCCCTGGTGGGGCCAAAGAACTCCGGAGGAACTCCCTAAAGGAGGTTATCTCGCTGTTTCGGCAACTTTATTGCAAGGCGGCCAAGGAAAACCAGTGCTTGGCTTTGACCAGCCAACAGGGTATTACAAATGGCTTGAAAAATATCAGCCAGTAGCCAGAATCGGCCACTCAATCTTTGTTTTCAAAATTGACTGATTCGGGTTGATCCTTGTATTTGAAGTAAACCTTGTTGCCAAACCTTAAATCAATGTATTCCAAATCCCCCAACTTTTCCTGGGGGATTTTTTCTTTTAGGACTAAACCCAAGTTAAAAAGCTGGTCTTGAAGGAATTTTTGTGGGTCAAAATAAATTTCCCAATTATCTTTTATCTTAACGGTCAGCTTGTTGTTCCCCTCTGCTAGAGAAAAAGTTATAATATCCAACTTGCAGCTTCCCTCTCGCAGCCCCTGGTTAATATCAACTATTCCCTGAATAATCTCTTTGTTAAGTATCGGCTCTCCCAAACTAATATTTTGAGAAGAAAACTCTGAAATAATTGTTAGCTTTTGCTCATTTCTTTCTTTTTCAAAAATTATCCCCTCTTTATCGATCAAATAACACTCTTCTTGGACACACCAATTCCCCATTGCTTCCCTTTCTGTAATCTGCAAGTTTATTTCATCTGGCAGTTTTCTTTTCAAGAATGCGTCAGAAATAACGGGAAATTCTTTTAAGGCTTCTTTTTCCAGAAGTTTCAGTTTTACAAGAAAAATACTCTTTGTTTTGAAAAAAAAGAGGTTTTTTTCTAATTTACCGTTAAGGTAATTAATAACGCTTTCATTTGAAACCCTTTTGTTACCGGAAATTTTAATCTCATTAATCTGGAAAAAAGAAGAAAAAACAAAGAAATAAAAGAGACCAGCGAATAGGAGGAAAAAAAGAATCCCAAACCAAAAAAACTTGCTACGTAAAAAGTAAGTTTTCTTTTTCTGCCCATATCTTCTGCGACGGTATTGCTCCATTACTCTAAAATCCTCGTTTAAAGCGTCTAACTATTTCTAGGAAATAAGTAAGCCAGTAAACAGGCGAAAGTGGCAAGTCTTGGTTTTTTACATATTCTTTCTTGTACCCGCCGAAGCCCTGTTTGAAAAGAGTTAATCCGGCCCAGGGATGATTTTTCTTATCGTTAGGAGCTATCCCCCAAAAGTTATAAAATTCGCACCCCCTTTTCTTTGCCTCCTTTATCGCTTCCCATTGCAAGAGATAGGAAACCGGCCATTTATTATATTCTGATAAGGAAGCGCCGTGATGATAAAAAGCGCAATTCTGCCAATAAACAATAATGGCTGAAGAAGTAATCTTTTCTTTGTACTTTCCCAAGAATATTAAAATCTCATCGTTTGGACTTAAGGCCTGGAATTGTTTTTGGAGATAATCAATTGAAAAGGGAACGAAGTGGTGCCGAGAAACCGTTTCTTGGTAAATTCTGTTAAAAGTTTCCAGATCAGAAGCATCCTTGCTTTTTACAATTTCAATGTCTAGGTTCTTCTCGGCCTGCCGTATCAAATAGCGCGTTGTTTTTCTCATCCTACTTAGAATCTCTTCCTCTGATAATCTTATATCCAACTCCCAAGTTAATTCAGCATGCATATGAAGGGGCGCTCCCCGGAACCCTAAGTCTTTAAACATCCTAACGTTCTCCTCGTTTCTTTCCCAGATAGGAGAAACTCTGACAAAAGCGGCTTTTTCTTCCTTGGCTATTTTTTTAAGCTCTACGACTAACGCTTCTAACAACTTGGGCTTGAATCCCGAGAGCTGAGTTTTTACTACCGGCCCATGCGGAAGGAACAAAAATGTTCCCCTTCTGGCTTTAACTTTTATCAGCAACGCCACTGCTACCAGTTCGTTTTTCTCAAAAACGCCAAGGCGCCATATCTTATTTCCGCTTGATTTCTGAAATTCGCCCCAACTCCAAGCCTGGAGAAATGTTTTTTCTTGGCACTCTTTCAAAAAACTCTCCCAGGTTTCTTTATTTGTTATTTCTTTTATCTGCATTTCAATAGGAAATTAATGATTTTTTGGGCAGCATCCATGGAAATATTTATATGAGTTGGCAGATTAAGAGTGGCTTTGGCGAGCTTTTCAGCTTTTGGACAACTTCCCTGCCGATACCCGACTTTTTCTGGTTTTGTATCAAAGGGGGCGATGGGAACCGTGTACCAATCCCCTATTATAATATTTTTTCTCCAAGCTTTTTTTATTATCTCATGAGCTTTTTCATTCTTCAAAGTAAAACGAAGAAAGATGTTCTTTCTTTCTGGAAAAACCAATGGCAAATGATAAGGTGTGTTTTTTAAACCCTCTGAATAGAGTTTGGCAATTTCGCGACGATGACTATTAAACCTTTCCAGCTTTTTAAGCTGGTTTAAAGCTAAACCAGCTAAGGCACCAGGCATTTTTTTCGGGAAATAAGATGGCCTTTCTCCTCTTTTTTCTTTCTTGTGAACAGCTTTTGACATAATACCTAAGTACTGGAATAAAACCAAAAGGTATTTTCCGAAAAAAACATAAGTTGGGATAATAATCCAGTTCATCAAAATAGGGTGAAGCAGCTGCTGCAAGATCCAGCAACAAGAAGAATATTCAACCTCGTCTTGAAACTTTTTTATCTCTTTGGCCAAGGAATCATCGTTGGTAACGGCGATTCCTCCGTAAACCGAGGAGATAACTTTATCGCGGCCAAAACTGAAAAAAGCAGCCTTGCCAAACGAACCTACTCTTTTCCCGCGATACTCGGCTCCCAAAGAATGGGCGCAATCTTCGATTAAGATAAGATTGTTTTGCCGAGCAACCTCTGAAACTTTATCTATATCTGCTGGCAAACCAAAAGTGTGCTGCACCATTACAACCTTTGACTGAGAGGAGATTTTCTTTTCCAAATCATCTGTATCTATATTAAAATCATTTTCATTACAATCAACGTAGCCAGGCTTTAAGCCGGTCCAAAGAATAGGATTGACTGCGGCGTTACAGGTATAAGTCTGGACTAAAACCTCATCGCCTTGTCTCAAACCAAGCGAAACTAAAATCGCCATCAAGGCGCTCCGGCCGCTGTTAAAAGAAAAAGCATGTTTTACTCCGAGATAATTCTTGAACTGGCTTTCCAATTCAGCGACAGCTCCTTTTTTCTTCCATTCCCAGGGTTGAAAAATCAATTTAAAAGCCAACCAAACATCGTCTCTTTCGGTATTGGGCGATAAGGATATGGGTTTTATTTTTTGACAAAAATTCCTCATTTTGTATCATTTATATATTAGCTGATGCTCCTTAAAAACTAAAGGAGGTGCAGGATGACTACGACGGCGAATTGGGATGAGGGCGAAGAAGAAGCCTCAATTTGGCAAAATCCGTCAAGGAGAAGTTGCGGAGAGGCAATTCTTAACGTACTTATTGCCGTTTTCGGAACACTAGTCATGGTCGTCTTAATAATGTTCTTCCTGCCCGTTTTCTTGTTCAAAGACTGCAACGACGGAACAACCAGAAAAAGAATCAATACCCTGCTTGGCTTCTATTACTCTATCATTGCCCTTCTCGGTTTTCTACTGCTCTCTCTTTGCTCATAAGGTGCTTCGGCACCTTTTTTATTTTATTAACTCAAGCAACTTTACTGGCACACGGCCTTCAAGCAATACTACGTCGTCTTCGGAAACAAACTGTTTTATCTTATAAGCGACATCAGCTGCACTTTCAATTAAAAGGATCTTATCTGCGCCCTTTGCGATATCAGCAAAATGCTCCTTCGTTGTTATTATTGCTAAATCGCACACCTGGCTTATAGTTCGGCCAATATTCTTATGGATTTCAGGGGATGCTGCTCCTAATTCAATCAGACTCGGCATAACAAGGATTTTCTTCTTTGGCCAGGTCTTCAAATACTCTAAAGCAGCCATTACGCCGTCAGGATTAGCCGAATATGAAGAATCGATAATGCTAACGCCGTTTTTATTCCTATACAGCTTCATTCCCCCCTGTTCCGGCCCGATCAATTGCACACCAGCCTTAATTTCTTCTATACTTGCCCCCAACTCTTTGGCGCAAGCAATGGCCATTAATACATTTATTACGTTCTGCGCTCCCAATAGATTCAATTTAAATTCAGACGGTTTATCGGATTTTGAAAAAACCTTAAAGCTAATCTCGTCTTTGCTGACTGCAATATCTTCTGACCAGACGCCGATTTCTTCTTTCGTTGAGCAAAATATTGTTCTTCGATCTTGTGGCAAAGCTTTAATCTTGGACCGTACAATATCGTTATCCCAGTTAAAAATAGCTGTACCGGCGCTTGGCAAGGCGTCAATCAGCTCAAACTTTGCTTTAACTATGTTTTCTTGTGATCCGAACAAATCAAGATGCTGCTGGTTTATACCGGTAATAATACCGATCTTTGGTTTTACCATTTGGCAGATATCTCGTATCTCCCCTATTTTATAAGCACCCATTTCACAGATAAAAACTTGGTGCTCTGACTTAAGGTTTTTTAAAACGAATTGGGCAATGCCGATTTTAGTATTGATATTGCCCTCGGTTTTTAAGCAATTATACTTTTCAGAAAGAATGGTATAAAGAAATTCCTTGGTTGATGTCTTGCCAAAAGAACCGGTAATGCCGATAACAATAAGGTTCTTGGCGTCTTGGACTTTCAGGGCGGCCTTTCTCTCTATCGTCCTTTTGGCTAAAAAAACCGGCAGTTGGAAAACACTGACAAAAAGGGAAACGAAAAATATCAGAAATATATCCAGCGTTAGGATAAAAATCAAGAAGCTTTTGGCGCAAACTAATAATAAAATAACTTCAACTAAGAAAACCGATGTGCAAAGCACCGCCATTTTCAAAGTAAACTTCGGCAAACGCCATTTGCGGAGAAAAAATAATACCAGCGAAATGAAACCGAGGAAAACATAAAACAAAATAGTGATGATTTGCCAAAAATAATCAAGACCGCTTTCTCTAACAAAGAAAAAAGAAATCCAAAGCAGGGCCGGAAAGAAAATAACCTTAGGGAAAACAATGCTTCTGTTTTCTTTTACTGAAGACAAAAATCTGTCCAAACGATATTCTTTCAATTGCCAGAAATAAAGAAGAAAAAGCGTCCGCCGCGCGGCATAAATAAGCCACAAAAAGATTGCTGAATATGCTAAATAAATCATTTTGTTAGAGGTTTTCCAAAATTCTTCTGGCTAAAATCTCTGGTGCCTGCCTTTCTATATCATGATTCTGGCCTCTTATTATCACCAGCTTTGAATTCTTAATCTTGCTGTTTATCACCCGCGCCTGGTCTATGGGCGTAACGTCGTCTGAGTCCCCCCATATTATGGTTGTTGGTTTTTTTATCTTAGGCAAGTATTCTGCCAAATCTTCTTTAATGACGTTGAGATAGGTTTCTCGCATCACTCCCTTGACGTGAAGGTAGTCACTTTTAATAAAGAATCTATATACTGCCTTGCGAAACAAAGAATAAAAAGGAAAAAAGGGAAAATAACCGAAGAGCTTAGAAACTCCAAGCAACAATCGTTTCCTAAGGGTCTTTTTCCTTAAACAAGCAGCGGCCACTAAGAATAAAGCCTTGACCTTATGCGGAAAGTTAAGGGTGTATTTTATTGCCAGCTGTCCGCCAAAGGAATGCCCTAAAAGGTAAAAGCTGTTTAAGCCGATGGTTTTAGCAAAAGCATCTACAAAGCTGACGTAGTCAGCTGAAGACCAGGGCTTGGCCGGATCCTGGCTGACTCCAAAACCAGGAAGGTCTGGAATAACTGCAGCAACGTTATTCTCTTCTAAAATTTCTGCTGTTTTTTGCCATCTTTCTGATTTGGACCCCCAGCCATGTAAAATTAAAAGATGGCCCTTTTCTCCTGAACCAATTATAAAATGGACCTCAAGGCCATTAATTTTTATTTTCCTCTCTTCCATTTATTTCTTGGGTTTTATCTCTTTAAAGCCCAGGTATTTTTGAAGAATTTTTGGAATTTTAACGCTTCCGTCTTTTTGCTGGTAATTTTCAATGATAGCGATTATCATCCGGCCCATAGCAAAAACAGTTCCGTTCAAAGTATAAACAAAATTAATACTCCCTCTATTATCGCGATAACGGATATTCAACCTCCTAGCCTGAAAATCAGTGCAGTTAGAAGAAGAATGGGTTTCGCGGTATTGGTTCTGGCCAGGCAACCAAGCTTCAATATCATAAGTGGCAGCTGACGGACGAGCCAAATCGCCAGAGCAAAGCTGAACAACCCGGTAAGGAATCTTTAAAAGTTGCATCATCTTTTCTTCTTTTTTCAGCAAAAGCTGATGCTCTTTAGCAGATTCCTTGGGAGAACAAAAACTGAACATTTCTATTTTATCAAATTGGTGAACTCTAAGTATGCCCCTAGTATCTTTTCCGTAGCTACCGGCTTCTTCACGGAAGCAAGTTGAAAAAGCGACATAGCGCTTAGGCAAATCTTGCTCTTGGAAGGTTTCGTCGGCATGCATCGGACCGATTGATTGCTCAGAGGTTCCGACTAAAAATAAACTGTCTTTTTCCAGAAAATAGCGCTCAGCTAAGTCTTTCTCTGAATCAATATAACCCATTGCTTTCATCATTTCCGGCCTTATCAAGACCGGCGGGATAACCGGAACGAACCCTTCTTTAATCAGGTTATCAATGGCAAGCTTTACTAAGGCAAACTCCAACAGAAACGCAGCGCCCTTTAAATAGCCAAAACGACTCCCCGAAACCTTGGAAGCTCTTTTAACATCAATTATATCCAGCGTTTCGCCTATTTCCAAATAATCCTTCGGTTTAAAACTAAACTTTGCCCTCTTTCCTACTTCTCTCAGAACAACGTTATGCTTTTCATCGGGGCCGATTGGCACGCCCTCAAGGCAAACATTGGGAATTTGGCATAAGAGTTTTTCCAGCTCTTTTTCTAATTCACCTAATTGGCTGGTCTTTCCCTTTCTCTCAACTGCTATCCCTCTCATTTCTTCCAACATATTTTCTTTTTCTGCCTTTCCGGCGCTTGCTATCTTTTTATTGGCCTGGTTTTGCCTGGCCTCCAATGCTTCTTTTTCTTGTTTAATTCTTCGGACCTTTTCTTCCAACTCTAGTATTTTTTCAATTTCAAGCTTAACCTGCCTTCTCTGGCAAATTTCTTTTATTTTATTTGGATTTTCTCTTATGAATTTTCTGTCAAGCATAATATTATTTAGGCTTCATCGTCGGAAACAAAATTATTTCTCGCAAAGCATGGGAGTCAGTCAAAAGCGCGGCCAGACGGTCTACCCCCATTCCAAAACCAGCAGCTGGAGGCATTCCGTA
>CAYYDH010000012.1:0-15208 GCA_964470615.1 uncultured Candidatus Saccharibacteria bacterium
AAAAGTATCAAAAATGAAAATCTTTTCTCCTATTATCTCTACTTCTCTAACCAAAAGGTGGTGGACAACCATATCACGAAAACTGGCGGCGAATATCTCTCTGGGAGAAGGTTCTTTCACCACAAAACAGATTGAGCGTCCCGGTCCGTATCTTTTTGTTTCAAGTTCTTTCTGAAGCTGAAAAAGATTTCTTTCTAAATTCCATTCAAACTTTAAAGCATTGATGGTTTTTCTTTTTGTTTCACGACAATCTAAATAAGCCTGGTATAATTTTTTAAAAGTAAATATTTCACTCATTAGACCATTTTAGCCAACCGCCGATCATCTCTCCTATTTCTTTAGCGTAATAAGTTTGAATGTGGGCAAATTGTCTCTCGGAAATTAGATTCAATTCTTGGGCCATTCTTAATCTGATTTTTAATTTATCGAAAGCGATGCTTAGTTCCAAAATCTTCTGATGCTTTTTCTCATTAGGCAGGGCGTTTGCTTCTAAGGTTAAATCTAAGCATTTCCAGCTCAAATTTAAGATATTTTTTCCTAAGGTATACTTATACTGTTTCGGAAAATTTCTTATGCTTTCGGATAAAAATTTAACCAGCTGGTAAAATTTAAGATACAAGGGAAGATGTTCGGATTGGGTCATAGTAAATAATCATCGCGAGAACAAGTTTTCAGACCTCTTCTCGGGCTAAAATCAATTTCCCGCGGACGCAACGAACGTAGTTGGCATTGGTCTTATCATTGTTGTTCGCGTTGCCATTGTTAAAGTTCACGTTGAAGGCGTTGGTGGTATTGCTGGGGTTGGTAGTAGACGACCAGTAGTTGTTGGAAACGGTACTAACTCCCGCACTTTTCCTTTCTCCAAAAATCTGACCTATTAAGGAAAGACTCTCTGACCGCCAATACTCCATATTTTATGAAGTGGCAGGAGCGCAATAGATTTTTAGCCGCTCTCTCCTAAGAGCTGTTTGTTTTCACAAATCAACTTTTTAGGAATCTGGCGATAATTTACCCTATTAAATAAGACTTGAGCCTATTTTTTAAAAACATTTTACCCAAGTAGGTTTTTAAATACTTTTCTCTGTGGGTTGCATCTTGTTGGTTCATGCAACCCTCAAAATATATTAGCTTAAATTCTCCCCTGTTTTTTGTTGAATCTACTACTCTCTTCTGATGTTGCTCAAGTCTTAATTTTAAATTTTTTGTATATCCCGTATAGAATTTTTTATCTTTCTCAAATTTTAGCACATAAACGAAATAAAACATGCTATAAAAAAATTTAAAATTATTTAACGGGGTTAATTTTAATTTTTCAAATTACAAATTCCAAATTGCTATTGCCCGCGGACGCAACGAACGTAGTAGGCATCGGCCTTACCATCGTAGCTCGCGTAGCCATAGGTAAAGTGCACGTAGAAGGCGGTGGTGGTAGTGCTGGGGAAGGTAGTAGACGACCAGGAGCGGCTGGAAACGGTATTTGGAAAAACGGTTTGGTTAATATACGGCGCACCAGCGCTCTTCACTCCGTCAATCGCCCCGTATTCTTCCAAAACTATGCTAAATAAATCTTTCACATTTGGCAAATACCAATTTGCATATAATTCGCCTGTGTGTTCAGAGCAATCGCCCCCCGCAGATTCGCTTCCCTGATAAGTTCCGTCATTGCACAGCTTCAAATTTTCGCAATACGCAATGGCGGCCTGCCAAGATTTAGTAACTGATGAGCCAGTGGCACAAGTATCTCCGGACCGACTAGCCAAACATTTATTCCACATTAAACCAGTATTTGAGTCGGTCACTGCGACTATTAAGCCATTAACAGTAACATTGCTGTAAAGCATAGCTGATCCCGCCTCATAATATCCGTCGTCAAAGTTATTGCTCGTAACTGAAAGCCAATAAGTCGGGTGAGCCGTCCTGTCATCTGCCATTGTGCCGGTTCCGGATGTATGCGCAACATTGCAAATCCAATAGCTGCTATCAACCGGGTCTATCACCTTGCTCGCAAGAGTATAGGCGGTTGAAATTGCCCAATTAGGAATGCTTGTTGGGTAGGAAGTTACTTGTCCGCTGGCTGGATAGCTTGGGGTTCCTGAATAAGTACCCAGCTGGCCTAAAATAGTAACCCCTGATTTAATATTGCCTGCTGATAGATCTCCGTCTACGGCCGTGCAGGTCTTTCCGGAATAATAGCCATCGGGGATACTAAAAGATATTGAGCCTTCAGCTCCTGGCACATTGCTGCCGGCTACTGATGTCCAAAAACCGCTGGCCGCGTAACAGGTATTGCCTCCTTCCGAAGAACAGCTGGCAATGCTCCCTGTTTTCTGAAGCCAGGAATTAGCGGAATAGAAGGTTTTGGTGTCAAGGCAATCCGTTGCAGCGGCCGTTCCGTCCGGGGCAAGCGTGCCGGTTATGCCGAATATGGCTATATCTTTCTTAATGTTCCCTACTGCCAGGTCAGCATCAACTCCTGAAAGAGTAGTGGCGGCGTAATATCCGGCATTGACTGTTTCGCTGTCAGCAGACAAGGTTTTTGAAGTGCCAGCGTAATAGGTCCCCGTAGCATAACAACTCTGCGAACCTTCCGAAGAACAGCTGGCAATGCTTCCTGTTTTCTGGAGCCAGGAATTGTCGGAATAGAAGGTTTTGGTGTCAAGGCAGTCCGTTGTCGCTGCCGTACCGTCAGGAGCAAGGGTGCCTGTTTTGCCGAATATGGCTATGTCTTTCTTAATGTTCCCTACTGCCAGGTCAGCATCAACTCCTGAAAGAGTAGTGGCGGCGTAATATCCGGCGCTCACTGTGTCTGAGTCTGCGGACAAGGTCCGGGTGGCGATACTCCCCGTTATCTCCGCTCCATCTACCCAGGCAATCTTGCCTGAAAGGATATCTGTGGCTGCAGCGTCTCCCGAGTCCGTGATACACCATCTGTTGCTGCCGTTACCTCCTCCGTCGTAGGCATTAGGAACTTTGTTGGCTGTTCCATCAAAATCGCCTGGACTAGTAATGTTGCAGGCCAAGTTCAGAGTTCCTATGTCTAATGTCCAGTCATTGGTCAGGTTGGCTGTTTTACCATTAAACAAGTCTGCTACTGCTGCATTTCCCAGTCCTTCCGGAGTAAGCGTGCCCGATTCTCCGGAAGCCCCGAAAGCCACTCCTAATTTGATGTTGCTCTGGATAAGATTGGTAGCGTTGTAGGTACCGTTAGCGCTGGCTACGGTCAATACTTTGGTAGGATCAATGTCGCCGTAAAGGGTGCCTGTTTTGCCGAATATGGCTATGTCTTTCTTAATGTTCCCTACTGCCAGGTCAGCATCAACTCCTGAAAGAGTAGTGGCGGCGTAATATCCGGCATTGACTGTTTCGCTGTCAGCAGACAAGGTTTTTGAAGTGCCAGCGTAATAGGTCCCCGTAGCATAACAACTCTGCGAACCTTCCGAAGAACAGCTGGCAATGCTTCCTGTTTTCTGGAGCCAGGAATTGTCGGAATAGAAGGTTTTGGTGTCAAGACAGTCAGTTGTCGCTGCCGTACCGTCAGGAGCAAGGGTACCTGATTCTCCGGATGCGCCGAAAGCAACGTCTAATTTAATGTTGCTTTGGATAAGATTGGCAGCGTTGTAGGTTCCGCCGGACACGGTCAAAACCTTGGTCGGGTCAGTGTCGCCGTAAAGGGTGCCGTCAACTCCGAGATAAGTCGTGCCAATTTTTACTTTAGCTGCGGAAATGCGGTTTGCCAAAGCAGTGTAAATTTCAGTTAAAGTGCGGGGAGTACCTGCTAAGACGTCAGAAAAAGTAAAATCATGGCTGCCTGCAATTGCCGCGGTATTGCTGGTGATAAAGTTGTAAATCTCCGATAGGGTATAGAACTTCGCACTCGGCTCGCCCGCGCCGGAGGGCGGCGTGATGGTGCCGGCTTTAACAACCGTAAAAACCAACAAAACTGAAATTAAAACAGTTAACAATGTTTTAATAATTTCTTTTGATTTGTTTTCCATATTATTATATCTAAAAATACCTTTTTGTTTATCCAAATAATATGAAATGTGAAAGGTATTTTTAGATTATTTTATTATAGCAAAAAATGACAAATAATGCCCCCCCCCTGTGGAAAACTCTTAGCGTCTGCGACGCACCCGGATAGAAACAAAAACAGCCCCGTCGCAACGGAACTGTTTTTATTTACTCTTCGCAGCAATCAATCAGGTTTTTCGCCGCTTCGCCCAAAAAAACGGTGTCAATTTTGATTTTTTACTATGTCGTTGAAATTTTCTTGGAAAAAAACCTTGATTTTAACGGTTAAATTCGACTCGTTTTTAATCAACAGCGGGATTAAACTGTCTAAATTATCGCATAATTCATTGACCTTTTCTAAAAGCAATACGGGTTCTATGGCTATCCCAAATTTCTTTTCAACTAATTTAATAAGTTTAATTAAGCTATATTTGGGTTTGTTGCTCAAATACCAATAAAGGTCATAAATATCTTTAACTTCATTTCTTTGATAGGTTGATAAAGTTTTATTAACCATAATATCAGCTAAAGAATCTGCCTTAACAGAAAATTCTTTGATCTCCTTTCTTTTTTCTACAGCCGGAAAAGGAAAAAAAACAAATTCAAGCTTAACATTTTCTTTTCCTTTTTCTATAAAATAAAGCCTGCGGTTGTGTCGGATAGTTTGAGTAATTTTGTCAGCTCCAATCTCTTTTTTGAGCTTATTAATAGATTCGAGATATTCGTCGTCTCTAAATAAATCATTGGAAAAGAAATCTAAATCAATTGAAAAACGGTGAGAAAAATAAAGATAAGAAAGCAAGGTGCCGCCTGTCCAATAAAAATTCTGGCCAAAAAAGCCTTTCCCGACAAAAGAAAGGACATCTTTCTGCAATTGAGTAAGCTCAGTTTTGGGCATTTGATTTAAGATATTTTTTTAACAACTCTCTTAATGAGTGGCTAATATCAAGTTTTGGCAAATGCTTTCTAAGGTCTCTTTTTGTTATGCCAGACAAATCGCCGAATCCAATCTTTCGGTTCAAATACCAAATCATAATTTTGGGATTAGACAAATCCATTCTGTTCAAATCATAATCCCAGAATATTTGCTTTTCTTTTTTTATTGATTTCATATCCCTGTTTGTGTTCTAATTTTACCCTAATTATGGGTTTAATTCAATGGGCAAAAAAACCCGCCCGACCTGTTAGGGCATAGGGGCGAGCTTTTGTTTTTACTTGCTACTCCTTGCAGCAATCAATCAAATTCTTCACTACCTCTCCCAGTTTCCCCAAAAATCCTCTCTTTTCTTTGTCCTCTTTGTTTATTTGATTCTCACCAATCTTTTTCACTTCACCAATATCAACCAGCTTCAGATTTACCCCCCAGAATAAGGAGTATAGGTCATAAGCCTTCTGGAATAAGTCCTCGGCTTCTGCTTTCTTGCCTTGTCCTAAATATTTAGTCCCTACTTCCATCAACCGCATTGAGGCGGCGAGTAGGTGTTTGGAAATGCACCAAACCTCGCCTTCGTAGTCCTTTATTATCTTCTTAAGCAGTTCCTTGCGCATCTCGCGGGCCTTGTTTAATAAGTCAAAATACTCTCCTTTACCGGTTTTAGCTCCGGTGAAGAAAAAGTGCTCCTCAATCGAAATGAGATTCATTATGGCAATAGATAAATCCTCGTCGGAAGATAAGTCCAATTTTCCTTTCTTGCTTTCCTCAACTTTTTTTAGCAAATCATTTACCCCGTGAGATAATTTTTCGTTATTCATAATAATTATTTTATTTTTTCTTTTTGTTTTTTTATGTCTGACATTTTGTTAATAAATAAAAATAAAATATTAAGCTAGCAATTAATGAAAAGAGGATTGGAACGGCGACTTTTTGATAAGGGAAATAGGACTTTCCCTGATTCTTTGCTTTAAGAAAATTATGGAACCAAACGCTAAACAGAAAAACCAAGCTGCCAGCCGCGATACCAAACAACAATTTGTCCATGCCCCAAAAGGTATTGGCCGGGTGGCCGATAATATCCCTGAAATAAAGAGGAATTATTACTAAGGCGTAAAAGACTGCCGAAACAACCAGCCAGCGAAGCTTAAGGGTAATTTTCTTTTTATTCAGCCAATCCAGGGTCCAAAAAATCAAGGAAACGACCAGGCCCCCTACCCAAACGCCGGAAATCAAATCGTCTATCCCCAGCCACCTGGAAAGCCCTACCCCGGCGCATACCGCCACCGTGCAAACGGGACAAACGGCCAAAGCCGACTTGGCGGAAAAGAATCCAAAGATTAAAAAGAATAATAAAAGCGTTTTCTTAAAAATATTACCCATTTATTTTCACCTTAAAAAAATTAATAATATCTACATCGCCCACTAGACATTTTTGGTTCTGACCGTCCCAAAGAAAAGGAACGGCTATTTTGTCGGTCGCTAAACCGCAGAATCCAGCCACTTTCCCTAAGGCACTGGCGTTATCTTGATTGTTAAAAACTTCTTTCTTTTCAAATGTAACCTTTTCTTCAACGCCATTAGCTGCTATATAATCTTCAACGTTTTTGCAGTGCGAGCAACCGTCTCCGTAAAAGAAAATCATGCCAGAAGGTAATTGGGGCTTTTGGAACAAGAGAAACAAAACAACAGCCGCAACAGCTATAATTATAACCGCAATTATAATCTTCTTTACCATATATATTTTAGGATACCAAATTTCTTAAAATCTGGAAAGTTTGCCCATAGATAGGGAGTTTAACACCACGCTGACCGACGAAAAAGCCATGGCGGCTGCCGCAATAGACGGCGAAAGCAACCAGCCAGTAAAAGGAAACAGGACGCCAGCGGCAATGGGAATTCCGATAATATTATAAAAGAAGGCCCAGAAAAGATTCTGCTTTATTTTTCTTAAAGTATAGCTACTTAAATCAATCGCCTTAACGACATCCCGCAAGTCGTCTTTGATTAAAACTATCTCTCCTGTTTCCATCGCCACATCGGTGCCGGAACCTAGAGCAATACCCAAATCCGCCTGCGCCAAAGCCGGCGCGTCATTTATCCCATCTCCCACCATTGCAACAACATTACTCTCTTCCTGCAGTTTTTTTATCTCGGCCGATTTTTCTTGAGGAAGGGTTTCGGCTAAAATACGGTCTATCCCCAGCTGCCTGGCTATCGCCTCGCCGACTCGTTTATTGTCTCCGGTAATAATGCCGACCTCTTTCCCTAATTTGTGGAGCATTTGGATCGCTTCTTCAGAATGTTCTTTCAGGGTGTCAGCCACCGCGATAACACCTACGATGTTTTTGTCCACGGTCAATATCATTACGGTCTTGCCTTGGTTTTCTAATTCGGCTACCTGGTTTTCAACGAACTGATAACTGATATTATTATCAGCAAGCAATTTCCCCGTCCCCAGAAAAATCATTTTGTCCTGAAGTTTGGCCTGGACGCCTTTGCCTGGAATCGCCTGGAAGTTTTGGACTCCTAATAATTCTATTTTTTCTTCATTGGCTTTTTGAACAATCGCCTGCGCTAAAGGATGCTCTGAGTTATTTTCAACAGATGCGGCCAATTGTAATATTTGTTTCTTGTTTGCTCCGCTCTTCGTTTCTATCACATCAGTTACTACGGGCTCCCCTTTTGTTAAGGTGCCTGTTTTGTCGAATATAACTATGTTTAATTTTTTGGCGGCTTCCAACGCATTGCCGTTTTTAATCAAAATGCCGTTTTGGGCGGCTAAGCCCGTACCCATAATTACAGCCGTCGGCGTAGCCAATCCCAGGGCGCAAGGACAAGCAATAACCAAAACCGCGACAAAGATACTTATAGCAAAAACGAGAGACTGACCAAGAATTAACCAAGTAGTAAAAGCCAGGACGGCTATTAAAAAAACGATGGGAACGAAATAAAATGAGACCTTGTCGGCCAGCAATTGAATAGGCGCCTTAGAACCCATGGCATTCTCAACAATCTTTATAATCTGAGCCAGCATCGTTCCCTCGCCTACCCGAGTGGCTTTAAACTTCAAAACCCCTGTTTTATTTATCGTCGCTCCGATAACCTCATCTCCTATCTTCTTTTCAACTGGGATGCTTTCGCCAGTAACGGCTTTTTCATCAACTCCAGAATAACCATCAATAACGATACCATCAACCGGGATCTTTTCTCCGGGTTTTACCAAAACTATGTCTCCCTCTTTAACTTCCGATATCAAGACTTTTATTTCTTTCCCGTCTTTCAGAATAAAGGCTTCTTTTCGGCTGAAGGCCCATCAGCTTTTTAATCGCCTCGCTTGTCTTACCCTTGGTTACGGCTTCAAGATATTTCCCAAGAGAGATGAAGACCAGAATAAAAGCCGCGCCCTCGTAATAAAGCATCGGTTCGGTGTCAAATCCTAAAAATGACAAAAAAGAAACTATTGAGCTATAAAAGTAAGCTGTGGCTGTACCCACCAGAATTAAAGAGTCCATATTGGGATGAAGCCCCTTCAGAGCACTCAGGCCAGATTTCCAGATATTGAAACACGCCACTATAACAACGGTCGCTGAAACGAATTGAATCAGCGTTCCATAACTTTCTAAAAGTTCTGGGACAGGCAAGCTAATCATCCCGCCCATCGCCAAGTAAATAATCGGCAAACTGAAAAACAAAGCGACCACGAACCGCTTTTTCAACTTCTTGGTTTCTTTTTCCTTTTCTATCTTGTGATGATCGTCTTCTTGCGATGCCTCATAACCTAACCCCTTCAGCGCTTTTTTTATCTTGTTCAAATCTGCTTCTGCCGAATCATATTCCAAATACAGCTTCTCTGAAGCAAAATTAACATTGGCGGCCTTAACGCCTTTTTCTTTTTTCAAAGAATTTTCAATCAAAACCACACAAGAAGCGCAATGCATCCCGCTGATTTTTAGAACTTTCTTCTCTATTGTCATTTTACCAGTTTGTTTAACTCTTTAATTATTTTCTCCAAATCGAGTCCGTAAATCTCAGCCACATTTCCGATTTGCAGTCTTGATATTTCTTCAGACGCCATGGGACAGGAAAGACAAGGCAAATTGAATTTTGCTAAAGTTTCTTTAGCCCCCTTTATTATGAATATTTCTTTCAGGGTTGTTTTTTTGGTGATTTTTTTCATATTAAAAAACTTCTAATTGGTTATTAAGCTCTATTTTGCCTCGCCTATCCCCCCGCTTCCTCCACCGCAGCCACAGCCACATCCTCCTGCGCCGGAAGAAATATCCAAGCCGCTGTTTTCTGAAAGAAGGCTAGGGGATGTTAAACTTCCTTGCGCGTCAACGACTTCTATTGTTCCCGAAACCATTCCCATCCAACAGCTAAACTTATATCTCCCTGGTTCTTTTGGAGTAAACTCTTTAACGCTGACTTGGCCGCGGACTAAATTAATCTGGCCGTCGAACAGGCTTCTTGAGATAACAGCGTTCGTACAGCCGCTCGTGCCAATATCCGTAATTTCCCATCTTACCGGGACACCGACCCTTACCTTGAAAGAATTGGGCGTATAACCGCGAGCCGAAGCCTCCATTTTTACAACTTGTTTGCCGTTAACAATCGGGGCTAAATCTTTTTCATCAACTTTATTAGTTTGCCCCGCCTGAACCTGAAAACCAGAAATTAAATCACCCATGTTTCTGTACCCCAGAACGTTTAACTGGTTGTTAACGTTGAAAAAGGCGAAAAATAGAAGCAATATGCCGGCAATTTTTGAGAATCCGTAGGCTAATCCAGGGCGACTGGAAAACTTAACACTGGAAAGACCGATTAACAAAAGCGTTGGGGCCGTGCCTAGGGCAAAAAAGAGCATTATTAGTCCGCCCTGGAAAGCATTACCGGAAATAAGCGCCAGTCCCTGAGCAGTAATCGTAAAACCACACGGCAGGATAAAAGTCGCAGCCCCCATTAGAAGCGGCATATAGCGGCCTTTGAAATTTGACTCATTGGAGACGTACCTCGTTGCAGACTTGGGTAAAGTAAACTGGAATCTACGGAAAGCTTTCACTCCTAACATTTGAAGGGCTAAGAAAAGCATCATTACGGAAACAGCAATAACTAAAAATGAAGTAAATCTTAGAGATATCTGCAACCTGCTCCCAATCGCTCCTAACGCCATTCCAAAAACAAAATACGAGGCAACTCTGCCGGCGCTGAACATCAAATGAGGCTGCAGTTTCTGATAGGTGGAGTCGCGATCGGAATACAGCTTAAGCCACTGCTTTGACATTGAAAGCACAATGCCGCCGATAAGAGCCGCGCAACTGGAAATACCAGCTAAAAGCCCGAGGGCAAAAAAAGCGGCTAAAGATGACTTTGAACCGACGCTGACCAGTTCGGACAGTCCCAATCTGTTTAAAAAAAGAAATCCGGCTACCAAAAGCAATCCTACGGCTAGATACAGAATTAATTTGTTTTTGGATGTGTCCTCTCCAAATTCTTCCGGAGTTTCCGAAAAACTATAATTGTCTTTCTGGAAAATTTTATTCAACCTTTCTACAGAAGGCTTTCCGCCCTTATATTCAACTAAAACCCTGCCCTTCCCAGCGCTTGCTTCGACTGATTTTATTCCTTTTATTTCCAAAAGCTTTTTTTCAATCAAAATTTCGCAAGAAGCACAATGCATCCCTTTAACAGAATAAACGGCTTCTTCCACGTCCAGGGCGTCCTTGAATTCTTTGTTCATAAATTTATTTATTGAATAATTTTGTCACTCCTAAAATCTCCTGGGTCATTTGTCTTTTTTTCTGTTCGTTTTTCGTTGCCATCGCTTTTTTGAAACAGGTGTTCAGATGATTTTCCATCAACATCTGATAAGCTGATTTTAGAAGCCCGATAGCGGCCAGATTCTGCTGCATAATATCAATGCAGTACTGTTCTTTTTCTATCATTTCAATAATCTTGGAAATCAAGCTATGGGTTTTTTTAAAGTTAATAAGTGTCTTTTCTTTTTGGTGTGTCATATTTTTATTTTTAATTTTGTCATACCCCGACCTATGGTATAGGTATACACTAATAATACTCGGGGGGAACTCCCCTGTCAAGATCCCCTGGCACCAAGCCCTAATTCTTACCAACTAAAAAAGCGCTCCCAAGCGCCGTTTCCGAAAATCTGGTAAATAAATAGCCCCGCTGCTTCCAAAAAGAATCTTGAAAAAAAGTACAGGTGGGTGTTCTCGCACAATCGCCACGGCGACTGTAAATTTGAACTCCCATAAAAAGCTTATAGTTCAGAATCTTTTTAGAAGTATAGTAGGGCTACTTTAATTATACCGCGCAGCAAACCGTTAAGTCAATAAAATTATAATCCTAAAACTTGCGTCATTTGCTTGATCAAAGAAACCACCACCGGCGGCGGCATCAGACTGTATGAAGGAATTCCGTCATCTGAAATTTGCCAGGGTTTTTGGATTACTTTCACTTTGTTCTTATCCCATTCGTAAGTATATTCTGGTGTTATTTCATAATCGTCAAGCAATTCCTTAGCCTTTGCCACTGGCACAGAATTTCTCAAAAGCACCTTGGGAATACCGTATAAATTAAAGGCCTGCTTAATTAGCTGGCTGTCTTTTTCCAGCCTTTCTTTTATCGGACCTATTCCCTGCTCGTCGCCTTCTTTAGTCACCATTTCTTCTTTACTTTCGCATTCAGTGTTATCACAGACCAAAAAGAATTTCTTTGTTTTTTTGTCATAGCCGACTTTTTTCGTCGGTAACAACTTAAGGTTTCTGGATGTTTGGCAGGCTGGACAAATCACTCGGTATTTTATCCTTTCGTCGATAACTGCATTCGGTACATCAATCAAAACAAAAACGTCAGGATCCTGCCGATAATCAATTAGGTCTCGGAAAAACAAAGAATAGGAAACCTGATCCAGGTCCCGCGGGAACCCATCAACAAAAAGAGCTTTTTTGCCCCTTTTGGCAATCTCGCCTTTCACCAAAGCCAGGATCAACTCTGAAGGCAAAAGAGTCTTAGTGTTCCTACTTTCAAGCGACTTCATTATTTCGTCTAAAGAATGATAGCCCCTGTAGTTCTTTTCCAAGAAAGCAATTAGCCACTTTTTCTTTTTAGGATCTTTTACCGTCTCATCAAAGCTTCTTACCACGTCCCCGATAGAAATGTGATCTATCCTGTCTTTGTCCACCACTTCTTTGAACATTTTAGCATAAGTGCCTTTGCCAGAGTTTTTCTTACCCATTAAATAAACGACAAAGGTGTTTTTCTTCAAATACTTTCTGAGCTTTTTTATCTCTCCACCGGCCTTGGCCTCAAAATACTTTTTTCGATCCTTAACATCAGTCAAATCAAAGCTTTCCACAACTCCTTTTGTCTTAGTTTTGAAAAGCGGAAATTCAATGTCTTTCATAATTTTAAAAGTTATTTCCAGAGGAAACAATCTTGATATCGCCGTTTATCTTAGTAATTAAAACATTTATATCAAATTTCTGTAGTCTTGCCAATACTTCGGGCGTTGGGTGACCGTAGCTGTTTTCGCCCACTGATATTACTGCGGTCTCAGGGGATACCTCTTCTAAGAACTTCTCTGAAGTGGAAGTCTTGCTTCCATGGTGGGCTATTTTAAGCACTGTTGATGCCAAATCTTGTCCGCTTAATTCATCTTCAATCTTGCTGCTGGCGTCGCCGGTAAACAAGAGTGAATCGTTCCCAAAAGAAAAACGAACAATAACCGAGCTATCGTTGCTATCTTCCATTATTTTACCTTCTAGGCCCTGAGAAGGGTATAAGATGTCGATAAAAATACCGGGTTTTTCTTGAAGAACTATCCTTTGCTTGCCTCCAGCTATTATTACCCTAGCCCCCTCTTCTTTTATTAATCTTTCCCATTCTCTATACTCTGCTGTCTCTCGCACAATACCAGTCCATAAAATATTCTTGACTTGATATCTTTTTAAAACCTCCAGCAACCCGGTCAGATGATCTTTTTCCGGATGGGTTAAAATAACCAAATCCAGGGTATGATCGTAGAAAGGCATCACTTTTGCCAGTTTCTTCAAAACTAAAGAGTTCGGCCCTCCGTCTATTAAAACCTGCTGGCGGTTTGGCGTTTCGACAAAAGCTGCGTCGCCCTGCCCGACGTTAAAAAAAACTACCTCTAAATGCTTGGGTTCGTTAAAGTCAAAAACTATGCAGAGAATAAAAGCATCGGCTAAAATCAGAAAACCCAAAATTGCCAAAACCTTCTTTTTAGAGCGATTGAACATATTATTTAAAGTATAAAAAGGCTTCGTTAATACGAAGCCCTATGGAGTTAAAGCAGCAGACTGCCTAGGGCGAAAGGTTTTTGCCCTGGTAGCACGAACAGACCCAAGAGCTTCAGCCTTTCTGGTTCGAGCCCTTGCAAATCGTTCCACCTCTGCGTCAGTTAAGCCGAATTCAAGATCCATGTCTTCGGGCCTCAAACCAAAGGTACGAAATCGAATCTCGTCTCTTTCCATTCTGCTCGAATCAACACTTAATCCCAAGAACGGTAAAACCGTTCCGTCTTTTTTCCTTCTCGGCCACCAGAAGGTGAAAATGCCATGCTGGTATCTTCTTGCTTTTCCTGTCAAAACGTCAGCATGATCAAGCAAATTACGAAGATTAGGACGAATCACAACCTCTGCTGGCTTTAAACCGGTGGCAATACAAATCAGCTCCAGCATTGCCTCTCTTCTTTGGCTCATCTGCTTCCCCCTTTTCAAAGGACTGCACCTAGAAACCCGCGAACTCCTTTACCTGGTCAATTGGTATAGCGACAACTTCTCCAGCTGAATTTAAAGTATTCAAACCCAGCGCCTCTCCTTTAATGTTAAATAGGGCGCTTCCTTTAATGATGTTTTCTTCTAAAATATTGGTCTGGATGAAATCAGAATAAAGATTCTTAATGATTCCCGTATTAACTGTTTTTTCTATTCCATTTTCGCCAAAAATATTCCCAACTAAAAAAACTCTTTCTCCCAGTCTTGTTTTATCCATATCTCCAAAGGCGATTGTAGGCAGGCTTTTTCCTTCAGGGGCTATTAACACCAAAGCCAAATCTTTCTTTGAATCTCTTTTTAAAACCTGAAAGGGAACCGGATTATTATCTAAGAAAAGAGCGAATGTTTCGCCCTGGGGAATTATACTGGCTAAAGTAACGGTCAAGCCGTCTGAGGTGATAATCAAACCAGACCCTTCAATTACTTTCCCCTTTCTAGTTTCGGCTCTCACTCCGACTATTACTCTTTTAACTTTGTCAACGGCATCTTGCAGGGCAGTGTTTTCTTGAACAACAATTTCGTTTTTCTCAGTAACATAAACAGGCGCTTGTTCAAGGCGGTATTTGTAAAAAAGAGGTCTTTCTATGAAATAGGGACAAAAAACTTGGTCGGCAAAAATACCGCCGATCAACCCCAGAACAAGAATAAAAATAACTCTTAAAAATTTCTTAGCCATTATATTGCAGCTCCTGCTGTTTTCTTCTGCTTCTTAGGAAGCATTAACTCCCTGGGCGTCTTTAGAACGACTGCTCCGGCCTGAGAATCAACTTCAATTTCATCGCCTTCTTTTACCAACCCAGTCACTATTTTCAAAGCCAATGGATCCAAAACCTCCTTTTGGATTACTCTCCTCAAGGGTCTGGCGCCCAAATTAGGATCAAAACCCTTTTCCGATAATAGTTCTTTAGCTCTTTCGGTTACCTTGACTTCAATCTTTTTGTTTTTCAAGCGGCTGGCAACTTTTCCTAATTCCAACTCAACAATCTTTTTAATTTCTCCCTGGCCAAGATAGTTAAAGATGATTATCTCGTCAATTCTATTCAAAAACTCCGGACGGAAGCTTTCTTTAAGCGCTTCCATGACCTTGTCTTTCAGCCCCTGTTTTTCTGCTCCTTCTTTCTCTCCGACAAATCCCAAAGATCCCATTTTAGCAATAAATTCTGAACCGATATTTGAAGTCATAATTAAAATCGTGTTTTTGAAAGAGGCCATTCGGCCCTTGGCATCGGTCAACCGACCATCTTCTAAAATCTGAAGAAGAATATTAAAGACTTCTGGATGCGCTTTCTCAATCTCATCAAAAAGAATCACGCTATACGGCCTTCTCCTGATTTTTTCAGTCAGCTGCCCGCCTTCGTCGTAACCAACGTAACCTGGCGGAGACCCTATCATTTTAGAAACAGCGTGTTTCTCCATGAGTTCAGACATATCCACACGCACAATAGCTTCT
>CAYYDH010000013.1:0-14210 GCA_964470615.1 uncultured Candidatus Saccharibacteria bacterium
GCCATTGCCGCCAACCTGCAATCCAGGAGATCCGATATAGACAGGAGCAGCTGGAGCGTAAGAGTAAGAGGGAGCGAGTTGAACCTTTGAAGAAAGATCTTTCAGGCTTTGGATAACGTCTCTTAAGGCTGTGACAATCGTTAATTGAGACTTAATATTTTCTAGTTCTTTACTGCTAACAGTTACTATTTCTTTGGTCACTTCCCTAATTGGTTGAACCTGCACAACTCGGCTTACCTCAACTTCTTTTTCAACAACAACTGGTGAGGGAGTAGGGGAAAAAACGACCAGCAATGGTTCAGATGGTGCTGTGTCGATGTTAAGGATATTCTTAACGAAAGCTACTCTTTTAGTAAAAATATCCTCTAGCCAACTGCCAACCTTTTTTGCAAAATCAGCAGGAGACGCTAGCCCGGATTTATTAACGGAGAGGTAGGTATAGGTTCTATCAATTAAATTAGTTGAGGAGATTTTATCTCCGGCCAACATCCATCTCAATGAAACAAAGCAAAAGATTAGGGCTACGGCTACAAAAGAAAAGTTGGTCAGCCGCTTCGGAAAAGAAGAAAAATCAATTCCCCTAAACCCATTATAGAAAATGTCTGGTATTTCTCCGGTCGGCAGATTCTCAGGAGGAACGGCTCCGTTTTTTATCGCCCGCTTCTCGGTAAACTCCTGCTTAAACTCTTCTACTTGGCTTAAGTATTCGTTCAACCATTCTTTTTTCGTATGCCAGGCACCGTTCAGCTTTATGGCCTTTAATTTCCCCCTTCTAGCACGCAAGCTTAAATACTCCTACGAGTAACTGCAGTACTTGGTAGCCTCTTGGAGGGAGATGTATTTAATTTCCTGGTTTTCTTCTGGCATATCGGACGTATATCGGGGTTATATCGGCCTATATTTTAAGCTTAAATAGGCGGTATCGGCTATGTATCGGATGATTCATTCATTATAGCAATTTATGTATGTCAATAGTAGGCAAACTGTGGATAACTAAAAGGGGGGCATATCGGCCCCCCTTTAATAGATTATTTAAGCTTCTTTTATCTCACTTTTAGGCTCTGCAAAATGCCTAACCCTGTAAACATTGCCAGCAAACCAGACCCCCCATAACTTACAAAGGGTAAGGGTATGCCGATAACAGGCAAAATGCCTAAATTCATGCCTATATTGATGAAAACTTGAGAGAATAAAACAATAGCAAAACCGGAAGCAAAAAGACGACAGAAATTAGACTGAGCCGAAAAGGCAATTTTCATTATCCGCCAAAACAGTAATAAGAATAGAAGCAAAAGAACCAAAACCCCTACTAAACCAAACTCTTCGGCGATAGCTGAGAATATAAAATCCGTGTGGGCTTCGGGCAGAAAGCCGTATCTCAGCTGAGAGCCGTTCCCGAAACCTTGACCGAAAATTCCACCTGAACCAACAGCAATTTTTGCTTGAGCTTGATTCCAGCTTGTACCAAGCGGATCCTGTTGAGGAACTAAAAAACTGGTTACTCTATCTTTTTGGTAGTCCTTTAAAAGAAAGGACCAGCTGGAAACAACTATGATCAAACCGCAAAAAACTAGAACGATAAAATGCTTTAATCTTATTCCCGAAATTGCCAAGATCCCCACCCAAAGGAATATTAAAATAAGAGACGACCCCAAGTTAGGTTGGAAAAAAATCAGAACAACGGGAAGCAAAGAATAAAAGCCAGACAAAAAAATGTGCCTTAAGCGATACATTTCAATGTGTCTCATTGAAAAATATTTTGCTAATAAAATTATTAAAATAATTTTCATCGGCTCTACCGGATCAAAAGAAAAACCCCCTATTTTATACCACCCCTTTATCCCCCTCGTCGGGGAGGCAAAGAAAAAAAGTCCAACTAGAAAAATCAAGGATAAAAAATAAAGAGACAGGATGAGATAAGAGTTCCCCCGAAAAACTCGCCAGTCGAGAAAACTAAAAACAAACATCAAAAGAATCCCAAGAACCAAGAATACCATCTGCTTTTTAAAATTAAAGAAATCTCCTCGTCCAGAAGAATAATCATACAAACAGAGAAGACCAATTCCTGTCAGAAAAAAAGCTGAAGCAAAAATAGGCCAGTCAATTTTTTTTAGATGCTGCCACATGTTTAGGATATATAATCCTACTTTATCATCTCAATAAACTCTCGTTCAGTCAAAATCTTAGTACTAGTTTTTTTGGCTTTTTCTAATTTAGAGCCAGCTTCTAAGCCCGCTATAATGAAGTTTGTTTTTTGGGAAACTGATTCAGAAACAATGCCGCCCTCTCCTCTTATTCTCTCTTTTGCTTTTTCACGCGTCATTGTCTTGAGGGCCCCTGTTAAAACAAAAACCAATCCTTCTAAACGCCCCCTCCTGGAAGCAGGTTTTAGACTTTTTACTTTTACTTCTACTTTTTTAAGTTTCTCCAAAAACTTTACGTTCTTTCTTAAAGAAAACCAATCGTTTATTGATTTTGCCACTATCGGACCAATGTCTTGGACTATTAGCAAACCTTCAAGATTGGACCGGCTTAATTTTTCAATGCTGCCGAAATGTTCAGCTAAAGCAAGGGAAGTCTCCTCGCCTACGTTTCTTATTCCTAGGGCGTATATAAGCCTTGGCAGGGTTATTTCCTTCTTTTTACCTATCGCCTCAACTAGATTCCGGGCAGACTTTTCTGCAAACCTATCCAACGGCAATATATCGCCTTCTTTCAACAAAAATAAGTCAGCCGGATCAGAGGCTAGCCCTTCTTCTATAAGACGGTCAATAATCTTAGGGCCTAAGCCTACGACGTCAAACCCTCCCCTAGAAACAAAATGATAAAAGTATTCCTTTTGCCTGGCAAAACAGTCGGCATTGGTGCAATAAGTTGCAGCCTCGCCAGGCTTTCTTTCGGTTCTACTGCCACAAATGGAACAGCTTTTGGGCATTCTAAAAACCTTCTCTTTGCCTGTTCTCAATTCCGGTAAAACTCTTATAATATCTGGTATCACGTCGCCAGCCCGCCCAACAATAACCGAATCTCCGATTCTAAGGCCTAGCCTTTCTATTTCATCTTCGTTGTGAAGGGTTGCCCGAGAAACAACTACTCCAGAAACTTTTACCGGCCTCAACACAGCTACCGGGGTTAAAGCACCAGTCCTGCCAACTTGGACCCTTATATCCTCAACAACCGTGCTGGCTTGCTTCAAGGGGAACTTAAAGGCCACAGCACCTCTGGGCGCCTTACCAACCACCCCTAACTTTCTAAAAATCCTGTCGGAGTTAATAATCACCACTATCCCATCTATCTCATAATGGATTTTCTCCCTCATCCCTTGAATGTATTTGTGGAAATCAAAAACCTCCTTTAAGCTCACGCAATGCTTATTATGGGAATTTGTTTTAAATCCAAAAGCTTTTAAAATTTTATGCTTTTCCTCGTGAGTTTTCTGCCCGAAGTCAGTAACCAGCTCATAGGCAAAAGAGTTTAAATGCCTAGATATGGTAACCTTAGGGTCTAATTGTCGCACAGAACCTGCCGCTAGATTGCGCGGGTTGGCATAAACGGCTAGTCCGGCTTTTTCTTGCTCTTTGTTTATCTCTTTAAAATCTTTCTTTGATATAAAAACTTCGCCCCGGACAATAACGGGTTTTTTAAAATCATGGTTTGTTACCGCCTGAACAATTTCCCGACTAAGCCCTTGTTTTTTCAGGTCTGATATAACTTCTTCTTTCTCCCGCAGCTTTAAGGGTATAGCTTCAATTGTTTTCAGGTTTTGAGTAACATCTTCCCCGATTTTCCCGTCTCCCCGGGTTGAACCGATCTTGAAAAGTTCGTTTTCATAAATCAGTTCTATCGCTAATCCGTCAATTTTAAGCTCGCAATAGAAATCAATTTGTTTTTTTTCTTCATTGTCTAAAAGCCTTAATATTCTCGTCACCCAGTCCTTCATATCCGTTTCGCTAAAAGCGTCATTCAAAGAAATCATAGGTTCGGCGTGCCTCACCTTTTCAAATTTATCTAAAGCCCTCCCCTCCACTCTTTGAGTAGGGGAATCAGAGGTAACCAAATCAGGAAACCGCGCCTCTAAATCAAAAAGCTCTTTCTTTAAAGAGTCAAGAGCTTCCTGGGATATCTCCTGCCTGTCAAAAGCATGATAGAGATAGCGGTGGTGGTTTATGGTTTTTTTAAGCTTCTCAATTCGTTGTCTCGCCTCTTGTTTTGTCATAAATAAGAGGAATTATTGGCATTTTTTATGGTGGATAGTCAATTTTTACTTCTATCGCCCTCTTCACCTCTTTGAACTCCCCAAGGGAGCGGATGCAATAGGCTGTAGCATAACAACTATTGTCCTTGTCAAAACCCGAAGGGCAAGAAAAACCGCCGCAACCATTCTTGCAGCAGACAATCTTAACATCATATTTAGCGCCGTTGCTAAGCGATTCGCAATAGCTAAAATCTCCACTACAGCCAGGAGCTCCTGGCGCTACTGGCTCCCCAAGGCTCTCGGTTCCTACGACATCCCTTAAAGCCCGCTCTATCCCCGTTTCAGCAGCATAAAAGGCTGTTACTGAATAACCCATACCTCTCATTATCTTAATTTGGTTTAACAAAATAGCGCTAAGGCCGAAAACAATAGATAAAATAACGGCTAAAATAACTATTGCCAAATAAACAGAAAGCCCTTTTTGAAACTTAGTAGCAAGCATAAATGAGTCTCTACTTAATTATAATAAAGAATCCTGAGTGCCGCAAGCAGTCAGACTGTTTTTCTTTTTATGGCTTTATCAAAATAATACCTTAAGACAATGTTCAGATTTGCCCTCGAGCCATTAGCCAATAGTTCTTTAAAGCTTAGCGGTTTCCCTCCTATTTTTCCTTTTTTTAAAGCTATTTTTTCCATTATATCTTTTTCCGAAGAAATGTCCTCTGGTATCTCTAAATAGCCCCGGCCGACAAAATCAGCTCGGTGAGCGTCAGAACCTGCTGTAAAAGACAAGTCATTTTGCTGAGAAAAATCTAGCGCCCTCCGATTCGAAAAAGAGAATATCATTGAAGCATTAAAAGCTTCCACTGTGTTCACGCCGGCAGCACAGATCTTTTTTTTATCGCCCCAAAAGCTGGTAATAGATGGCCAGCCAAAAGGATGGGGAATTATTGCCATCCCTCCCTGCTTTTTTATCTCTTCAACGGTTTTGGCTAAAGAAAGTCCGTTAGGTATTATTTTCTTTACGTTCACGCCTAAAACATCCCCTGAACGGCTCAATATCTCGATACCTGGAATTACTAAAATATCCTTGTCAAAGCCGTATTTTACTGCCTCCACGGCTCCTTTAATTTCCCCGTGGTCAGTAATACAAATGCAATCAATGCCCCTTTCTATGGCTGAATCAACCACTTCTCTGGGAGAAGAAGAAGCGTCGTAAGAGAAGTTTGTATGAATATGCAGATCCGCCTTCATAGAGGAAGATTACCACATTAAGCGATTTCTGGGAATACAACGGCCCGCCTTAAAGCGGGCCGTTGTATTACTAATATCCTGGAACTAGGCGGCGTGTTTGAATGACTTTCTTTTCTCTGCCCAACAGTTCCGGCAGTAAATTGGCCTATCTGGAGCGGGCTCAAAAGGAAGTTCGGCTATCTTGCCTCCACATTCTGAGCACGTCCAATCGCCTTGAATCATCGGCGGGCGTTGAAAGCCTTCGCCTTGATTTTCATCGTCAAGTTTTTTGAACATGAATTTTCCTAATTTAAAAAAGCGACCTTTTTCTGCTCCAAAAGTTTTTTTGAAGCACGACCTTAAGCCGCTTTACTTAAATTTCACCTTTTGGGCTCATCTTAAGATATTTCGACTTACGTCAATTATATTTTAGCAAAACCACCGAAAGTGTCAAAACAATGTTTCTTGTTTTGATGATTTCTTCTGCTCGTTTTCTTCGAAAACTTTGATTTTACCGAAAACGCCATCGTAGCCAGGCTCAATCGTAACTCTTCCGTCTCTAACCCTGATTATCCCCTCAACAATCTCTGGCCTAGTAACACCACTTAAAACATGAGCAGGGGTATTTAACAAAATCTCAAATTCGTTGCCAACTTTTTCTATCAGATTTTGGTATTCTTTGGCAACTTGCTTTGTGCCGGGAAGATGGCCTACAGCAGAAGCAATTATCTCTGCTAAGGGGATAAGGTTCTTGAAGGGAATGGCGTTAGCGGGCTTGACGCCTTCTGGCCGATCGGCCAGTTCTTCCACCCTGTTTAAAACTCCTATCACCAGCGGCTTTCCGCAAACTGGACAAATATTGTTGTATTTTCTAGATTCAGCTGGCGAGGTTCTAATGCCGCAAAGACGATGGCCATCGTAATGGTATTTTCCCTCCTCAGGAAAAAATTCAATGGTAGAAAGAAACTCCTTCGGGTTTTTTGATTTTATGGTTTCAATGATTTTAAAATAATCAACCTCTGTATCAAAATAATTTGCTTCGCGGCCGATCTTTGCCGGACTGTGCGCGTCTGAAGAGCTTATCAAAGAGATCTTGTCCAGGGCAGACAACCTCCAATTCATGGCTGGGTCTGAAGAAAGTCCTGTTTCGACAGCAAAAATATGTTTTGAATATTCTTCAAAGCACTCCTCGATTGAATCAAAGCCAGACTTTGAGCCGAAAATAGAAAACCAGGGAGTCCAAATGTGGGCCGGTACTACTAGACAGTCTTTAGAAATGCTGAGAATAATCTTTGCTAACTCTTTTGCGTCAAGTCCAAAAATGGGTCGGCCGTCAGATTTCAAATTCCCCACCCAGCCAAGCTGAACATTGATTTTCTCACAAACCTCCAGGGAAGGAGAGAATATCAAAATATGGATTTTTCTTACCCGGTTGCCCTTAGAATAAATGCAGCTGACTTCTGAGGTTAAAATAAAGCGGGTTTCGTCATCGCGCTCCCCGCGCGCTAAAGAACAAAGCGAGGGCTTCTTCAGCTTATACAGCCCTTTTTCTGCGGGTTCCAACTCTTCTTTCAGGCCCTTGAACCAAAGAGGATGAGTAAAATCTCCTGTACCTAAAACTTTTATGCCTTTTATCTTGGCCCATTTATTCAAGTGTTCTAGATCCATATCCTTACTGGTGGCTCTAGAATATTTTGAATGTATATGGAAATCAGCAAAAAATTTCATAAGAATTAAACAACGTTTTCATCTTACCACTTATACAACTAGCTTTAAACCTTGACAGAGATGCTTGCATCCCTATAATAATGATAACAGAGAAAAATAAAGGTCGAAAAGAAAAAAGACAAAAAAAGAAACCATGGTTGAAGAAAAATTGTATAAATTTTTCGAAGGCAGCGACGTGGACTCGGCCGAAGAAAATATGGATATAGAAGATATTGACACGGATTTAGATGAAGAAGACGCCGACGAAGATGACATTAAAGACGACGAAGAAGATTCTGACGGAGAATAGGACGATTTTTTAGAAATATAAAAATCCCGCTTACGGCGGGATTTTTGTTACTTATCGAATTTCTTCACTGCCTCCCTGTACCTACAATAATCACAGCCCTCTGACATCTGAGGAATACTGTCCTGCATCAGACATTTATGAGCATCAATAATGGTTTTTTCTACCCAACCGTCGTCTCCCTTATATGGCAATATCTTAACGTCAAACTCCAGCTTGCCGTCAAAAGCCTCTTTATCAAAATCGCCGTTGCAATAAACAAAATAGCCTGTGTCGTTCACCTTGAAACCATTCTTTCGAAAAAGCCATTGATACACTTCCATCTGCCGCTTGTAGCTGTCTTTCCACTCCTCATCTAGGGTTATTTCCCCGCTTTTTGCCGTAGCCTTATAATCCACGATACTAATCTCGTTATCTTTATCAACCCAAATATCATCAATACCTCCGCCAACGATCAAATTAGTTTCTGTATGCAGATATTTGATACCCCTTCGACGAGCATCCCGCCATTCGTCCATCTTTTCGTGCTGAAAGGGCACTAAATTAAGACCATAGGCCTTCATTAAAGGATGCTGCGTACCAGCTGCCCGGTGAATATCAAACTCCTTTTTAAGAAGAAGATCAACGGCGTTGTTCAAACTAAAGGGAAACCCAGGAGGCCTGGCGACTCCCAATCTGCGATCTAAATAAAAACAGCGGGGACAACTTAAAAAAAGATCTATCTTTGTTCGACTTAACCTAAAGGACGCTTTTGACCCTGGGACAAAAAAACTTGAAGAGTTTGGGTTATAAAAATTAGACATATAAGTTTAATTATCTTCCCCTGAATAAAGCGATGATTTCTTAATAATAATCTTATAAATATTCTCTAGAAAATCGCCGCCAGCATAACCGATAACGAAAGATAAGGCTGGCGGAAAACCCGAAGCCCCTAAGAATTTGACTCCTGTTTCTTTTATGGCCAGCGCGGCTAAAAGACCGATGGATCCTGAAACAAACATCATGCCAATAAAATAAGGCAATTGAAACTTGACGTTTTTATACGAAAACTGGTGCTTCACAAACCCGACCAAGCCCCTTACCACCCCTCCGCCGAAACCAGCGATAATAATTGCAATATACATATTTTGAACCAGCTTAGCGACGTTTTTTACCCGTCACCCGCCGGTGTTCTAATCTTTTAGCTAAGCCCCATTGATAACGGATAAGGGGCTTTTTAATGCTCGGCTTTATACTTTTTTTCATAATGTATTATTTTATCATTTCCCTTGATTTTAGGGAAACAAAAAACGGGCTCAAGCCCGTAAAACACTACAGCAACTTTCTCTGTCTAAATATTTTAGTTAAAGACTGGGCGATTTTTTCTCCGGCTGGACTTAAGGCAAAAAAAGCATCAGGCGCTCCGTTTATTGTCCTCTGGGCGCGCAATGCCCTCAAAGGCCTGTCCAGCTTGCGAGCATCAGGCCATTTCTTCAACCGAGAAAAAGAGAAAGTTTTGGGAAATAAATCGAAGCATTCTTGGACTAATGCTTCGAAGTCGCATTTTTTACTCCTCTCAACGACTGAAAAAATGCTGAAAACAATGAGATTGTCTATTGGAACCGTTTTGTATAAATCTTCGTCAAAAGCCTTTTTCATGGTTGTCAAGCCATTTATAGGTAATTCGGCAAAACGTTGACGAACAAATACCAGAATAAAAAGGTGATAAAACAAACAACGGTTAAAATATCTAATAATTTAATCATATTTAATCAATTAATAGGTGATTATGCCTACAATTATATAATATATATATTCTTTTGTCAATAGTAGCTACTTCTTGTTCAAAAGACGCTTTTCTATCTCTCCGTAAACCACCAAAACAAAAATCGTGAAAATAGTTCCTAAAAAGGCAAGCAAGAAAAGCTTTAATCCTACTGCCACACCGATTGCTGCTGCTGTCCACAGCCCGGCAGCCGTTGTCAGCCCTTCTGTTCTAAACTCCCGGTGGACGATTACTCCCCCTCCTATAAAACCAATACCAGTAGCTACGGCTAGTATTATCCGGGATGGGTCAAAGCCAATACCGGGTTGGCCAACAAAAAACTTAAAAACTTCAAAAGAAAGAATAGTGAAAAGACAAGATCCTAAAGCAACTAAAGTATAGGTTTGAAGGCCAGCCTCTTTTCCTTTACGCTCTCTTTCCAACCCGATGGCTCCGCCGAACAAAAGAGCGGCTATCAACTGTAAAACTATTTGGATTTGGGGGTTATCCATATATTAAAATAGCTTTCCTAAGAAAACGACTTAGGCCTTGTACACCTTATACCCTTCTCTGACCCTTTCGCCCACTCTCAAGCCGACTTCATCTCCTTTTTTGGCTTTTTCTATTTTCTTGTGATCAACTTCCATCGAATCAACGGCTTGGTCAAAATCAGTCTCTTCTCCTCCGACAATCCTGATTGTATCGCCAACCGAAAGACCAGCTGAAAGTTTTATCACTGCTACGCCGATATTTGAAAAATAATGAACAACTGCTCCGATCAAGTCCTTTTCCATTATTTTTTTAGCTTCTTCTGCCATGGTTTTTATTAGTTTGTCTATTAAAACGACCTTTTTAACGTCTAATATAATTATAGCAAAAAGCGCCCAAAATTAAAAACTCCCGTAAAGGAGCTATTTGAGGGGGACGGAATTTAGCGAACTCGGTTGGATCTTGGGCCAGCATTGGACTTTGCCAGGAGCGCTCTTTTAACCTCCTTCATTAAATTCCGCTGTCCTTTGAGAATTTAATCCCGCACCCCCTCAACTACAATGATAATTTAATAAAAACGAATGTCAAGAAACTTTGTGTCCCTGGGAGGAATTGAACCCCCATCTAGAGCTTAGGAGTCTCTTGTTCTATCCGTTGAACTACAGGGACGTTATCATTTACTCACCCTATCAAATGTTTTACTTGTTTTCAATATAAATGATATAATTGATTTAATAATAAAATTAAAGAACTCCATGAGAAAATCACCATTTGTCAGCATTGCTAAGAAAGTTTGCCCGGCCGTAATAACCATTGTCATCTCTAAAGACCTGCCAAAAATAGAGGGTTTTTACATGATGCCTTTTGGCGGAAACGACTTTATGCTGCCGAAGATAAAAGACGGGCACACAGAACCAACTAAGATCGGGGGCGGTTCTGGGTTCATCATCTCCAAGGACGGCCTGATTTTAACCTCAAGGCACGTAGTTGAAGACCAGGAGGCCGATTACACGATACTAGTAGAACCGACTAAAAAATACCCGGCCAAGGTCCTTGCCCGCGACCCGATCAACGACATTGCTATTTTAAAAATAGAAGAGAAAAACTTGCCGTACTTAGAACTTGGCGACTCAAACAAATTGGAACTCGGCCAAGAAGTTATTGCTATCGGCAATGCCTTAGGAGAATTCCACGATACAGTAAGCGCCGGTATTGTTTCCGGCCTTTCCAGATATATTCAAGCAACCAATGAAATGACCCGCCAGGCCGAAAGATTAAGAGGGCTAATCCAGACCGACGCTGCCATTAATCCTGGTAATTCCGGCGGCCCGCTCGTTTCCATGGACGGAAAAGTAGTGGGCGTTAACACAGCTATGGTAATGGGTGCTCAGAATATAGGGTTTGCAATACCTATAAACTACGCTAAAAAAGATCTAGAAGAAATAAAAAAGTTCGGCAAGATAAAGGTCCCTTTTCTTGGCGTAAAATATATTATTCTGAATAAAGAACTTGCTGAAAAAAACAAACTGCCGGTTGATTACGGCGCCCTGGTAGTAAGAGAAGTATTGGGCGAAAGGGCAGTAATCAATGGCTCTGGCGCGGAAAAATGCGGCCTTAGGGAGTTTGATATAATCTTGGAGGCAAATAAAGAAAAAATAACTACAGATAATCCTTTCTCCGAAATACTGCAAAAATGCCAAATTGACCAAGAAATTGAAATGAAGGTTTTACGAGAGGGAAAGGAAATAATTCTTCGGGCAAAATTAGACGAAAGGAAATAAGCTCAAATAAAAAAGGCCTGCCAACGCAGGTCCTTTTTATTCGTTGATAATATCTTCTATCGCCCTTGCTCTTTGGATATCTCTGACAACAATGACATAGAAACTTCTCACTAAGATAACGCAAAAGAACGATAAAAGAATAATCATTACAAGGGCGTACCAAACAGAAACTTTTTGAGTAAGATAACCCCACATAAAAATGGGTGGCTAACGGGATTTGCACCCGTGCTGGGAGTGCCACAGACTCCAGTGCTGCTGCTACACCATAGCCACCATGCAAATCATATGCCCTCGGCAGGAATCGGACCTGCATCATCTGCTTAGAAGGCAGATACTCTATCCATTGAGCTACGAGGGCCCTATCCCCACTTTCAACGAGCGGGTTTTATGCGATATTATTATACAGGAATTTAGCTCTTCGTCAATCTTACTATTTACCTCGAGCTACTCTTCAAAAGGATTTTGGTAAGACTTTGTATCAGCTTCGTTAAACTTCCTTTCCTGCTCTTGCCAAGCCTGCAGTATCTTCTGATAGGTTACTTCTTCCAGTAAAGCCGGAGGAGTTAATTGGTCTGTTCTCTTTTTTTGAGCAAGGAAAACGTACTGATAGAATAAAATCCCTCCAATTACCAGAACTATCAGAAAAATGACGAAAGAGTACAAAAGCGGCCGCTCAACCACTCTAAGAGTTAATTTTCCCAGCTTTTTATTTACTCCTCGGAATAACGGCTTTTTATCTTTTTTGCTATCTGCAGTATTTTTCATTTTTTCTTTGCAAAGACATTTAAATCTATGACGGCGCTTATTTCTTCATCGCCCGATTTCAAAGAGCCGAATGCCTTATTCAAAGATAGGCTCTTTACCTCCATTAAATATGGACCATTTTCTATCTTTCCTAAAAATCTTAAGAAACTGACATAGGATCCGTCTACTCTCATCTGAAATCCTGCTTTATCCCAAGCATCAGTCCCGGGATTACGTGAAGAAATAGGGAAGATGTCGATTGAAATGCTGCTTTCAAGAGCCAACCTCTCCCAAAATTTAATCAGTTCGATGGGGGTGTCTGGATCGATAAAAAAGCTTTCGATCTTTTCCAAATCTCCCTCCATTGAATGATATAACGCTCCTGCTAAGTTTATCTTATCTATCCTGTTTTGAATAATATCTAAGCTCTCTCTGGCAGAAATAATATCTTGCGAATCTTTCTTTATTCCGCTAAGAAGCGGGAAAACGATAAAGACAACTAAACAAACAACTACTATCCCGCAGAGCAAAGAAATTACTGCTATTTTTTTATTTATCGCCATAAGCTATTATTTTTCTCCGATTATCTTGAACGTTATAGAAAAATCAACATTGATCGGCTTGACCCAGTTTGCCGGAGGAAAGTTAACTTCCTTAAAGCTGTTCTTCCCTTCTAGAACGTTTTTAAATTCGAAAAGGTCGTCCCTGGTCTCTGCAAGCCCGCCCAAGGCAACCTTTAGGCATTTTCCCTCGTCGCTGCACAAAGTTGCTGAGAAATTCTTCAGGCTTATCTGCGAAGGAGTTATCTGGGAAATTTCTTCCAAAACTTCAGAGAAATAAACCTTGTCTTTGTAAAATTGCTCTAGTTTTTTTAGCTCAGAATCAGCCGAATTAATCTTCCCCTGAAAAACCCTTGCTTCTGACTGGTTAAACTTCTCTTCTGCTTCTTCTAAAATGGCTTTCTGCGTTGCTGATTCGCTTTTGAGATAAATATTTATTGAAAGTAAAATCAAAGATAGGCAACAGATAAAAAACAGGACCAAAAACCAAAGAATCACTACGATGTTCTTTTTTCTCTCTTGTAAAATCCTTGTTTTTTCAGCTGGTGGCAAAAGGTTAATCATAAATTACTGTTAGACAATAACCCACCCAGCGCCAACCCTAAAGCGGCAGAATAACCTAGCGAATCTTTAAACGGCAGCTGAGGCAGCTCTTTTAACGGCTCTGGTAAAACATTGACCCAAGGATTGCCAAGTTCCACTGGAATATTCAGGTTGAAAGAAAGCGAATCGGCAAGTCCCTCCAAGTTTGCCCCTCGACCGCAAAGAATGATTTTCTCTACCTTTTTGTTGCTTGCCGACAAGTGCTCATGGCCCCTGTGGGTTTGATAATAATTGATGTGTTTCCTTATTTCCCCTATCAAATCCGAGATAACCGGCGCCATTGCTTCAAAAATCTTTTTATTCTTCAGATCCTTTTCCCCTAAAACTTTCTCTTTCTTGGATTTTGACCTCTTTGAAGCTTGATCTATCTTCAGTTTTTCTGCCTCAGCCAAACCTACCCCTAAGTCTTTGGCAATAGCTTCGGTCAATTGCTGAGACGAGACTGGGATCGTAGAAGTAAAGCGCACTGAGCGGCCTGAATAGATAACGAGTGTGGTCGCACTCTTGCCAAAGTCAACCAAAAGCATAGGAGCTGGGCTTATGCCCCGTTTTATCAACGACCTGGCAATAGACTGTGACTCTACCTCTAGGACGTAAGGGACAAGCCCGGCTTTCTTCAAGCAGGAGTTGTAAGAGTCAACAATATTTTTAGGCGAAGCCACCAATAAAACGTCTAGGTGGTCTAAGTGGTTGAAAAGTGGCGGGATTATTTGAAAATCTAAATAGACTTCGTCCAAATGAAGAGGGATATAGTTTTCTGCTTCAAATTGAATGGCTGACCTCAGGTCCTCTTCGGCCATTTTTGGCATTTGGATAACCTGAAGAAAAGATTTATCCTCTGGCAAAG
>CAYYDH010000014.1:0-13165 GCA_964470615.1 uncultured Candidatus Saccharibacteria bacterium
AGGCAAAACAGTCGGCTCTTTTCTCGTGCCGTCATAGTTTTCCATAAAATTGACTGTGCCTTTTTCAATGTCCTGCAACATCTCCTCCCCAATCTTTGACAAACGAGACTCGGTGTAACGCATGGCTGCTGGCGGGTCACCATCAATAGAACCGAAATTCCCCTGACCTTCAATCAAAGGATATCGCAAAGAGAAATCCTGTGCCATCCTGACAAGGGCATCATAAACAGCTACGTCGCCGTGTGGATGATAACGGCCCAAAACAGAACCAACAACTGTCGCGGATTTTCTGAACTTAGAACTGTGGCGAAGGCCCTCTTCAAGCATCGCATAAAGAATCCGGCGATGCACGGGCTTTAAGCCGTCGCGGACATCAGGAAGCGCCCGGGCAATGATAACTGACATGGCGTAATCAATGTAAGAGTCACGCATTTCCTCTACTATGCCACGTTCTTTGATTTGGCCCGTTGAGACAATATTCTCTTTTTGTTTTTTTGGTTTTTCCGCCATTTTGCCTTTAGTTGTTGATTATTCCCTCATCACCGCTTGTTACGCTTTCTAAACCTTCTTCAATCTGCTGCCTGATATTATCTAAATCAATGGATGGTTTTTGTATTTGATCGATATTCTCTTTTAAAGAAGAGGTATCTATGCCCTTGGAAAATCCCTCTTCTGAAATGTTTTGTATCTTTTTCATAAAGCTGCTCACCCATAGTACCAGCAGCCCCACTCCTATCGCAATAATTATTGTCCAAAGAATTACTCTTCTTTCCCATTCTGGCAATTGTCTGATTTTTTGCAGAAAGTTCATTTTTTAAGAAAGCAAAGTGACTATTTTCGCTTCTTCCTCAGAAAGGTCTTTCTTTTTCAGGGATAACTTTTCTATCGGCGCCAAAGACTTAATTCCTAAAACCTTGAGGAATCTTTCCACTCCGTCCAGTTTTTCTTTAAGGCCAGGAACTTTGTAACGCATCGGTATTGTTATTTTCGGCTCAACCTGCGAGATTATCTTTACTGCTTCTTCGGCTGTAAGCGATTCTCCGCCGCCGACTGGAACCAGCAATACATCAACCTCTCCAATCGCTTCCAGCTGTTCAGTACTTAGCTCCTTTTGTTTTAAAAAACCCAAGTGGCAAATCTTTATGCCCTCGCTCTCAATAGTGTAAATGGTGTTCTCTTCTTTGCCTCCGTTTTTAGCCGATGAAACTCCCCGGATAAAAACTCCTTTTACGTCATACTCTCCAGGCCCTCCGATGAAAAAAGCTGGCGAAGACCCCGCTTTATTGCCGCTCGTATCTAAAAGTATGTCGGCATCTGTTTTCGGAGAACGTAAACCGCTTTCCTTGTCGAAAAGGTCAATTAAGATATTAATTTGCTCGTTTTTCTCTTTTTGAGTGATTATTCTAAAGCAACTTTGACCGTACCAAGAGATATTCATAAACAAAAAAGCTAAACTTTTACTGGATAGATTTTTTAATATTATCATAATTAAAACCCCTCGGCAAGTGTTAATACTTGCCTTAAAAACCTGTTCGTGCTATATATCATTATATTGTATTATGGACGTCCAAATGAAAAAAATCTTTGACGATAACACACTGCCCAAACCCCCAAGGGTTGATGATATTATTGAAGGCAGAATCGTAAATAATGGCAAGGCCTCTGTCTTTTTGGATTTGGGCCCTCAGGGAACAGGAATAATATACGGCAGAGAATTTTACGACACAAAAGACAAGCTAAGAAAGCTAAAACCCAACGATACTATTTTCGCCAAAGTTGTCTCTGCAGAAAACGAAAACGGCTATATCGAACTTTCTCTGACTAAGGCCGGAAAACAGCTGGCTTGGGATACTTTGCGCCAAAAAAAGGAAAAAGACGAGATAGTTACGGTTAAAATCTCTGGCGCCAACAAGGGCGGTCTTTTGACCGACGTTTCGGAAATCCCCGCCTTCTTACCTGTTTCTCAGTTATCCACTGCCAACTACCCAAAGGTTGAAGGAGGCGACAACCAAAAAATATTAAAAGCCCTTCAAAAGTTTATTGGCCAGGAAATGGAAGTAAAAATCTTGGCTCTAGATGAAAGAGAGGAAAAACTGATTTTGTCAGAAAAAGAGAAAGAGGCGGAAAAAATAAAAGAAATTCTGAAAAATTACAAGGTTGGCGATATAGTTGATGGAGAAATCACTGGCGTCGTGGACTTTGGCGCCTTCTTAAAATTCGGGAAGGAAGGGCTAGAAGGCCTTATCCATATTTCAGAATTAGACTGGAGACTGATAGAAAATCCTTCAGAAATTGTAAAAATAGGAGAAAAAGTAGAAGCTAAGATTATAAACATATCTAATGATAAGGTTTCTCTTTCGCTAAAAGCGCTGAAAAAAGATCCTTGGACTGACATTGATAAAAAATACAAAAAGGGCGACTCGGTAGAAGGGTTAGTCACAAAAATAAATCCCTTTGGCGCATTTGTCCAGCTTATCGACTCAGAACCAGACGAAGAAAAAGCTAAGATTCAGGGACTATGCCATATCTCGGAATTCGGTTCGGCAAAAAAAATGGAGGAAAGCTTAAAGATTAACGAGAAGTACAACTTTACAATAATCTCCATTGAACCGTCTGAACACCGAATGAGCTTAAAATTGGCAGATTAATAATACTCTCAGTAAAAACAGCCGATGCGCTTAGGTATCGGTTTTTTTGTCTTCAAACTATTGACACATAGTCTTTTGTGGTATAATATACGAACCACCTTTATCAGAGGGGTAGGCCTTTGACAACTTCGTCTCGAAGGAGATTCGTATGTTCAGCAAAAGGAACCCAGTTGTTAACAGGATTTTGGTTGTTATCGACGGAGACAATCTCTTCAGCAACGTCATAGCTGACGCCCGCCATTATTCACTGGCAAAGGGCCTTGAGCGACTAATCAAGCAATTAACCCAAGTGGGAGAGGTAGTAGGGGTCTTTGTTTTCGGTCCGCCAGACCTGATAAACAGAAACTTAGGAGCCCTTCAGAACGAAGGTTTTTGGCCGATTCCCTGCCAAAGAGAAACAGATAAACAAGGAGAATCGGTTGATGTTGTCGATGGCAAGATTATTGCCTTTGTCCGGGACATGCTGGAACTGATGCCTTTTCTGACTCATATCTGCATTGGAAGCGGAGACAGTGATTTCATACCGCTAGCCAGAACGTGCAGACTGCGCCGGAAAAAGGTTATAGTCGTTTCTGGCAATCTCCGATCACTGTCCCAAGACCTAAAAAATATGGCAGACAAACACCCTCAAACGGGCGAGAGAATGGTTTTCCTTTTTTCACCGACACCCTAACAGCAAAATCAAGCAGCGGCATCAACGCTGCTTTTTTATTGCCAACTGCTATTGACATTTTTCTCTCTTTTGTTATAATCCAAGCTAGTTCATTGCCAACCGCTACGGGAACCAGAAACCAAACAGAAAGGAATTTCCGATGACGCGCAAAGATAAATCGCCGCCTCCGAATGGAGACGGCAAGGATGCCAGCGCCAGCCGAACAAACGGCGGCGCTGAAGGAGGCGGTAGCCTCCACATCCCCAGAAGCGTCCTGACTCTGAAGTGCCTTGAATTGCCGAATCTCTCGACCAGCATGGACTCCAAGGACATCATCGCAAAAGCCAAGATCATCGATGAGTCCGCGGAGCAACTGCTGGGGTGGGTACCAATGGTACTCGCCAACAGAACGCGGAGGGAAGAGGATCTGGAAATTCTTCTTGCCAGCGGCGAGACAGCAGTGGAGCTCTTCCTCCAATCGGAGAGAACGGAGGGGACTCCGGAATACCAGGCTGCGCAATGCACAGCCGAAGCAGCCGAGAACCTTCACCACTACCTGTACGAAGAAAAAACAGTCCAGTGGAGAAGGGCCGCTCAACTCGCCTACGTGCTGTACTCCTTGGGGTATGTTTATAACCCCGAGGCAAGAGACCAGTTCCAGTCCTTCTGCACCTTCGACAGGCAAGAAGACATCCAAGCCATTCTCCACGACCTGGCGGAGAAAAAACTGCTTGCAACAACTGCCGACGGATCGGGTCCGATCAGGGCCTTCGGCATTTGCTACAAGCCGGCCGATTCCTGCCTCAACGACAAGAGCATTGCTCTCATCCAGAAAAAACTGGATGAAACGAACAAGGCTGTCGGCCAGAAGCAGAAGGAGGAAGCAAGAAGGAAGGGAGCGAAACTGCTGGGAATGAGAACGATCACTGCCACGCAGTTCCTCGAAGGCCAGGAAGGCCTGCTGGCCTTTGAGACCAACGACGGCGTAGTCGTTCTGGAAAGCAATGACCGGATCGTCCGGCCGCTGGTCTACGAAGATGGCGACAGGAGGCGCGTGATCGCTGCCACGGGCAAAAACGAACTGTTTCTCGAAGAAGCGGTTCGGACAGGAGCAACGCTGCCCCTGGAAACGATCGGAGGGCCGAAACCTTCCATCTCCATGCCCTTTCATATCTCCTGGCTCCGCTTCACCAACCACAAGGGCCGATTCAGCGACTGGAAAAGTAGAGCTGACGGCCTGCGCCAGAGAAGCACCATCAGCGTCTCGGACTTTCTCAACGGCAAACCGGGGATCATCTTCCTGTCTCTCCCCGCAGTCCAGGACGGAAGCAAGAAATGGATCTCCAGCGGTGCTGTTCTCCTCGAAAGCAAGGATGGAGAAATCTCGCTGAAAGAGGCCATCGGCCCCATTGCCGAGGCTACCGAGGAGATCCGGAAAGAAGGAATATTCCTCCACCTCAACAGCATCAGGAACAAGGAAGAACCCTTCTCTCCCGTCGAGTCGGAAATGCACCGGCTCGTCAACCTGCTCTGGACGGTTGTGAAGTGCGGATTGTTCGAAATCCGCTGCCGTCGAGTCACCACCCTGTGGTTCCTCTGCAACAAGGACCTCGAACCCCTGCTCTTAAAAGAGCGGGCCGAAGTCACCAAAAGGGAGTGGGCGGAGAAGGCGACTGTCACGCCTCAGGAGTTTTTCATCGAGCAGAAACCGGGCATCTGCCTGGTCTCCATCGAGCCTGATTCGTGGCAGGACAAGGAAAAGGGTCGCAGAATACCCCACCTGTTCATGCTGATGGAGCGCCGCGAAACCGCCAAGGGCTACGTTCTCGCCCTCCTGGAGGTGCCTGACCACGTTCCGCCGGACTTCCTGGAACACTGCGTCGGCAAGGAGTTTGCCGACACGGCGAAGTACGACGACGCACCCGTTCCCCTGAAGTGGATACTTCAGGCGGTCTATGGCCAGACCGTAAAGGCTGACGGAATCGTCAGCCAGGCCGAACCCGCTGTCGCGGCAACCGTCTCTGGCGAAGCGTGACAGCCAAGCAGTTTCACTACCCGTAGCGGGGTAATGGAAGCAAAGGGCGTTATGATATCCGCGTGTGATATCTGACGCCCTCTTTTTTTTTATAATAAATCTGATATAATTTGAGATATAAAAAGAATATATTTATGAAAAACTTGGCTAAAAATTTTGTTCTGATTCTGGCTATTTTTATCTTCGCTGCCTTTTTGTATATGTTTTCAAGCAATCCATCAGGCGAAGCTGGAAAAATCTCTCTGACAAAAATAGTCGAAGACATTAACACCGGGACAATAAAAACAATCACTGTCAGAGGAGATAGCGTCTCGGTTCTGTATAATGACAACACCGAGGCCTCTTCTCTAAAAGAGACCAACAGCTCGCTTCCAGAAACCCTTTCTAACCTTGGCGTTGATAGGGAAAGCCTAAAAAAGGTGGAAATTGACGTACAAAAAGATGAAAGCATTTGGACCTGGGTCGGTCCTTTTGTTGTCTATATCCTGCCTCTTTTACTTTTTGGCGTATTTTTCTTCTTCATCTTCCGACAAGCTAAAGGTGGGGCAAGCGAAGCTTTTAACTTTACCCGCGCTCGCGCCAAGCTTTTCGGAGCTGAAGGCCACCCCAAGACGCGAATCACCTTTAACGATGTGGCGGGCTTGAAAGAGGCCAAAGAAGAACTAAAAGAAATTGTTGATTTCCTCAAAAATCCCCAGAAATATCTAAAAATGGGGGCTAAAATACCAAGGGGTGTTTTACTGCTTGGGTCAGCAGGCGTTGGCAAAACGCTATTGGCTCGAGCTGTGGCTGGCGAAGCTAATGTACCGTTTTTCTCCATATCCGGATCTGAATTCGTAGAAATGTTTGTGGGGGTCGGTTCAGCTAGGGTCCGCGATCTATTTTCAACGGCAAAAAAAACAGCTCCCTCCATCATCTTTATAGACGAGCTTGATGCTATCGGCCGGCACAGAGGAGCTGGCATCGGCGGCGGCCACGACGAAAGAGAGCAAACGCTCAATCAAATTCTAGTAGAAATGGACGGATTTGAAAAAGAAACTAATGTTATTATCATGGCAGCTACCAACCGAGGCGACATTTTAGACCCTGCCCTATTAAGGCCGGGCCGCTTTGACCGAAAAATTATTCTGGACCCACCGGATTTAAACGACCGCGAAGCAATCTTAAAAATCCACTCCCAGGAAAAACCATTAGCTAGTGATGTTAACTTGCGAGAGGTGGCAGAAAGAACGCCCGGTTTCTCAGGAGCCGATCTAGCAAATGCAGCAAACGAAGCTGCTATTCTAGCCGCCAGAAGGAATAAAAATAAAATTTATCAGGAGGAATTTTTAGAATCAATTGAAAAAGTTTTGCTGGGGCCAGAAAGGAAAAGCCATATTCTATCTAAAAAAGAAAAGGAAATAGCAGCCTACCACGAAGCTGGACATGCTTTAGTTTCAGCTTCTCTACCAGACACCGAACCAATAAGAAAAATTTCTATTATCGCCCGAGGAATGGCAGCAGGCTATACCCTGCAAATGCCCAATGAAGACAAAAAGATGCACACTAAGAAAGAATTCCTTTCTGAATTGGCGACTTTGCTTGGCGGTTATTGCGCCGAGAGAATAAAGTTTGGGCAAATGACTACCGGCGCCTCTAATGATTTAAGCAAAGCGTCTGATCTGGCCAGAAAGCTAGTAAAAGAATATGGTATGTCTTCTTTGGGCCCGGTTTCATTCGGCGACAAAGAAGACTTTGTCTTCCTAGGAAAAGAGATATCGGAGCAAAGGAACTATTCTGAGAAGGTAGCGGCCCAAATTGACAAAGAGGTCGCCCAGTTCATAAGGGGCGCAGAAAAGGAAGCGACAAATATTCTTACTCGCAAAAAGAATATGCTCGACCGAATAGCTAAAACCTTGGTTGAAAAGGAAACTATTGAAAGAGATACTTTTGAAAAACTGATAAAAGGAGTATCGACAAAAGACAAAAAAACTGTTAAACCATCTTTGAGGGTAAAAATAAGGGGAGTGGAATAGAGTATCTTGGTTGTGCGCGCGTAGCTCAGTGGCAGTAGCACCACTCTTATAAAGTGGGGGTCGATGGTTCGAATCCATCCGCGCGCACCATGGGCGGTTAGCTCAATGGTAGAGCGTCCGCTTGACGTGCGGAAGGTTACAGGTTCGAGCCCCGTACCGCCCACATGGAACTACGAACAATTTACGAAGATAATGATGTTTTAGTCATTGACAAACCAGCCGGAATTGTCGTTTTCAATGAGAATCAGTCAGCTGCAAAATCGCTGATTGATTTGTTAATGGAGAAGTACCCCCTCTTGAAAAATACAGGAAATATGCCAAGATATGGGGTAGTCCACAGGCTGGACAAAGACACTTCGGGAATTCTTCTTGTCGCTAAAAATAACAGTGCGCTGTCTTTTCTGCAGTCCCAGTTTAAAGAAAGACAGGCAGAAAAGAAGTATCTGGCCCTGGTCATAGGTAGCGTTGAAAATGATACAAGTACAATAAAAACCCTGATTGGCCGATCGCCAAAAGACGGAATGAAACAAATAGTATTCTCTCCAGGCGAACCAGGATCACAGGGCAAAAGGGAAGCAATAACTGACTATAAGGTCTTGGAGAGATTAAAAGGGTTCACGCTTCTGGAGGTTGCTCCTAAAACCGGACGCAAACATCAGATCCGTTGTCATCTCGCCCATATTCACCATCCTATTGCAGGCGACAAAATGTACGGGTTTAAGAGCCAACCCTGCCCCAAAGAACTAGCAAGACATTTTCTCCACGCCAGTTATCTAAAAATCCAAATGCCGAATAAAGAAATAAAAGAGTTTAATACGGGCTTGCCTAAAGATTTAGAGCAAGTAATTAACAATCTTAAAAAACATGACAACTAAAACAGACGATTTCATAAAGAAATATCAAAAAAGCGATATTCCTGACATCCGACCAGGCGATACAGTTCAGGTCAGTCAAAAGATCAAAGAAAAAGATAAGGAAAGAATCCAAAAATTTGAGGGTGTAGTTATTGCCAAGAAGCATGGAAAAGGAATTTCCGGAACAATTACAGTTAGAAAGGTTATTTCCGGAATCGGCGTAGAAAAAGTTTTCCCGCTCCATACCCCTACCATTGAAAAAATAGAGATTTTAAGACATGGTAAAGTGAGAAGAGCAAAACTTTATTACCTAAGAACTGCCAAGGGCAAAAAAGCCCGCCTAAAGAGAACTGATTTTGTCCAAGCAATCGCGCCAGAAGAACCAACACCAGTAATAGAGGCTACACCCGAGGTAACACCGAAAGTTGAAAAAGAAGAAGAATAAAAACGCGGACGTGGCGAAACCGGTACACGCAGCAGACTGAGGCTCTGCGCCAGAAATGGCATGTGGGTTCAAGTCCCACCGTCCGCATGGGGCGCTTAGCTCAGCGGTAGAGCGTCCGCCTTACACGCGGAAGGCCATAGGTTCAAATCCTATAGCGCCCACAAAATCTGATATAATTAGTTATTCTGCCGGAGTAGCTCAGGTAGTGGAGCGCTTCTCTGAAAAAGAAGAGGTCGCCAGTGCAAGTCTGGCCTCCGGCACAAACTGTGCGGGAGTAGTTCAGCAGTAGAATGTCTCCTTGCCAAGGAGAAGATCGCGGGTGCGAATCCCGTCTCCCGCTCCATCACCAAAAAAGCCCTATTCCTAGGGCTTTTTTGCTAAAATCACCGCTCCCTCTTACCCCTTGACAAAACCCATATAATAGTATAGAATTGGAACATGCCCAGTTGGGCTTTTTTGTTAGGGTTGCAGATATAATAGGCTCTAAATCTATGAGAAAAAATGCCGTAATTTTAGCAGTTTTCGCTGTTTTGATGAGCGCCTTGTTGATCTTTGCCATAAAAATACAATTAGCCAATGCGGATCTTGAATCCGATAATAAACCGTCTCCTGAAACCGATGATTTAGTTATTATAGGCGGAAACAGCCTTTCAGCTGTTTCTGACCCTAACTTTCCTGAACCTAAAGTGGAAAAGATGGTCAGGATGGTAATCACTGCCTACTCCAGTACTCCTGAAGAGACAGATGACACCCCTTTTATAACTGCTTCCGGATCTACAGTAAAAGACGGGATTGTAGCAAATAATCTTTTGCCCTTTGGCACTGAGGTCAGAATACCTGATATTTACGGAGATAAAATCTTTGTCGTAGAAGACAGAATGAACTTGAGGAAAAGCAATTATCACTTAGATGTCTGGTTCCCAGAGTATCAGCTAGCGAAAAACTTCGGAGTCAAAAACACTTACGTAGAGATTCTAGAAAATTAAGTAAGAACCACCTGCCCATAGGTGGTTTTTACTTTCTTTTATCTGCACAGCCTAACACCAACCGGACAAGCTCCACCTATACAACAACTGGGATAATCAAACGGTTCGCCTCCGTGGGCCCTACAAGGGCCCTCGATGCAATAATAGACGCTGCTGTTAACCTCAAAGTCAGATGCCCATGATTCTTTGGGAAACCTACAAGCAGACAATGGACCACCCATCGGACAAAACCTAACGCTTATTTGATACACTGGCGGGTTTTTGGGATCATAAGATAGTGCACCCGGACAATTGCTACCCGGATTGCTAGGATCTGGCATAGAGCTAGGATCTTCAACCCAAAAATCATAATCATAAACACTACCAGGCCAAGGCGCGCTTGGCCAAGATGGACGAGAAGACAAGTATTCTTCTAGACCTGGCGGCAAGCTTCTGTCAACGTCACAGGGATATGCATAATCATAATCCAAAAAATACAAGTTTAAAGCTTCGACCATGCTTCTCATTTCTTTTTGGGTTCTTGCGAAATAAGCTCTCTCACGCGCACCAAAAACAGAAATTAAGACAATAGAAGCCAGTAAACTTATAATCGCGATAACGATTAAAATCTCTACTAAGGTAAAGCCTTTTTCCCTAATTCTACGCCTGCAAGTTGTCGTCTGGTGCATAGTTATCCTGAACCAATATTTTTTATCAAATAAATTATCAAAACACCTAAGGCGGATATGGCAAAACTGTAAAGAGACCCCCTGCCTTTGTCCCGCTTGTTAACCTCTGGTATCAAGTCTGACGCGGCAATATAAATAAAGCCGCCAGCAGCAAAAGGGATAAGAAAAACAGTAAAGTTGCCAACATGGCCAGAAATAAAGTAGCCGATAACGCCACCGACGATCGCGGTTAGAGCCGTAATGAAATTAAAAAACAGGGCTTTTGCTTTTTTAAATCCGGCATACAGCAAGACTGCGAACTCTCCTATCTCACAAGGTATCTCGTGTAGAATAACGGCGAAAACCGTAATAACTCCTAAATGGAAATCCGTAAAAAAACTGGCACCGATTATTAAGCCATCCGTCAGATTATGCACTGCGTCGCCAAAAAGATTAATATAGGCAAACGAATGAACTGGGCATTTATCTTCATGGCAATGCCGCCAACCTAGTATTTTCTCGATGAGAAAGAAAAGAAAAAAGCCTATCAAAACATAAAGGAAAACATCTTCTTTTTTCCCTTTGCTGACAGCTTCCGGTATTAAATCCAAAAAAGCTACTCCAATTAATACTCCGATTGATAAGCTAACTAGAAAATTAACTATTCTTTTCAATAGCTTTTCCTTAAGGCCTAAGGTAAAAACTCCGATTAAGGATACCAGGCTGACAAATATTGTGCTTATTAAAACCCAAAGTATCATAACTATAGATTCATTCTAATTAATAACCGCGCCCAAAGCAATAAAAAAGCCCTATTCCTTCCAGGAAAAGGGCTGGTTTTACTATCGGGTAGAGCGACTTTCCAGCGTAAACTCGAGGCGAGGAGACTCTTTGGAGCGGCGACGGAAAACGTAGATTAAAAGGCCGGTCGTGTCTGCTAATTTCTGCAGATCTGGCCTCTGCCGATGTAACTCTATCATGCCCAACGGAGCACCCCAGGTTAGTGAGCCCGCTTTATCGCCTACGGCAACAAAGCGCTCAGGAAACATCTCTCTCGCTTTTTGAGCAGAAGCCCCACGTTGCCTGAAAAACTCTTCTGTCGAAAGGCCGGGTTTTACCTGAAGGTTAATTGTATCCGGCTTGCCGTCTAGCAGATGGAAAAATGTCCTCCCAACATCAAGGTCAAAAACTACAGCCAAGCACTCAGCCATGGTTTTTCTCCTCCGAGAGTATAAAGTACTGAAACCTATTTTGCCATTTCTGTTTGCTAAAATCAATAGGCGACGCAAAGCGCCGCCAGACCATTAAATGTGTGCCCAGGGAGGGAGTCGAACCCTCATGAGCAAAAGCTCAGTTGATTTTAAGTCAACCTTGTATGCCATTCCAACACCTGGGCATGAAAAGTTTTCAAGAGGCCTGGGTGGGAATCGCACCCACGTATAACGGTTTTGCAGACCGTTGCATTGCTACTTTGCTACCAGGCCCAGCGCTATATCTATTATACCTTTTAGAAATTAATTTCAAGCTGCTATTCTTTTTTTGCCTTGTCTATCAACTCTTCAACCCTGGCCGCTTCCTTGGTCTTCTCCTCCCTAATAAATCTAATTCTTGGAATGGGCCGCATTCTTAAGCGGCTATTTACCTTCTGCTGGATGCCGTAGATTATTTTGTTCAGAATGTTAAAAACATTGTCTGTTTTGTTGTCCGGAAAAACAGAGATAAAAACCTTGGCCTCGAATATATTGGGTGAAACTTCCACTCGGGTTATCGTTACTAAAACACCTTCGGGGAATTCGACGTCCTTCAAAAAAATATTTCCAACCTCTTCTCTCAACAGCTCATTAACCTTTTCAATCCTCTTTGCCATTTATAATTCTCCTTTTTGCCTTTCCTCGGTGTATGCGGCTAATAAGTCGCCTTCCTCGGCTTTTACGTTTCCTTCGTAAAGCATGCCGCACTCCATGCCCTTTATTACTTCGTCAACGTCTTTCTTTTGTTTCTGCAAACTGATTATCCTGCCTTTCCCAGCTTTCTCGTTGTTCCGCAGGACTTCAACTGAATCGCCTTTTTCCACCTTTCCAGAAATCACTTTCCCTCCTAAAACCTGGCGGCTCTTGTCGCTGCGAAAAACAGCTAATATCTTTATTTGCCCAGTCTCTGTTCTTATCACTTCTGGCTCTAACTGCTTTTCTAGAAGCATTCTCACGGCCTGAACCAATTCATAGATAATATCAAAGTAAATAACGGTTATCTTTTCCCGTGAGGCCAGGCCTTTAACGGCTGAATTGGCCTTTACCCGAAAAGCCAAAATCTTAGCACGCGCACTTTTGGCTAATTTCACGTCGTTTTCATTGACATCCCCTACATCGCTTATCAAAATTCTTAACGAGACTTTTTCTTGAGGCAATTGGTTTAACATCCCCTCAACCGCCTCCAGAGACCCCAAAACATCTGCTTTGAGGATTATTTTCACTGTCTTTTTGTCTGGTTCGTCTTTGACCACAATCCTTGGTTCTAATCTTTTTTCTTTTTTTATTCCTTTCTCTGCTTCTCCAAAATCTGAAAATACCCTAAATCTCTCCCCAACGCCAGGCACCCCTCCAAACCCCAATATAATAGCCGGCGTTGAAGGTGATGCTTCGTTAATCGGCTGTTTCTGAAAGTCTTCTAATATTTTTACCTTTCCTGAAACAGAAGACGTCCCGACTATATCCCCTTTCTTCAAGGTCCCTTCCTGAACAATAACAGTGGCAACCGGACCTCTTGAAGAATCCATGCGTGATTCAACAATTATCCCTTCGGCCGGTTTTGAAGCATCAGCCCGAAGATTTTCTAAGTCTGCTATTAACAAGATCATCTCTAAAAGCTCTGGTATGCCCTTTT